>CAZLYW010000094.1:0-2521 GCA_964563915.1 uncultured Candidatus Peribacteria bacterium | reverse complement strand
ACTACACCGGCGGCTGCGGGCCGGGCGCGCTCTGGGTGACGTGCCCGCCGACGCCCGCACCTCCACCCGACGCGGATGGCGATGGATTCACCGTCGCGCAGGGCGACTGCAACGATACCAATCGCGACATCCACCCGGGCGCTGCAGAGTCGTGTAACGGATTCGACGACGACTGCAACGGCACCCCGGACGATCCGTGGCGCGAGGGCCTGTCCATTGACCTCGATCGTCCCTGTACCGTCGGCATTGGTGCCTGCACGAGCACCGGCGTCTGGGTCTGCGCCCCCGATGGCCGCGCAACCGTCTGTTCTGTCGACCCCCTCCCACCACAACCCGAGCTCTGCAATAGCCTCGACGACGACTGCGACGGCTCCACCGACGAAGACTGGCGGGCTGGCCTCACGACCGACCTCGATCAGCCGTGCACGATCACGTGGGACACCTGCCGCGGGAGTACTACTGGTGCCTGGGTCTGCACCCCCGATGGTTTTGCTACAGCGTGCGACGCCCTGGAACCCGAAGGCCGACGGCCATCCGATGAGATTTGCAATGGGATCGATGACGATTGCGACGACGCCATCGATGAAGACTGGCGAGTTGGCCTCGCGCAGGATGTCGGCAATCCCTGTGAGATGGAGATCCCGGTGTGCGGCATCGTGTCCGGATTCTGGCGATGCGCCCCCGACGGTCTCGCCACCGTCTGTACCCCAACAGAGATCTGTAACGGTCGAGATGACGACTGCAACAGCTTGATTGATGACGTTGCACCCGAAGTCCTTGCATCCGACCCATTCGCCTGTGGGTCATGCGATCGTCCCTGCCCCAGTCCGTTCACCAGGTGTATCGGAGGGCACTGCTACATCGGCTGCGGGTCGCCAACATCGCTCTGCGATGAGTATTGCCGTATTCGGTATTGCCCGAATTGCGGCGGTGGGTGCGATCCGGTAATTGACGAATGCTACAGACGGTGTGATGTGGATCCAGGTGCTTCCATCGGAGACAATGCATCCGCGCAGGACTGTGCCTGTCGCAGATGCCTCGACTGCTGCTGTGTGTCCGCCGGTGGATTCACGGAATGTTGGAATCCTTGCCGATGAAGGGACATGACGACCGGTCCGATGTTCATCGGACCGGTTTCTCATTACGGATGGTGTCTGCGGATGGTCAAATTGTTGGGGGAATGGGGGAGCACGAAAGCGCATTTCAATCCTTTCTCAGTTTCCCGCCAAAGTCGGACAGCGCCCGAATCTGAATGTGAGGCCGTCAAAGTGTCCAAAGCTGAGCGCTGGACAGAGTGAGAAGCGAACAGTATGAGGGTCCGGACCAATGTTTCAATCGAACACGGCCGGAGATCGGATAAATGAGATTTTGCCTGAACGGTGGGATTTCGGAGTTACGATGAGGTGACAGTTGACTACCATATTTCACATATGGTACAATACTGTCATAGATATGAAAAGCAGGAGAAACCTTTTAGAACAGCTCAAATCCATTCCCCATTTCGATAAGAGTTCGGTGCATCAGCTCGGGAGGCAGTTGGGGTTGAAGGATACGACGGTTGATACGTACATCAGCCGTTTTTTGAAGTACAAGGAAATTCATCAGCTCAAAAATGGGTTGTATGTGTCTGAGGATTTTTTCAATGCGCATCGGAACGACATTTCGTATTCGTTCTACCTCGCCAACGTCATTCGCACTCCGTCGTATGTCAGCTCGTGGGCGGCGCTCCAGTACTACGGCCTCGCCACGGAGGCGATCCATTCGGTGACATCCGTCACACTCAAGGTGACAAGGACGCATCGGACCAAGGCCGGAAATTTCGCATATCAGTCCATCAACAAAAAACTTTTCTCTGATTTCTCTCTGGAAAAAGGAACATTCGATTTTTTCATTGCTTCTCCCGCAAAGGCACTTTTTGACCTGTTGTATTTTCGTACGCGTCAGTTCCGGGGTTTCTCGTCGGAGCGGATCAACACGCTCGTTGAGGAGCTGCGGATAGACATTGATGAAATGGACAAGAGGGAGCGGGAGAAGTTTTTCGCGATGATCAAGAAGTATGAGTGAACAGCTTTCCGCGATCCTCAAGAGAAAGCGAGACGATCTTACCGCCTACAGCGGTATTGATGCAGAAACACGCCGCAATGCGCTCAAGGAAGAACTGCAGTTCCATGTTCTCAATTTTGTCTACCATCATTCGGAGTACAGCAACTGGATCATGTACGGCGGCTCCGCGTTGCGCATGATCCACGGACTCGACCGCATGTCGGTTGATTTAGATTTTGAAGTTCCTCATACGGTGACAGGGAATTTTTTGGAGGAACTGAAAAGGGCAGTTGAAGAACACTTCGCCAGTACCAACGGGGCCGGTGCTGATTTTCTCACAGTGAAGATAACCACTGGTCGGGGACTCTTGCTCAAGTTTCATGTGGGAGAGGAATTGAGTTTCGGGCATCCATCAAAACAGGTGCATGTCAGGATTGACCTCAACCACTTCGTTGCGCCAAAAACAGTCACCGAACGA
>CAZLYW010000093.1:363-2561 GCA_964563915.1 uncultured Candidatus Peribacteria bacterium | reverse complement strand
CCGTGACCGACGCCGATCTGCTCCTGGGTTACCTCAACCCCGACTACTTTTTGGGCGGAGCGATGCCTATTCATCTAGAGCCCGCGAAAACAGCCTTTGAGGGTTTCCTCGGAAAGGGATTAGGCGAGGATGCGGTGCGGGTCGCCTGGGGCGTCCACGACATCGTGAACGAAATGATGGCATCGGCATTGCGAATCCACGTGACTGAAAAAGGGAAAGATCCACGACGCTTCGCCTTGGTTGCTACCGGCGGGGCAGGTCCGGTACATGCATTCCGCCTAGCGGAAAAGCTCCGCCTTCGGCGGATCGTCTGCCCCCCATCGGCCGGGGTGGCCTCGGCTGCGGGGCTACTGGTCGTCCCGCTCCGGGCGGACTCCGTGGACTCCTACGTCGTCAGACTCTCTGAGATAAATTGGGAATGGATAAATTCCCTCTACCGAAAGCGAGAGGAAGAGGCCCGGGAACTCCTCATGGGAGCTGGCGTGAAGCCCGGAGAGGTAGATTTCAGCCGAGTGGTGGACATGTGTTATTCGGGGCAGGGATTCCAGATCCCGGTGCCGGTCCCCACCGGCACTCTTGCGAAGGAAAGCGAGCAGGTGATCGAGGAATCCTTTAAGCGGGAATACACCCGCCTTTTCGGACGAACTGTAGGGACGGTGAGGCTCGAGACATACAATTGGCGACTGTTTGCGAGGACGCAGGTGCCGCCCGTCCAGTTGGCCCGTCGTGCCGCTTCTGGAGGGGATCCTTTGAAAGGGAAAAGACCGATTTACCTCCCCGAGGAACGAGGATTCATAGAGGTGGAAGTTTACGATCGCTACCGGCTGGAAGCCGGAAAATCGCACGATGGTCCCGCCGTAGTGGAGGAGAAAGAGTCCACGGCGATCATCGGCCCGCAGTCGCGTTTCTTCGTAGACGACAACGGCAACCTCATCATCGAAAGAGAAGAGGTCGGCTAATGGCTGGGGGTACTGAGTTCGATCCCATCACTCTCGAGATACTCTGGAATCGGCTCATCTCGATCGTAGACGAAACGGGAACCGTCATTGTTCGGACTAGCTTCTCAACGACCGTCCGAGAGTCTCATGACTTCGCATGTGTGCTTTTAGATCAAGATGGGAACTCCCTCGCTCAGCTGACCTCCAGCATCCCGAGCTTCACCGGCACACTGCCTCAAACCATGAGGCACTTCCTCCGGGAGTTCCCGCTTGAGACTTGGCGGCCTAGGGATCTCGTCTTCACCAATGATCCGTGGATCGGAACAGGGCATCTCCCCGACTTCACTTCCGCATATCCGGTATTTCACAAGGGACGGCTTGTGGCCTTCATGGGTGTGATCAGCCACGTGGTGGACATCGGAGGGAAACTCCGGGCACCTGACGTGCGGGAGCTTTTCGAGGAGGGAATCCGCTTCACGCCATGTAAATTTATGTCGGAAGGGAGAATAGACGAGACGATCAGAAGAATTATCCGGGACAACGTGCGCGTTCCCGATCAAGTAGAAGGCGATATTTTGGCTCAAGTGGCCGCCTGCGAGTTGGGCGCAAAGAGAATCGTGGAGCTCATGGAAGAGTACGGCCTGGGCGACCTGCGGGGGCTCTCAGCGGCCATTCATAGATGCTCGGAGGGACCCATGCGGGCGGCCATCGCGGAGGTGCCCGACGGGGACTATGACTATCGGCTCACCATGGACGGCTTCGAGGAGGATCTCGTCCTTCAGGTACGGGTCAGCGTCCGCGAGAGCGATATCTTGGTGGACTATACGGGCACCTCCCCTCAGGTAGATCGGGGCCTGAATGTGGTCCCGCATTACGCCTATTCGTATACCGTATTTCCCATCAAGTGCGCCCTCGAGCCGCAACTGCCCAACAACGAAGGCTGCTTCCGCCCCATTCGTGTGACCGCGCCCGAGGGCTGCCTCGTGAACCCACGGTTTCCGGCGGCAGTGAACGCCCGCGCCATGGTGGGCCACTACTGCGTTCCGGCGGTCTTCGGAGCCCTCGCCCAGGCCATCCCCGAGAAAGTGATGGCGGCCAGTGGCTCGCCCATCTGGGCGGTGACGACCACCGGCACGGACAAGTTTGGAGAGCGTTTCGCCAACAACTGGTTCCTCAACGGCGGCCAGGGCGCCACGGCCAACCACGATGGCGGAACCTGCCTGTCCTTCCCGAGCAACGTCTCGAACACCTCAATCGAGG
>CAZLYW010000093.1:0-353 GCA_964563915.1 uncultured Candidatus Peribacteria bacterium | reverse complement strand
CAATCGAGGTTATCGAAAATACCGCTCCGCAACTGTTCGAGCGCAAGGAGATCATCCCCGACTCTGGCGGACCAGGGCGCTTTCGGGGTGGCAACAGCCAGCGCGTCGTGCTGCGTTGCACGGCGGAACATCCTGTGACGCTCACCTTCCTCGCCGACCGCACGCGCAATCCCGCCTTCGGTCTGCTCGGGGGCATGCCCGGACGGCGCGGGCGCATCACGCTCAACGGCGAGGAGATCAACCCGAAGAAAACTTTTGTCATGCGCAAGGGCGACCGCCTCGCGCTCGAAGTGCCCGGAGGAGGCGGTTTTGGAGATCCCAAGGAGCGGGACCCCGCACTCCTCCTCCAAGAC
>CAZLYW010000092.1:0-2620 GCA_964563915.1 uncultured Candidatus Peribacteria bacterium | reverse complement strand
ATAAAAGAATCTTGGGCTTATTGAAACATTAATATTTTCAGGAAGAGTGAGTACGCTGTTTGCCAATCGAGCCTTGCCGAAATCACTGCAGGATCGTTGTCTTCAAGCCTATCACCACTGTCTCCTGAAGCCCGTCTATCGCTGTTTCGTCAGGGGGAGGCGCCTGCGTGGAGCGCATTTTGGACATGACAAGTATGCTCGTATGCGGTACTACTGAAAAATGCGTCATGTACTTCTTCATGAGAAACACGCCTCGTCCATATGGTTTGTCGAGATTCTCATCAGCGATCGGATTAGGCACATCTGCAGGATCAAACCCAGGGCCTTCATCGATAATCATGATGTCGAAGCGCTCGCGAGTCACGCTGTACCTGATGCGAACGTTCTTGGACGCATCGCTTTTATTGCCATGCTTGATGGCGTTGGTTAAGCCTTCTGCTAACGCCAAGCGGATACTGAATACCTCCTTGTCGTCGAATCCATGATCAAGGATTTCCTGCACGATACGGTCCTGCACTGTATCAGCCGCTACAGGATGAGAGGGAATGGTGATATCTCTTTGCCACTGCTGTTCATCCACATAGTTGAGAGTGGGCGCATCCTGCATAGGCTCGAATTCTACAGGACCAATCAAATAAGTCAATAAAACATAAATAGCCATTTTTGCAAATCAGCCCCTTCCAACTGCTACACTCGACCTCTCATGCCCCCCCGTTCAACCGACGACATCAGGAAGGCCTACCTCGAATTCTTCAAGAAGCACGGCCATGCCGTCATCCCCAGCGCATCGCTCCTACCCGAGAATGATCCGACGACGCTCTTCACGGGATCCGGCATGCAGCCGATGCTCCCCTATCTGCTCGGCGAACATCATCCGCTGGGCAGGAGGATCTGCGACAGCCAAAAATCGTTCCGCACAGTGGACATAGAAGCAGTAGGTGATAACCGACATACGACATTCTTTGAAATGTTGGGGAACTGGAGTCTGGGTGACTACTTCAAGGAGGAACAGATCGCCTGGATGTTCGAATTCCTGACGAAGACGATCGGACTGAATCCACAGCGCATCTTCGTCACCGTCTTCCGCGGGAAGGAAATGATTCCCCGGGATGATGAATCCGTTATGGAGTGGAAGAAGCAATTCGCTTCGGTCGGGATCGATGCGCGTGCGATCGATGACGCCGAGGAGCGCGGCATGCAGGACGGTCGCATCTTCTACTACTCCGAGAAGAAGAACTGGTGGAGCCGTGCGGGCGAACCGGAGAAGATGCCAGTCGGCGAGCCCGGCGGGCCGGACTCGGAAATGTTCTGGGATTTCGGCTCGGAGAGGAACCTGCACGAGAAGTCCGCATGGAAGGACCGGCCGTGCCACGTGAACTGTGACTGCGGGCGATTCTTGGAGATCGGGAACAACGTCTTCATGGAGTACGTGAAGACGGAGCACGGATTCGAAACATTGAAGCAGCAGAACGTCGACTTCGGCGGCGGCTTGGAACGCATGGCGGCGGCGATCAATGACGATCCGGATATGTTCATGGTCGACGTCTTTACGCCGATGCGGAAGTCTCTGGAAGCAGCATCAGGGAAGAAGTACGGCAGCGACGAGGAGACGACGCGGGCCTACCGCGTGATTCTCGATCACCTGCGCGCCGCGACATTCCTGATCGGCGACAACGCGCCGCCGGGCAACCGCGACCAGGGCTACTTCACGCGGCGCCTCATTCGGCGGGCAATCTGGTTCGGGAGGAAGCTGAACGTCCCCGGAGGATTCTGCCGCTCGATCGGCGAGAGTGTCATCGCGACGTATAGCTCCGCGTATCCCGATCTCGATGCAAAGAAGCAAGCCATCCTCGAGAGCTTAGAGAAAGAGGAGGCACAGTTCCGCGCGACACTCGTGAAGGGCGAGAAGGAGCTCATGGAGTATTTCTCAAGGAAAGATTCCATCAATGGCGCGAAAGTCTTCTATTTTTTCGAAACATACGGTGTGCCCCGCGAACTCACGGAGGAAATCGCGAAGAATTTGGGGAAGAAGCTGACGATGCTGGAGACGTTCGAGATAGCGAAGGAAAACCACCAAGACATGAGCCGTACCGCCGCCGCCGGCAAATTCAAAGGGGGCCTCGCGGATCATTCCGCGGAGACGACCAAGCTCCACACTGCGACTCACCTATTGAACGCCGCGCTGCGGAAAGTCCTTGGGCCGCACGTGTGGCAGAAAGGCAGCAACATCACGGCCGAGCGGTTGCGCTTCGACTTCACGCATCCGGAGAAGATGACGCCGGAGCAGATACAACGCGTCGAAGATCTCGTCAACGATGCCATCAAACAAGATCTCCCCATGAGCTATCATCTGACGACAGTCGAAGGCGCGAAACGGGAAGGAGCGATCGGCATATTTGAGGAAAAATATACGCAAGTATTGAAAGAAAGAGCGGAAGCCGAAGGCCCCGAGCGCAGCCGAGAGGTGAAGGTCTACGTGGTCGGTCCTTCGGAGCGTCATGCTGAGCGTAGCGAAGCATTCAGTAAGGAGATTTGCGGAGGTCCGCATGTCGCACGGACGGGGATGCTCGGATCGTTCAAGATTCAGAAGGAGGAGAGTTCTTCGGCAGGAGTGAGGAGG
>CAZLYW010000091.1:0-2685 GCA_964563915.1 uncultured Candidatus Peribacteria bacterium | reverse complement strand
GCGTGGCCAAGAAGTATGGACTGAAGGTTACCGAGTTGAGCGGCGGAAGTCGGAGACGGGAGGTGGTGGAGGCCAGAGGCGTAGTCAGTTACGTGGCCGTCCGAGTCGGAGGACTGAGGCCGACGAGGCTCGGCAGGCTGCTGCGAGTATCGAGGCAGAGCATTTTGAGAGGGGTCGAGATCGGCGAGCAGGTGATGATCAGAAACGGGTGGGAGCTGAAGCCCTTTTGGTCATAACGGACGTTTCGGACCTACGTCCCCCTGGTCTCAGACCCGTGCATCCGAAAAAGGCGGTCCAGTGCTTTGGCCGAGAAGCGAAAGAGTTTACCCGCAGAATGGCCGCCGGGAAAAAGATCCAGTTGCAGCTAGACCAAGCTAACGCAGCTACCGGACATAAAGACAAATACGGCCCGCACCCTGGGATACGTCTACCTCGAAGACGGGACATTCTTAAATGCAGAAATCATCCGTCAGGGGTATGGCGACGCCTACACGCGCTTTCCGTTCCGCTATCTGGAAGAATTTAGGGACCTGCAGCGACAGGCCAGAGAAAAGGGGCTCGGGCTCTGGTCGGGGTGTAGAAAAGAGTAGCTGCAAATCTACGCTGCTTTTTTCTTCCGCAAGTTGAATTCAATCTGGTAGCCTGCTAATTCAGCGAGCTGGAAGAGCTGCACGATCTGTTTGGATGCCTTGTTTTCCTGCAGCAGTCGCACCACCTGAGACGGTGACGTATCCAAGGCATCAGCAAGCACTCGCACGGACAACTGGCTGGAGCCAAGCTTTTCTTTGAGCGCTCTCTTCAGTTGGTTAATCGGCGACCAATGGTAAGTTGGATCACAGTAGTAGAGAACAAAGTCCGCAGGAAAATCGCCTGTGGAGCCATCTTCTAGGACGAACGAGACAGCCTGATCGCCCAGCTCCTGATCAACGGTGATCGACACAAATCGATTCTTGCTGCTGACCCCCTTATCTCTGAAGACGGCGAAGGGAAGACTGTACTTCTTCGCTTTGCCTCTTTCCAGAAGGGTAATCTCCAGGACATTCTTTCGGTAGTTAGGCTTAACTTCCTTAAATTTCGGGTTTCTCATAGGATGCCTTCCTTTCGTAAAGCTTCCAGGGCTCTCCTTGCCTTTGGCGTCATTTTACCTTCCATCACTGTCCAAGTCTCGATGTTGAATTTGAGAAGGCGCTTACGATCTTCGAAGACGTGGACGTGCCTCGGATCGTGGTCGGTGGAGTAGAGAACAACTATGACGCCGTGCCGTTTCCATCGACCCATGACTACGTGTATCCTAATTTAGATACACTTGTCAATGGACGCTCGGACCTACTCGTTCACCCGTGGACGGATAAAAGTGAATTGATAGCAGGAATTTCCTTCTGAGTAAGAGCGCCGAGGCGGCACAACTCCCCCGATGACCCCGCGAAAGCGCACAGTTTGGGGCTTAACATCCCCCTCTCTGCAGCGCAGCCTGGCCCCTTCCGCTTTTCCGGGGGACTTCGATCCGGCGGGGCATGGGATTCCTCCCATGGACCCAAGTGCTCAAGGATCTTTCTAATGACGTCTCGCTGGTCAATGGATCTCTCCGCCCGCGGCGCGGATCTCCTCGGCGGCCTCCCTCAAAGGCCCCCGCTTGCGCGCGCAGATAAAGACCTTCGCTCCCTCGCGCGCGTGGGCCATGGCGATCGCCTTGCCGATGCCCCGGCTCCCGCCCGTGATAAGCGCCACTTTGCCGTCCAGAACACCCACAATACACCCTTTTCTATCTTGGCTCTTCTCCAATGTGTGTGGGTAAAAAGCGTGGTTGCTGACCTCAAAGTCCTTTCTTTCCCAGGATTTCTGGCGTTCCGCAGAGAGAAAAAACGTGGCATGATTCGCGGATGCGAAAACAGCGTCGGTTGCAAGACACATATCGGTTCTCCGGTTTCCGTCCGGAGCCTACGGTCCGGGGCCTGTTTGGGGATCCCAAGGCTCGCATCTTGCGCCTCGTGCGCCCGGGAAAAAAACGCCTTGTGGTATCTGCAGGCAGATGCAGCGCACTTTTTACGACCACAAGATCCGCCGCGTACGCGATCTGTCCTGTGGCGACACCCACGTGTACTTGGAGGTAGAGGTCCGGCCCGTACGCTGCCGGAATTGTGGCGCTGTGAAGCAGGAGAAACTGCTCTGGTTGGCCGACAACCCCTTCTACACCAAACGATTCGCCTTCTACGTGGGCCGGCGCTGCCGCACCTCGACCATCCGGGATGTGGCCCGGGAACTGCACCTCGATTGGAAGACGGCCAAGGCGTTGGAAATGGAGTACATGCACGAGCAACTCCGCAGGGCCGGGAGGCCTGCCCCCAAAGTGCTCGGCATCGACGAGATCGCCATCCGCAAAGGGCATACCTATCGGATCGTCGTGAGCGACGTGGTCCGGGGTCGGCCGATCTGGTTCGGGGGGCAGGACCGCTCGGTGCAGAGCATGGACCTCTTTTTCCAGTGGCTGGGGCCCAAGAAATGCAAACGGATTCGCCTGGCCGTCATGGATATGTGGAAGGCATTTCGCACCTCCACACTCAAGACCGAGCACGCTCCTCAGGCTGGCATCCTTTACGACAAGTTTCACATGCTGCGCCACCTCAACGAGGCTTTGGACAAGGTACGCAAGAGTCAAGAATAAAGACAAGAATAAAGTAAAGGTAA
>CAZLYW010000090.1:0-2697 GCA_964563915.1 uncultured Candidatus Peribacteria bacterium | reverse complement strand
GAGCCCGAGTGGATGCTCCATCATCGTCTCGAGTCGCTCACAATCTTCCACGAGAAGCCGCTGCCCACATGGGGTGCCGATCTTTCGGCGCTCGACCTGGATGACATCATCTACTACGCCCCCTTCACTCCGCTCCCATTCGTTGCGCTCAGGACCTCCGGCAGGGCAAGCTCGAGACCAACGGACGATTGGGATCAGGTTCCCGAAGAGATTCGTTCTGTCTACGACCGACTGGGCATTCCCGAAGCGGAGCGGAAAGTCCTCGCCGGAGTCGGCGCGCAGTACGAATCCGAGATGATCTACCACAACCTCAAAAAAGAATGGGAAGACCTCGGCGTCATCTTCCTCGATATGGACGACGCGGTGCGGGAGCAGCCCGACCTCGTCGAGCAATACTTCATGAAGTGCGTCCCATCTTCTGATCACAAGTTTGCCGCCCTGCATGGAGCGGTCTGGTCCGGCGGCACGTTCCTCTACGTTCCCAAAGGCGTGAAAGTCCGCGATCCGCTCCAAGCATACTTCCGCATGAACGCAAAGAACATGGGGCAGTTCGAGCACACGCTGATCATCGTCGAGGACGGAGCCGACGTGCAGTACATTGAGGGCTGCTCGGCGCCCAAGTACGGATCGCATGCGCTCCACGCAGGGTGCGTGGAAATCTTCGTCAAGCCGGGAGCGAAAGCCCGCTACTCCAGCGTCGAGAATTGGAGTCGCGATACCTACAACCTCAACACCAAGCGTGCGATCGTCGAGAAGGATGCAACGATGGAGTGGATTGGCGGCAACATGGGCAGCGGCACGACGATGCTCTACCCGTGCTCGGTGCTCGTTGGTGAGGGTGCGCGCTGCGACCATATGGCCATTGCATTCGCGAATGTCGGACAATGGCAGGATACCGGCGCGAAAGTCTTCCACCTGGCGCCGCACACGAGCTCAAAAGTCATCAGTAAATCCATCAGCAAGGGCGGTGGAATGGCGATCTACCGCGGGCAGCTCAAAGTTGCGCCCCATGCGCACGACTGCACGGCGAATGTCGAGTGCGACGCGCTCCTCCTCGATGAAATTAGTCGTACCGACACGATCCCCGACATTCAAATTCGCAACAACGACGTCACCATCGCGCACGAGGCGACGGTGGGCAAACTCAGCGAAGAAGACCTTTTCTATCTCATGAGCCGGGGAATCAGTATGGATGAGGCGCGAGCGATGATCGTCAACGGTTTCATCGAGCCGATCGTCCGATTGCTTCCACTCGAATACGCGGTAGAAATGAACAGGTTAATCGAACTCGAAATGGAAGGCAGTGTTGGGTGAGATAGCGTCTTTCTGTGGATTACTGTTCGTGCCCAGGCGTCTTGCGCATCACATCGGTGCATCGATCGTGCACTCCTTTACGCTCATTCTCGATCAGTTGTTTCAGTGCCGGTGAGCCTTCCGGAGCATCCGGCCACTCTTGCCTATCATGGACATTGATTCCTTGCATAGAGGTGTGTATGGAGGTTATTACTATTATAACAAATTTTCATTATTTAAGCAATTACAAGAAAAGGCCCTCTGCGGAGGGCTTTTCGATAGATTCTGAGGATTACTCCATTCCTGGGATCATGTTTTTCATCTTATCGTTGATCTTCTTCGCAAGATCACCCTCATCGGTGGCCTCAACGGCTCCAAGATCGACGACGGTCTCATCCTGCATGTCCGGAAGTTGCTTCATACTATCTGGGCTAGGCATACAATGAAGGGGGTAAAAATAAACTGCGCTTAGTGTACTTGTCCTTGCGCTGAAAGCAAGGGAAACGTCAATAATCTCTCCATGTCCGGTTTTCTTGGCTTGTAAATGCTACGATTGCGGTATGGCAGATGTCGAGGGATTCAGCATCGCAGTCGATTCGGAAGACCGCGCGGTCCATCCGACGATCCGTGCGCTGAGCGGCATCGTGACGTTGTTCGTGCCGGAAGAAGCCCAGTTCAAGCACCCCGTGCGGTTACGATGGGAATATCCGGAGTGTGGGGAGGAAACGACTGTACGAATGAACGTGGGGAAGTCCGCGAGGTTGATGCTCATAGAAGAACTCGTTACGGTTGCGGGAACTCGAAACACGAAAACCGCCTTTCAATGGACTCATACAATGGAGATCATTCTTTCAGAGAGCGCTCAGGTGGAGTTCGTCAGCGCACAAACTGCATCTGCATCTGTTCAACTCACACTCAAGCAACGCAGTCACCTCAGCGACAATGCAAAGATCATGTGGAGGAATATCACCCTTGGTGCGCACACAGTCGATCATGATCTGTTATCGGAATTACATGGCAGCGACGCGGTCAGCGAAATCGATTGGGTATTCTACGCGAAGGACGAGGAGAAGTACCGTCTCCATGCGCGCAACATCTTCAACGGCCGGCGCGGGGGAGGGGAGATCACGATGAAGGGAGTCGCGGAGGAGAAAGGGCACGTGCAATGCGACGGGAAGATCGCGATCGGCAGAGGCGGAACCGGCACCGATACGTACCTGACGCAGGACGTCTTGATGCTCGATAAAACATCTAAAGTCGACGCGATTCCTGGGCTCGAGATCAAAACAAATGACGTGCGCGCAAGTCACTCCGCGACGGTCAGCAGGGTTACGGATGATGATTTGTTTTACTTCGCCGCGCGGGGAATCATTGAGAAAGAGGCGAGGAGAATGTTCGTGGAGG
>CAZLYW010000089.1:0-2759 GCA_964563915.1 uncultured Candidatus Peribacteria bacterium | reverse complement strand
CATGAATGCGTTTCCACGCGCGACCAGCGCACGTCTTCTGACGTGCGGGTAATGGCCGTCGTTCATCGCGTCTCACTTTCGCGGGGGTCCATTAGCGATTAAAAGTCTTCGCCCATCCCACCCCCCATCCCACCCCCCATCGCCGGGGCGGCGGCCTTCGGTTCGGGAATGTCGGTGATCGCGACTTCGAGGGTGAGGAACATCGCGGCGACAGAGGCGGCGTTCTCGAGCGCGGAGCGGGTCACCTTCTTGGGATCGATGACCATCGCCTTCACGAGGTCCTCGTACACGTGCGTCATCGCGTTGTAGCCGGTGTTCCCCTTCCCGCTGCGGACCTTCTCGACGACGACTTTGCCCTCCACCCCGGCGTTATTCGCAATGTGCATCGTGGGAGCGGTGAGTGCGCCTTTGACGATATCCACGCCGATCTGCTCGTCGTCGTTGTCCACCTTCACTTTTCCGAGAGTATCAATCGCACGAATGTAGGCAGTGCCACCGCCGGGGACGATGCCTTCCTCGGCGGCCGCGCGGGTCGCGGAGAGGGCGTCTTCCACGCGGTGCTGCTTCTCCTTCTGTTCGATTTCAGTCGCCGCGCCCACTTTGATGACAGCGACGCCGCCACTGAGCTTGGCCAGGCGCTCCTGGAACTTCTCGCGGTCGAAGTCCGACTTCGTGGTTTCCAGATTTGCCTTGATCTCGTTGATGCGCGCGTCGATGTCCGACTTCTTGCCGCCGCCGTCGATGATGGTGCAGTCGTCCTTGGTCGCGACGACGCGGCGTGCCGATCCGAGGTCGTCGATCGTCGCGTTCTCCAGCTTGAGGCCGACTTCCTCAGAAATCACGCGTCCTCCGGTCAACGCCGCAATATCCTTGAGCATTTCCTTGCGGCGGTCGCCGAAGGCTGGCGCTTTGACGGCGAGCGTGTGGAACGTGCTGCGCAATTTATTCACGACGAGCGTCGCGAGCGCTTCGCCCTCAACCGTCTCGGCGATGATCACGAGTTCCTTGCGCCCCCGCTGCGCGACGGCTTCCAGGAGCGGGAGGATTTCCTGGATGCTGCCGATTTTCTTGTCGGTGATGAGGATGTATGGCTTCTCGTAGACCGCGCGCATCGTCGCCGGATCCGTGACGAAGTACGGCGAGATGTATCCCTGGTCGAACTGCATCCCTTCGACGAACTCCTTCTCGAGCCCGAGAGTCTGGCCCGCTTCGACCGTCACGACGCCGTCCTTACCGACTTCGTCGATGACTTCGGCGATCACCTCGCCGATCTCGGTATCCTGCGCGGAGATCGTCGCGACCGCGGCGAACTCCTCCTTCTTGCTGACGTTCTTCTTGAGCGTGTCGAGGAACTTCGAAACCTCCACGACGGCTTTCATGATGCCGTTCTTGATCGAGATCGCGTTCTTGCCCGATCCCAAGTGCTTGAGTCCCTGCTGCATGATCGCGTGCGCGAGGACGGTGGCTGTCGTCGTTCCGTCACCCGCAGCATCATTCGTCTTCGTCGCAGCTTCCTTCACGAGTTGTGCACCCATGTTCTCGAACGGATCCGGGAGCTCGATTTCCTTCGCGACGGTCACGCCGTCCTTGGTGACGGTCGGGCCGCCATACTTCTTGTCGATGCCGACGTTGCGGCCCATCGGACCCATGGTTGCGGAGACCGCGTTCGCGAGTTTACTGACCCCCTTGAGGAGCTTGTCGCGGGCGTCGTTACTGAACAGTAATTGCTTTGCCATAGGTGCGGAGGGAAAAGAGGGTTGAGAGGGTAAAGAGGTACAAGAGGACTACGCGGCGATTTTGCCGAGAATGGAATCGAGTCGCAGAACCTTCACCTCCACATCCTTGCCGTCGGTCGTCTTCAGCTTCACTTCGTCGCCAGAGTACTTACCGAAGAGGACGCGGTCGCCGATCTTCAGGAAGTCTCGGGGGTTGCTGATGTCCTTGCCGTCGTACTTCAGCTTGCCGTTGCCCATCGCGAGGACGACGCCTTCCTGCGGTTTCTCGCCGGAGGCGGTCTCGGGGATGACGATGCCGGATGTGGTCGTCGTTTCCTTCTCGACGGGCATCACGACGACGCGGTCGCCGAGCGGCTCGATCGTAATTGCGAGCTTAGGGATGGAATGAGATGAGCTGGCCATACATTGATGAGGGAAGGAAAACCGCCGCTCCACGCTGGGAGGAGCGGACGTGCCCCATGAAGCGTGAGGCGCGTAGTGGGGTTGGCAGTCGGTATTCTAGAGTGATAATCCCGTCCGTCAACGCCGAGGAATTGACAATACAGTGATATATGATATTTTAGTTCCCCCTCCATGGAGCTTCGAAGAATCTCCATCGGCATCGTCGCGACGGTGGCCGTCCTGTTCTTCCTCGTGCTTGCGATCCGTCGTTGCACACGGGAGAGAGAAACGGTGGCCAGTCTTGATGCCAATCGCCATGTGACCGCTTGCGTTGCAGATCGAGAGACTGGCATATGCTCGCCGGTGGACAAGCATCCAAGCGATCAATTCGACTGGCACAGATTCATGGCGATGGTGCGTGAACATCAGAGCTCGTTCTCTTCCACGTCGTCATTGTCGTCCGTCGCCATCAGCTCGTCACGCTTTGAGGGTTCCGCATCAGCGGTCGTGCGCATTGTCGGCACGGACGGCTCGTCCTTGTCCTCGCCTGCCCTCCGTAGCTCGCCGCAAGCGAGCGAAGGAGAGCCTGCTTCTTCTTCTTCTTCTTCTTCTTCTTCTTCTTCTCGCTATTTTTCTTCCTCT
>CAZLYW010000088.1:0-2767 GCA_964563915.1 uncultured Candidatus Peribacteria bacterium | reverse complement strand
CATGGCTCTCGAAGACTTGCTTCGAAGGGTTACTGAGAGTGGTTTTTAGTTTCTAGTTTTGGGTTGTTAGTTGTTAGACTAAAAACCAACAACGATTCTTACCGTGGACCGAATTTATATAACTACCCCGATCTACTATATCAATGCGGAGCCTCACCTGGGCCATACGTACACGACTATCATCGCCGATACCCTGAAGCGTTATTACCGGAGTCAAGGCATCGAGACTTTTTTCCTCACCGGGACCGACGAACACGGGGACAAAATCGCGCAGGCCGCGAAAGAAAGCGGCATGGAGCCCAAAAGCTATGCGGACCGCGTTAGCGCTGTTTTCCGCTCGACCTGGGATGCTTGCGGAGTCGCCTACGATCATTTTATCCGCACAACGGATTCCTACCATAAGGAAGTCGTGCGCGAAATCCTGCAAAAAATCTACGATGCCGGAGATATCTATTTCGGGGAATACGGGGGTTTTTACTGCTTCGGTTGCGAGCGATTCTACACGCAAAAAGAACTGGTGGACGGCAAGTGCCCGGATCACCAGAAGGAACCTGCCTACATCCAGGAGAAAAACTACTTCTTCCGGATGAGCAAATACCAGCAGAGGCTCGTGGACTACATCCAGTCGCATCCGGACTTCATCCGTCCGGAGCGCTACCGCGCCGAGGTCCTCGCTTTTCTACGCGAGCCTTTGGAGGATCTCTGCATCTCTCGCCCTGTAAGCCGGCTTGAGTGGGGCATCCCGCTCCCCTTCGATTCGAACTACGTGACCTATGTCTGGTTCGATGCCCTGATCAACTACGTGAGCGCCCTCAGGCTGCGGGGGCAAGAGTTCTTCGAGGCTTACTGGCCCAGAGCGAATCACCTCATCGCCAAGGATATCCTAAAGCCCCACGGGGTCTTCTGGCCCACCATGCTCATGGCGGCTGGCCTCCCCCTTTTCGAGCGCCTCAACGTGCACGGCTATTGGATCATGGAGTCTGGGAAGATGTCCAAGAGTCTGGGCAACGTCGTGCGGCCGCTCGAGATGAAGGAGCGATACGGAATGGACGCCTTCCGCTACTTCCTCCTACGCGAGATGGTATTCGGCGAGGATGCTACCTTTTCTTTGGCAGCCTTCATCACCCGAATCAATGCGGATCTGGCGAATAATCTGGGTAACCTCATCCACCGCGTCCTCACCATGCAGGAGAAATACTTTGCGGGCGCCGTGCAACCGCTGGGAAACGAATGGAGGCAGGAAGATCTCGAACTGCGGGAGGCCTTTCAGCAGGCGAGCAAAGAGGTCGACCGGCACATGAGGGAACTCTATTTTCACCGCGCGCTCGAGGCCATCTGGAGGGCAATCGATCAAGCCAATCGCTACGTGGTCCAGACTTCTCCTTTTGTGCTGTTCAAAGAACCCGAGAAGCGGCGCAGGGTCGGAGAGATACTCCATCACCTGCTGGAAGCGATCCGGGTGGGGGCGCATCTCTTAACTCCCTTTCTCCCCGAGACCACCCAGGAGATCCGAACGCTTCTCGGCGTGTCCGAGAGCGCATCGGCCCCTCGGGCACCGTGGGGAGAGTTTTTCCCGCCAGGTCACAAAATTAAGCCGCCCAAGGTCCTCTTCCCGCGGATTGAGCCAGAGTCCCTTTGATGTTAGAGTCTTTGCCATGGGAATAACTGAGATAACCGTTGAGATTGCCAACCCGAGGGAGCGAAGAAAAAAATGGCGCAAGCTGAAGGCCATTGCCGATACTGGAGCCATTTTCAGCCTCTTGCCACGCGACACACTTGAAGGACTCGGAATCACCCCATACAGACGGGAGACCTTTCACTTGGCCGATGGGCGGGAAATAACACGGCAATTGGGAGATGTCTTCCTTAAAATCAACGGAAAAGTAGGAACGGTGCCGGCCATTTTTGGTGAACCTACAGATACTCCTCTTCTCGGGGTCACCGCGCTGGAAATACTCGGTTTCACTGTAGACCCGCGTACGCGGAGACTCGAACCGACTAAAATGCTCTTGCTCTAGTCTAGTGTCCGACTCCTTCCTCATCGATAGCCACGCCCATATCCAGGGAAACGAGTATGCTCAGGACCTGAGCGCGGTTCTCGAACGGGCCCGAGAGGCCGGCGTGCAGAAAATCATTGTCATCGGCGGTGCCGGTCCTCTCTCCAGCAACGAAGCGGCGCTACGGCTAGCTCATTCCTATCCCGCGCTCTTCGCTACGATCGGCATGCATCCCCACGATGCCAAGGATGTAGGCGAAGAGGATTTCCTACACCTGAGGGAACTGCTGGAGGATTCTAAGGTCGTCGCCGTGGGCGAGACCGGACTCGATTTCTACTACGATCATTCACCGCGCTCCGTTCAGATGGAGCTCTTCTACCGGTTTATCCAGATGGCGCGCGAGACCGGGCTCCCCCTGGTGGTCCACAACCGCCAGGCGGACCGGGAGGTCGCTGAGCTTCTCCGCCGTGAGGGGAAGGGAGAAATCCGGGGCGTCATCCACTGCTTTACCGGGGACTATCGGAGCGCGAAGGAGTTTTTAGATCTAGGATTCCACCTTTCTTTTACCGGCATTATCACCTTTAAAAACGCAGGGCCTCTCAGAGATGTTGTCGGGAAGTTGCCTCTGGACAGAATCCTGGTGGAGACAGATTCTCCTTATCTCGCGCCGGTTCCCCACCGCGGAAAACGCAACGAGCCAGCCTATGTCCGGATAGTGGCGGACACCGTAGCGAGCGTGCGGGGTTTGAGCATTGCGGAAGTGGCTCAAG
>CAZLYW010000087.1:0-2828 GCA_964563915.1 uncultured Candidatus Peribacteria bacterium | reverse complement strand
GGCCCACGCCGCCACGCTACCCATGGGGGCGTTCGGAGTCAACCCGATAGGCAGATGCTCCTAAACTGACACGTTTTTTTTCCTCCCTGGTTACGTTGAGCCTGAATTCGACAGAGCGATCGTTCAGAAGGAAAATTGTATTAGAAGCCCTTCACAAACGGGATCTTAATAGCTTCCTCTACTCCGCGCTGCACACCGCCTGCCACTGGCTGCCATGCGAAGGTGGCTCGATCTTCCTCTGGGACAAACAACGGAAGTTGCTCAAACTCCATGCAACTACAGGGTTGGCCCGGCCCACTCCCAGAGCAGAGGTGCATTATAAAGTGGGAGAGGAGCGGCTGACGGTCAACGTTGCAACAACGGGTTTGATCTCGATTACGGACAACATCCCGCGGGACCACAAGCAAAAAGGAAAGTACGAAGAATTCGTCCAGAGCCCGCGAACCTCATTTCTGGCCCTGCCCATCTTCGATTGGGGCCGAACTTCGGCGCCCCGTAAAGTGATGCCCTTGGGCGTGGTGCGATTCATTAACAGGGTCAGCCCGTGGGAGGGGGGAAAAGCCGCCCTGCCCTTCGGCTGGGATGACGTAGTCATTTGCGAGTACATAGCTGAGTTGATCGGCGTCGTCACGAATTACTTGCGAAGGGCACAGGAGGAACAGGACCATTTCGAGCGGGTTATACACGGAATTAAGGCGAACATCACTGCGGTCTTACTGAACATTGCGCACCTTGCAGACCGCCCGGACGCCGTGACTATAAATAATCCGAAGATGACATACATACTATCGGATAGTCTCGCGATGATGAGAGACATCAAGTGGCAAGTGGAGCGGAATGTTGCGTGGTATGGCCCGAGATTCGACACAAGTGTAAGACAACTCTCAGAGCTGAAACGCATCAGGATTACTGGCGACGTCCTGGCAAAAGTGCGAGGAATGGTTCCTGACATGGCGAAGGTCCATAACGCGGGCTATGTTTCGTGCGAGTACTCGAACTACGACGTATTCATCAAGCTGCCCGAAGTTCTCGGTGACGTCTCGGCACTAACAACCGTCTTTCGTAACGTCATCGAGAACGCAATTAAGTACACACGACCAGAATCGGCCGACTCAAGAGTTGTGCTCGACTACCGTATCGGCCCCGAGTTTCTCGAAATCCTTGTCGACGACAACGGCATCGGCGTGGCGCCTGGCGAGGCGTCATGGATCTTCGTCGACGGCTACCGCGGCGACAATGCGATTCGGCGTCGGCCCGCAGGTGGCAGCGGCATAGGTCTTCCCCACTCTCAGGATCTCATGCTAGCGATGGGCGGAGATTTGTATTACGAGCCTGTGGTGGGTGGTACGCGGTTCGTCGTAAGGCTCAGACTCGCTGGGGGTTAAGCCATGTTTTACGTGATCGACGAGGATGAGATTCAGCTGAAGCCCCTGAGGCTAGAACTCGACTTGCGCGGCATCGCAAACGAGCTGATTCCGAACGCCGACGAGGCTTTGCGTCTCCTGCCAACCTTTCAGCCCACGGACTATCTGGCCATTGATGTGATGCTTGCTGTCAACCCGGAGGAGGGTCGAAGTTCATTCTCCCGGGACGAGACGGAAGATTATAAGCTGACCGGATTGAAGCTCGTCGAGAAGATTGTGGCGGCCCCGTCCAACTTTCCTCTCTCGCACATCATCCTCATGAGCCAGGCCGCATCAAAGCGGATGATCGACCGAATAGCCCAGTTTGCCAAACAGCATGGAATCATATGGCTTAGCAAGAGCGCTTACGACGATCCCGTTCCACTCGGCGACCAGATCGAGAGTATCATTCGGCGGCCTTCGGACCAAGGAAGCGCGTGATGCCGCTATTACTTGACAACGCGAACATCATTGCCCTGCTCGCACTCCAGATCGCAGTCTGGGCGGCATTCTCGACGTTGGTGATCGCGTATGTCAGTCACTACGTCAGCGGAAGGATAACAACGCTCGAGAACGCGAGTACGGCGCGCAAGCACGATGAATTTCAACTGGTCCGCGCTGCCGAGGTCACAACGCATGTTTTTGTCCGCATGGACAACCTGATCGTGTTCCATCATCTGTTGCTGAGTCGAATACTTGACAACCGAAACATTCCGCGAGACGCGGTGGAAAGTTATAGGTACAATTTCGTGGCATCGCGAAGAGAATTGAACAAACTTATCCAGACGCTTCTGATCTATTCCGAAGAACGCGAACCGCGACGCTCAGCACTTAAACAGTTGAGCGAAGACCTCGGGGGTGTGGACACTCTTCATCGTCTTGTAGAGCTTCAGGCTTATGAGGGCGAGCTTGGCGACGACCTTAGGAGAGCGATTCGCGCTCTAGAGGACAGACTGGGCGCGGGACTCGATAGGAGAAACCTCGGCCGCGCCCGTAACCGGAAGAACACTACTACATGAATACGAGAATTCAGTGTGAACCTTACCGCTCTCACGGCTGCCCGATGTTGGTGGAGAGCCCGTAACCAGCTTATTCATGAGTGACAATTCCCCACGCATCCGGACAATCGCCGACCGGCCCCGCTGGTCGAGCCTGACGACGGACCGACGCTCGCTTGAAGATCCTCCTAGCGGAATGAAAACGGGATTACAACCGATAGGCGACATAAAAGGCGTTCTCAGCATCGGGAGGCGCGCCGGCGCGCCGCGGCGCCCCCGCCCGGCCTGCTCAGACCACGCGGCAGGCGAGGGAAATCGCCCAGCACATCACCCCCGCCCACGGCCGAAGACATAGCGCCGCGGCGCGCGGCGTTTCTCAGCGGCCCGGCACTCGCTCCTTGAGGAGAAACCGCTGCAGCTTGCCCGT
>CAZLYW010000086.1:0-2988 GCA_964563915.1 uncultured Candidatus Peribacteria bacterium | reverse complement strand
GTATACATCTTCGGGTCGGTAATGGTCACCGTGAGGTCGATGTTGAATTCGTCCACGCGATGAAAGATTTCTTCCACGGACAGTTGGTCGCTATGTGGCCGCCCCGTGTTGTCGATCCAGGTGCTTTCATCCAGCCCGATCGTCGTGACCACCAGCGTGGTAGGGTCCACCCACCTGCCAACCGAGTATCCGAACCACCGTGGCTCGGTAATCTCCGTGGGCAGTGCTCGCCCGTCCGTCCAGATGTTGCGCCATGTCCTGGTGTTTTGATAGAGGATCAGCACTTGTCTCGGGGTTTGAACGATTTGCAACCCCCTGAGGTTGAATAGATTTATGCGCGGGAACCCAATCGGATCACAGGTGTTGAAGGGATCATTGATCTGCGAAATCGGAGCCATGTTGACCCCGAATCCCGCCTTATGAGAATCCATCGTTTCTTTTCCCAAAGCCGTATACGGCATCATGGCTTCATGCGCCGGATCCGAGGGCATGTCCCGCGGGCCGTTCGCAAAGACACCGTCCCTGTACCCTGGGACCGGCTCCCAAATTCCAGATAGATCATGGACTGGAGGGGGCCCCGGCTTCCTGCCGGAAGCCTCCAGGGACGTTTGCGGGCGGCTCCAACCGTCGACATGAATATTCTCATTCTGGCCATTCGCAGGCTTGGCAGTGGTGTCCGTCTGCGGCGCCGGAGGAGAAGTTTGAGCGCGTGTGACGGGCGAACACGCCAGCACAGCAAGAACAATTGTTGGACCGACAGAACGCTTCGGCATGTTCGCAATCCTTTTCGTCGTGCAGGGGCCGTCGGCCACTCGACGTGACCCGCTTCGCGCGAACAATCCCCTTACACCATGACCTACGGCACTGATGCATGCATCACATAGCCGTTGGCGAGGATGATCCGACGGATCCGGCCGACGGGCAGCGTCTTGGATGTCGCAGACATCACCACCGTCACCTCGTCCCCAGGCTTGAACGTCTTCGCGGTGAAGCCGAAGTTCACGAGAGTGGACGGAGCATTGTTCTCGCAGACCCAATGCACGACGTGGCCGTTTTCATCCTTCACGTCGACCTTCAAGAAGGAATGGGGATTCGTCCAGAGCCACGCTGTTACGATTCCCTTGATCGTGACTTCTGTGTTGTCGTACGAGGCGTTTCCGTGATGCGCGAACAGTGGGATTGAAACGGCTAACAGGCCAACAGTCACGAGCACACTCGACCGAAGCGTATTTCTCATGATCGCTCTCCCAAGTGTTTGGCCCCGTTCTCAGACGATGTAGATCTGGATTCTTCGCGCCGCCCCCACGCGGTGTTGCGAAATATTACACCCCCTCCTCTCCCGATGCGAGCGATTGGTTCGTGGGCCGCCTTTGGTCGCGCAGGGCTGAAGCGGGGAGTCGGCGGCGGAGCAGAGAATGTCGCCCGATTCACTCACGACACAGTGGCGAGCTGAGCGGCTCGCACGCTCATTCGAAGTGACTCGTGCCCGTTGTCTTCGGTGATCACCCGCGGGTGCGCGGGCTCGGCGATGAACGCGAGCTGATCGGCGAGCATGGCGCGCAGCAGATCGCCATAGACCGTCATCTTCGTGGCCGGCGGCGACGTCAGGGTGATGCGCTGATAGGCCTCGTAGGTCTTGTGACGCGCACGGAGAACCCGCTCCGACGGGGCGTAGAGGCTCTCCACGTCGATGCGCGCACCTGGAAAGATCGAAGCGAGCGCACGGGTCGCCCCTTCATCCAGAGCCGTGCGCACGACGGCCTGCGTGGGGATCCATTCTCGCAGCGTCACGTCTCCGCGCTCGAAGAGGAGGCGCAGCTCCTGGCGGTCCATCCGGCCCGCTTGCGTAAAGCCATGGTAGAAGGTGACAGGCACGTCGCCGTAGCGAACGGTGCAGTAGACCTGCTCCTCGATCCCCGATCCGGGGCGCAGCACGCGTCCCGCCGATTCGACGCTCCCGCCGCCGAGCCAGCCCGCGAACATGTCGAAGAAATGCACGCCGTGCTCGATGAAGATCCCGCCGCTCTTGGCGCGGTCCCAGAACCAGTGGTCCGCCCCGAGCCCTTCGTCGCACGCATAGTTCTCGAAGGTTCCGCGCAGCACGTCGCCGAGAAGCTTCGAGTCAACGAGCGTCTTGATCTGTCCGAAGAGGGGGTTATAGCGCTGCATCAAGTTGGTGACGAGGAGGCGCCGCGTGTCTCGCGCGAGGGACACGATGTCGTCGGCCTGCTCCATCGTGACCGCCAGAGGCTTCTCGACGATGACGTGCTTACCGGCGCGGAGAGCGGCTCGCGCTTGCTCGTAGTGGAGAAATGGCGGGGTGGCGATGTATGCCGACCGCGTTCGCTGACATGAGATGCTGGACTCTTAGGTCGATGTGCGCCGCACGTTCTCGGCTCGGGGACCTTTCGGCCCTGCGCCAAGGTCGAATTCGACGCTGTCGCCCTCCCTCAGATCCTCGAGGCCTTCGCCATACACGGCGCTCGGTGAAAGAAGTACTCCTTCCCGGTCTCGTCCTTGATGAACCCGAACCCCTTGTCAGCCCGTATCGTTCGAATCGATCCCGTCATCACGCCTAGCCTTTCTGCTCGCTATCAACGTTGGGAGAGTCCTACTCGGTTCGGCCGCGAGGGCCGAGGAAAGCGTCCCTTACCTCGCGAAAGCCGGTCATCACGCCGTGTCGTGGAGGTCTCGACCGATCACTGATTCGTGTCGAGGGTCGTTTCCTGCTACTTATGCGTCACGCGTCGGCACACGAGAGGTGGACCTCATCCGACGCACGCAGCCTTCGCCGAGCAAGGCGAGGTCACGAGACGGGCTCATGTGATCGCGCGGTCAATGACGGACCGCTGCACAGCACGAGTGGCCATGATGGCTGGGACGTTCTCGCGCTCAGAACCAGCTGGGTTTCTTGTCCGGCGGGTATACCGGCATTGCCGGAACGAAGCCATTCCGGTTCGGCATTTGGACCTTCGGCAGGGTCTTCTC
>CAZLYW010000085.1:0-2991 GCA_964563915.1 uncultured Candidatus Peribacteria bacterium | reverse complement strand
TCCTTGAGGAGCGCGATCGGGCCGCATTCGCGCTCTGCATCCGCTGGGCCGACTGCCAGAACTTCGTCGTGTACGCTCCAGATCATCATGTTCTCGGTGCGGTGCACATCGGCTGGCGATGCCTGCGCGACGGAACTATTCCGTCATTTTTTGAAATGCTCAAAAGAGAGTTCGATATCGACGCGGAAGAGTGTCTGGTGGCCGGAGGTCCATCACTCTGTATGAAGTGCGGCGAGTTCAGTGATCCACTGTCCGAGATTCCAAACGTCCCACAGTCATTTGTCTCCGGAAAATTAGTGGATTTACGCGGATGGGCGCTCCAGCAATTCACCGATGCCGGTGTCGACATCAAAAACATTGAAATGCATCTTGACTGCACACGGTGTCATCCGGAGACATACTGGACGTACAGGGGAGGGGGCCGGGAGGAAGTGAAGAGTGGATATGTCAATATGCTGGTCTGCTGTTTGAAATGACGAATGACGAATCACAAATGAAATTGAAAAGTGATCAATTGTTTCATTATAATTTTCATTATAGATTAGTCATTGCAGCCGCTAGGCTGCGAGTGCTCGATGGCACGTCATGTGGCAGATACGTTTCTTCTCTAAAACGTCGCTTGGGAGACCTAATCACTCGTCACTGTGGTGACGGGTTGCGGTCACCCCCCTGGGTCACCTAGGGACAAGCGTTTCTGTCCGACGGCCTTTGGGCATGTGTCGAGTGGGAGCCTCGCCGAGGGCTTCCTTTTGTCGCTTGTGTCGATCTTCGATAAGCTGCAAATTGCCATGAAAACCCTGCGCACTCGCATCGAAGAAGCTGCTGTTTCACTTGCCCCCTACGCCGTTCCCGTTCAGGGAACGCTCGGACGGACCGAACCGGAGCCCGACGATGAGACCCGCTTCTCCTTCCAGCGTGACCGCGACCGGATTATCCACACTCAAGCATTCCGGAGGCTCCAGGGCAAAACGCAGGTGTTCGTCGCCGGAGAAGGAGACCACTACCGCACGCGGTTGACACACACGATGGAAGTCGCGCAGCTCTCCCGGGACATCGCGCGCACGTTGAGTGTGAACGAAGATCTCGCGGAGTGCATTGCCCTCGCGCACGACCTCGGCCATCCGCCGTTCGCACACATGGGAGAAGTTGCTCTTGACGCATGGATGCAGTCGCACGGTTCTGCGTTCGAGCACAATGAACAATCTCTCCGAGTTGTGACGCTCCTCGAGGAACACTCGGCGCTCCATCGCGGACTGAACCTCCATCGCGAAGTGCTGGAAGGCTTGAAGAAACATCCAACGCAGCGATCTGTAAAGGACTGTGCACCGAGCCTGGAAGCACAGATCGTGAACGTCGCGGACGAAATCGCCTACAACGCTCATGATTGCGACGACGGCATCCGGGCGGGGCTCTTCACACTGACTGAACTCTCCGCCATGTCGCTCGTGCAAGAGGCGATCCGGTTGAGTGAGACGAGAAAGACGTCGCTGCGTGGCGCACTCATCCACCTGCTCGTCCACGATCTCTATGCAACGACGGATGCTGCACTGGCCGAGCAGAAGATCCGGACGCTGGAAGATGTCTACGCCAGAGCGGCCCCCATCGTGCAATTCTCCAATGCGATGACCGTGACGCTGCAGAATCTTCATGAATTCCTGAATGAACGGATGTACTCCCACCCGCGCGTGCGGGAAGCGAACAAACAGGGGCAGGAAATCATCACGACGCTCTGCGGCCAATTCCTGATGAAACCGACGGAGAAAATTCTGGAACTGCAGAAACGCACCGGAAGCGGTCTTTCCGATGCCGTGAAGGATTATGTGGCGGGCATGACAGACGCCTTTGCCAGAGCGCAGGCTCAAACCGCAACGCACCATGGTTATCCCTGATACTTCGGCAGATACTGGAGCGGATCGACCGGAACTCCGTTGATGTAGAGACCGAAATGGAGGTGCGGACCCGTCGAAGAGCCTCCGCCTTTGAGGCCCGGCATGCCGCCAGATTTGCCGACCACGTCTCCCGCTTTCACCCGTTGCCCCGGCCGGACAGAGATTTCGCTCAGATGGCCGTAGACCGCCGCGGTACCCTTAGGTACGCCGTTCTGCATGTTTCCATGGGTGATCGTGACATAGCTGTATCCGAGACCATGGTCGACGACGTCCTTGACGATGCCGTCCGCAGCCGCGAGCACGTCCGTGCCCTGCGGCACCGGAACGTCGATCGCATAGTGGTCGACTTTGAAGCGCTCCTTGTACCCCGGATCGAGGAAGTACGCGGAGATGCCGATCGTCGGTTCGACTGGCCAGAAGAGGCTGACGTGTTTCTCGGGGACACCCGCAGCAGCCGCCATCGCGTCCTCTTCGGCCTGCCAGCCCTGTCGGTACGACGCGCGCAGGAACTGTTCGGATTTCTGTTGGTCTCTGACGAGCGACGTCAGGAGCTGGACGCTCCGGCGGAACTGCTCCTCGAGATCCGGATCAATGTTCGGTCCGAGTGCATCGCGCTCCTTCTGCAATCCCTGAAGCTGGTCTCGGATGATATCCTGCCTCTGCCGGAGGAAGTCCTGTTCTGCGCGCGCCCACTTCACCCGCATCTCCGTCTGGGTAAGGCGCGTGTCGTCACCTTCTTCCGTATTGTCCTGTCCGGAATCCCCGAAGGCTGCAGTGGGAATTTCTCCCTGCGCACGTTCCGGCGCGGCCTGTTCCACCGCCGGAGCCGTGGGCGCGTGAATCGGCGGCGCCTCAATGACTGCCGCTGTCTCTGCTTCCGTGCCGGAACTCCAGTACATCCCCCATCCGGACACCGCCGCGATCGCGAGCAGCGCCACGCCGGGACGCGGAAGGTGGATCTCGATGTGCATTTCTCCTCATAATAGCAGAATTCTGCATGTTGAGCCATATCTACGGCTGCGACAACATACTGAGATATTGAGTCGTCAAGTCGTCAAGTATCACCAATCTCTGCATCTATACTGCCGGTGTGAAGAAAAGC
>CAZLYW010000084.1:0-3113 GCA_964563915.1 uncultured Candidatus Peribacteria bacterium | reverse complement strand
TCGTATTCGTTCTACCTTGCGAACATCATCCGCACGCCGTCGTACGTCAGCTCGTGGGCGGCGCTGCAGTACTACGGCCTCGCCACGGAAGCGATCCATTCGGTGACATCGGTCACGCTCAAGGTGACAAGGACATACCGGACCAAGGCGGGAAATTTTTCGTACCAGTCCATCAACGAAAAGCTTTTCTCGAATTTCTCTTTGGAAAAAGGAACATTCGATTTTTTTATTGCTTCACCCGCGAAAGCACTGTTTGACCTGCTGTATTTTCGCACGCACCAGTTCCGTGGTTTTACGGTGGCACGGATCAAGGCGCTCATTGAGGAGCTGCGAATAGATATTGACGAGATAAGCAAGGAGGAGCAGGCGAAGTTTTCCGCAATGATCAAAATGTATGAGTGAGCAGCTTTCCGCCATCCTCAAGAGGAGACTGGACGACCTTACCACCTATAGCGGCATTGATGCAGAAGCGCGTCGTAACGCGCTCAAGGAGGAGTTGCAGTATCATGTTCTCAATTTCATCTACCATCACTCGGAATACCGCAATTGGATCATGTACGGTGGCTCTGCGCTGCGCATCATTCACGGACTTGACCGCATGTCGGTTGATTTGGATTTTGAGGTTCCGCGCGCGGTGACGGAACCATCTCTGAAGGAATTGAAAAGAGCAATCGAGGAACACTTCGCCAGCACCTACGGAGCGGGAAGTGATTTTCTCACCGTCAAGATCACCAACGGGAGGGGGATCATCCTCAAATTCAACGTCGGTGACGGATTGAGCGTTGGACACGCATCGAAGCAGGTGCATGTCAAAGTGGACCTCAACCATTTCGTTGCACCCAAAACAGTCACCGAACGAAGGCCGATCAATCGCGATCAACTGTCCTTCGTGATCGTCACATACAACATGTCCGCCCTCATGGCGAGCAAGATCGCCGCCATCTTCTTGCGCGGGACTCGCGGCGTGGGAGGGGCTATCTACGAAGAAAAAGGGCGCGATATCTACGACCTCCTTTGGTACATGGGGAAAAGGGCAGTACCGGACTTCGATTACCTCATTGCCAAGGGCGTTGACTCGCGGAATCCGCGTGCACTGTTTGACAAGCTCACGTTCAAGATGAATAGCGTGAACGATGAAAACCTCAAACAGGATCTCCTGCCACTTTTTCTCAATCAGACATTCATCGAGCATTGGCTCAAAAATTGGCGAGAGAGCTATCTGCGGCTCCTGGACGAATACCAGATACACACCGTGACGAAGCTTGAGCGCGTTGTCGTGCATCATGATTTCCACTCGGATAACTACTCGTTCGTGTACTGGTACGCAACAGAAGACGGTGTCATGGTTCAGATTACGTATGCCGTGAGTGGCTACTGGATTATTTTCCGTGATGGTGATTTGCGCATTGAGTCAGACAAGGCATTGGAGGGTACGATCGAGCTGCCCAGGAGCGGGTCGAGTTCGAGGCCCGTCCCGGAGGATAAGCTGAAGCAGTACGCGACGCTGTTCTATCAGAAAGCGGAGCAGTATTTCAACAAAATGAACAGGGCCATTCTCGGGGATCACATCATCACGAAGGTGATACGCATGACGGCTGACAACCTCAATCAGAAAGAACAGATCGTGCTCACGACGTCTGCCCTGCTTTCTTGTGAACTCGATGATTTGTTGAGGTAGACGATGGTATCAAAACGTCACGAGGTTGTTTTCTGCAGACAGGTCAAGTCCCATTTTTCGGTGGGCGGTACAATTGAGTGAAGGAGTGGATAACTCATCACGCACGCAAGCGATATGCTGAATGCAGGTCCTCAAGAGAGAAAGAGAGGAATGATGCCGTTCATTCACAACCGAATGGGAATCACGCTCTGCGTTGCCGCGATTGCGGCAGTGCTCCTCGGCGCTGGGTGCCAGAAGCAGGGGTACCAACCGAACAGCGGTGCATTGGACCAGGGCACGAGCCCCACGAGCCCATCGAGCGACGCAATGAGTACACTACCTACCAAATGGGCCGAGTACCGCAGTGACAAACTCGGCATCACGATCCCGTACCCGGAGGGGTGGTATGTGGAGGAGGGGTCCGATCAACAAGCGCTCGATATGTATAGATCGAGGCCGCCGGAAGACAGTGACATGCCTGCTCTCATCTGGTTCGAGAGGCAGCCAGGCTCCATCGAGGGGTACCTCCAGCAGCTTGACGAAGTTGTTCAGGATGAATCGGTACAACGTGCGGGCAAAATGATGCGCAGGATCTCTCGGAGGAGTGATCTCTTCGATGACCTCGGGCTCTCCGTACAATATGTATGGATCGAGGGCGATGAGGTCTACCGTGTTGGCGGATTCCAAGACGACCCTATACTTGAGTACATCGTCGATCGAATTGAGGTGCTGCGATGACCGCTACCAAGCAGTGCGAGCGCACGAGTGCACCCAGCCGCATTCTGTTGGCGACAACAGTCTTCACGATAATTCCCGTATCCGCAAGCGCGGAGCAATTCCTGCACCGTCCTATCGATGCCTTCCGTCGCATCACGTGTGAGTGGACGTGCGTTGATCCCAATACCGGTGGGACGTACTACCACAACGCGACGGACTACGGTACGAGAGGGTTGGTGAATGTGATCGTACGTGCGGCGGCCGCCGGAGAGGTGATCAAGGTGAAAGAAGGGCTGCTTCCTGGAGAGCTCGTGAGGGCCTTCGAATATGGCAACCACGTCCGTATTCGTCACGCGAATGGATACGAAACGCGATACGCCCACCTCGAGATCAATTCGGTGAGAGTACGAATGGGTGACACGGTTGAGGTGGGTCAGCCCCTGGGCGTCAGTGATCACACCGGACGCTCCACCGGTCCCCACCTCCACTTCGAGGTTCGGGATCCGCAGGGACGTCGCGTGAACCCCTACGGCGACCCGCCCGACTACACCGGTGGTTGCGGGCCGAATGCGCTCTGGGTGACATGCCCGCCGACCCCCGCACCTCCGCCGGATGCGGATGGCGATGGATTCACCGTCGCGCAGGGGGACTGCAACGATACCAACCGCGACGTCCATCCGAGTGCAACGGAATCCTGCAACGGCAGGGATGACGACTGCAACGGGACTCCGGACGATCC
>CAZLYW010000083.1:0-3113 GCA_964563915.1 uncultured Candidatus Peribacteria bacterium | reverse complement strand
ATCTACACGCGTAAGATCGTCGGCAGCGTCAGATGTGTATAAGAGACAGGAAGGGGCGCTTCAGGGAGGAGTGACCTCGATGCTCTCTCAGGGGATCGTCCATCTGGAAGGCAGGCCCACAGATGCCCTGGGGACCAAAGCGATGGCCATCCTGAGCTCGAAGATCTACCGCGAGTACCGCCCGGGTGGTGGCCTCAAGATGCTGAGCGGGTCCGTGATCCTCGAAAACGGTCTCACCGAGAAAGACTTCGAGGAAATGGCGCGGGAGGGAGTCAAGCTGGTGGCTGAAATCGGCGGCTGCGGAGCCTACAAGTACGAGGAAGTGAAGCCCATGATGGACTGGGCGCGAAAGTACGGTATGAAAATCCCCATGCATTTTGGCGCCCCATCCTATCCGGGATCGGTCCGTTTCTGGGCGGACGAGGTCATCGAGTATCAACCGGACGTGATCGTGCATATCAATGGAGGCCCCGTGACGGCCCCGCTCAAGGAAATCGATAGAGTCCTCGATGAGACTGATACCATTGTAGAGATTATCCATTGCGGGAATATCAAGGCGTCGGTTCACGTGGCGGGCCGGCTGCGGGAGGAAAAGAGACTGCAGCGTCTGATTATCGGTTCCGACACCCCGGTAGGTCATGGAGCCATTCCTCTGGCGATTCTCAAGACGATTGTGCAGATCTGCCCTCTCGCGGGTATCGACGGGGCCGTGGGGATCGCTCTCGCAACCGGAAATACAACCAGGGCTTACGGGCTCCAGGAGATCGGCATGATCCGGCCCGGCTATACTGCCGATATCCTGCTCATGGATTGCCCGCGGGATTCCGCCGGGAAGAATGCTCTCGCAGCCATAGAATACGGAGATGTCCCGGCCATAGGCTTGATCGTCTGCGACGGCAAAATTGTCGCTCTGCGCGGACGAAATACGCCTTTTTCTTATCGGAGCGTTAAAGTCCGGACCGAAACGGGAGCTGTCCTGGGACAGGATGAGAATGTGCTTCCGCCATTATTTCGATAGTAGGTCCTTAATGCGGGCTGCTAAAAACTTGATCCCAGGCCGGTCAAAAAGGTCTCAGATGCAAGGCGCCGGGTTCGTTATTCGTGTTCGTGGTTCGTGTTCGGAAACGAGCACGAGGGACGATCACGAGCACGAAGATTCCGCAGATGGGCCTTTTTCAGCGGCCTGTTAGGAGAAGACCATGCTTGACAAGGTAAAAGTCGCCGCTGCTCAGATCGTTCCCGCCTACATGAAAAAAGACGAGACGCTCCAGAGGGTCTGCAATGCCATCCATAAGGCCGCAGCCAGCGGAGCGCAACTCGTCGTATTCCCCGAAACGCTGGTGCCGGGATATCCCTACTGGAGGAGCGTCCAGCCGATATCACGGTGGAGCCAGTGGATGGTCGAGTACCAGAAAAATGCCCTGTTGATTCCCGGCCAGGATACCGAGCGCCTCTGCGAGGCCGCCAAGAAAGCAAACATCATTTGCGCCATAGGCTGCACCGAAATGAGCGATCGCCCTGGCAGCCACACGCTCTACAACACGATCCTTTTTATCGATAACTACGGCAAGATCATGGGCAGACATCGCAAGCTCATGCCCACGCACGCGGAGCGAACCGTATGGGGGATGGGCGATGCCAGCGACCTCAAAGTATTCGATACGGATATCGGAAGGATCGGCGGGCTCGTCTGCTTCGAGCACCACATTACTCTTCTCAAGGCAGCACTGGCCTATAAAGGGGAGGAAATCCATTGCGCCGTTTGGCCCGGATGGTGGGTGCAGGAGAAACACCCCGGAATAAAAAGGAGATGGCGCGCGGGTGATCCGGTGGAGCTCTGCGATATTTCCTACGCGATCCGCGAATATGCCTTTGAAACCCAGTGCTTCGTGATCAGCGCCAGCATGTTCCTTCCTCCGGAAGAATTGCCCGAGGAGGCGAGGGGATTCGATATCGCAGCCGGGGGAAGCGCGATCGTGAACCCCGCGGGCCTCTACCTGGCAGAGCCGGTCCTGGGCCGGGAGGAGATCGTCTATGCTACGCTCGATGGCGATGAGCGGAGGGCCATGAAGGCCTACTTCGACGCGGCGGGCCATTACTCCCGGTGGGATGTGGTGCGTTTATCCGTGAGGGAAGAGGGTTGGGAACCCGTGGTTCCCATTAAATCCGAGTAGCTCTTTGGTCATAGAGCTAAGTAAGAAAGCTCGGATAACGTAAGCGGACCTTTGGGGTCCTATAAAGGAGATCGTTATGGGAAAGTTACTCAAAGCCTACTTTGTTCCTAATGGATCTTATCTGATGCAGGAGGACGAGGACGGATTTCCCGATCCGAGCGTCGACGCGCTGAGAAATATCGGCAGAGAGGTCCGCGAGGAGCTGAAGGCCGAGGTCGTAGTCGTCGCCTCCCCGCACTGGCAGACCAAGAGCGGTTTCTACGTAGATCCGGGAGAACACCACACCTCGTTCACCGACTATCCCTTGCTCCCCGCCAAATGGGGAAGGAGGCCCTTCTCCTATGAGGCAGACGGAGACCCCGAGCTGGCGCTCGCGATCGTCGAATCGGCGAAAGCGAAAGGCCTGAATGTCGGAACCAAGACCTACGGATTGGACCACGGGGCCTTCTGTCCTCTCAAGGTCATGCGCATCGATTGCAAGGTCATTCCGGTCACGATCACGCAGCGACCTTTCCAGGAGTGCGTGTTCTGGGGAGAGGCGATCAGAGATGCCGTGCAAAAAAGCTCGCGCAGGGCTGTTCTCGTCGCGCCCGGCAATCTCACCCATCGCCTGGACCTCCGGCACGATGACGAGACGGAGGCATACTTCGATAAGGGAAAACAATTCGACGAGCTGGTCATTGATTTGATGACCCGCGGCAAATTTCAGCAGCTCGAAACGCTCGATCAGGACCTGCTGAAGGCAGCGGCTCCCGAGGCCGGGCTCCGCCCTCTTTATCTCATTCGCGGCGCGACCGGAGGCCAGCCGGGAAGGCTTCTTTGCTACCATGGCATGAAGTACTCGGTGGGAGACGCGACATTTGAGTTTCCGATTGCCGCCTGACTAAGAGGAGGCTTCTGCTATGGCTTTTTCACAGGAATTTGGCTCTGGCTTCATTT
>CAZLYW010000082.1:0-3176 GCA_964563915.1 uncultured Candidatus Peribacteria bacterium | reverse complement strand
GCGACTTGGCGGGAGACAAATCCGGATCGGAAGAAGATTTTTCGCGCAAAGCATGCCCTGAGCGAGGTCGAAGGGGGCGCCAAGGTGGCGGGCCGTGGCCAGTCATCCCGAGCGAATGCCAGGGATCTAAGAAGAAGATTTCTCGCCTGGCTCGAAACAAGGATTTCTCCCCCGTGGAGTTGCGGCCCATTACTCCACGGGGTCGAAATGACAACCGTCTCTCTTTGCGGCCTTAGCGGGCTTGGCGCGAAAAGAAAGAATTCGGATAAGACTTACCTTACGCAAAGGTGAAAATCGCGCCAAGGGAGTGAGAGAAAAACAGAGAAGAAAATTCGAACTTCGGATTTTGATTAGTACATGCTTAGCGTCCCGGCGCTTATCTCTATGGAGGTTTAACCATGTCAGAGTCAACGCAAGAAGTCGTGGGTTCTGTGGTTTCTCTGTGGCGATATCCGGTCAAGTCCATGATGGGAGAGGAGCTGAACGCGACCGAGGTCACGGAACGCGGCCTAATCGGCGATCGCGCCTATGCGCTCGTAGATACGTCAACTGGAAAGGTGGCGAGCGCCAAGAATCCGCGTAAATGGGGGAAGCTCTTCGACTTCCGAGCCAGATTTGGCGAGTTGCCGAGCACCACCATGCCGATGCCCCCGGTCGCGATAACGCTCCCAAACGGCACCGTCGTCAGCAGCCAGCAAAGCAATCTCAATGAGGTCCTCTCCAGCGTGCTTGGCCGCGAGGTAAAACTCGGAGCGCCGGCTCCGGCAATGCCCAGCCTCGAGGAGTACTGGCCGGATATGGACGGCCTTGCCCACCGTGAGACTATCACTGACGAGGCCATGCCGCCTGAAACGTTCTTCGACCTCGCGGTCATCCATCTGCTGACGACAGCCACGATCGACCGGCTGCGGGAGCTCTATCCGCAGGGGCGCTTCGAGGTGCGACGCTTCCGTCCAAACATCGTCGTGGAACCTCCCTCCGGCGCCCAGGGCTTCGTCGAGAATGACTGGGTTGGTCGGACGTTAACCATCGGTGAGAAGGTTCGTCTCAGCGTTACCGGGCCATGCCCGCGCTGCGTAATGACGACTCTGCCGCAGGGGGATCTGCCGGGAGATCCTGGAATCCTGCGTACAGCGGCACGCCACAACCAAGTCAATGTGGGTGTCTACGCGGCAGTTCTGTCTGGCGGCGCGATTTGTCGCGGTGATACGGTCAGTCTCGAATAATGATGTTTCGAAAGTCTGTCCTCCTTTTCATAACTCTGGTAAGCGGGGCGTTGCCCGCCCGCCTGGTGGTCGAAATCTATTTTCCCTCTAGCTTTACATTCTGCGCGACCGGACTTTTTGCTTTATGAAACCCACTTCCAAAAAAGGCTCCGAGCAGCCGAAGCCAAACAGGCGCACCGCTTTCGGCAAGGAATCCTACGCAAAACTGGAGCAGACGCTAGAAGCGCGGACGCGAGAACTCCATGAAGCTTTGGAGCAGCAGACCGCGACCAGCGAGATTCTGCGTGTCATCAGTAGCTCACCTAGCGACCTCCAACCGGTACTGAACGCCGTGGCAGAGAATGCCGCTAGGCTGTGCGATGCAGACGTTGGCCAGATTCTTCGCGTCGACGGTGATCTGCTTCGAGTGGTGGCCTCGTACGGGCGTATTCCTAGCCGGTTGGTTGGCGAGGCGATGCGGATCAGCCGTGGGTCGGTAGCCGGACGAGCCGTAGTGGACCGCGAAACAATCCACGTCCAAGATCTCTCGGCCGCACTCGACACCGAGTTCCCGGACGCCAAGCCCTACTCCATGATCTGGGGCCATCGGACTACGCTTGCGACGCCGTTGCTACGACAGGGTGTCCCCATCGGCGCAATTTTTATTCGCCGCACCGAGGTTCGTCCTTTCTCTGAGAGGCAGATTGAACTTCTCAAGACTTTCGCCAGTCAGGCGGTGATCGCCATAGAGAATGCTCGACTGATTCAGGAGCAGCAGACTCGCAACCGCGACCTGACCGAAGCCCTGGAGCAACAGACCGCCACCAGCGAAATCCTGAGCGTAATCGCGAGTTCGCCGACCGACATTCAGCCAGTCTTAGATGTGGTCGCGGAAAACGCTGCCCGCTTATGTGAGTCAATCGATGCTCATATTTTTCGGATCGAAGGTAGCGTCTTTCGTCTAGCGGCGTCATACGGGACAATCCCTGTAGTCAGTAAAGAGGAAACATTACCCCTCAACCGTGGCACAATCAGTGGCCGGGCGATGATTGATCTGCAGCCGATCCACATTCACGATATGGCGACGGTCTCTGAAGACGAATTTCCGGAAGGTTTGGCCTACCAGAAGCGCTTTGGACATCGTACCATTCTTGCGACGCCGTTGTTGCGAGAAGGTGTTCCCATAGGCGCTATCATGATTCGCCGCATGGAGGTTAATCCGTTCTCAGAGAAGCAGATCGCACTTCTAAAAACCTTCGCTGACCAGGCAGTGATCGCCATCGAGAATGTCCGCCTCTTCCAAGAACTAGAGGCACGGACGCGCGAGTTGGCTCAATCGGTGGGGGAATTGCGAGCGTTGGGTGATGTCAGTCAGGCAGTTAGCTCGACTCTGGATCTTGACGCTGTCCTCGCGACCATCGTCTCACACGCAGTCGGGCTCACTGGAACGGATTGCGGTGTCATCTACGAATACGACGAATCGGTGCAAGAGTTTGACTTGAGAGCGAGCCACCGTATGGAAGACGAGGCGGTCAAGGCGCTCAAGGCTGCGCGGATACGTCTCAACGAAGGAGCTACTGGGCGAGCCGCTACGATGCGCGCACCAGTCCAGGTGGCGAACATACTAGATGAACGCGACTTATCTGGAACGAGAGTGCGGCCCTTGTTGACGCGCCTTGGTTATCGGTCCCTACTCTCGGTACCGCTTCTCCGCGAGCGACAAATTTTGGGAGGCCTGACGGTCTGGCGACGGCAGACGGGAGAATTTAAACCTGAGGTGGTGAACCTCTTGCAAACTTTCGCGACTCAGTCCGCTCTGGCGATTCACAATGCGCGGCTGTTTCGCGAGATCCAGGAAAAAGGACATCAATTGGAACTGGCCAGCAAGTACAAGTCGCAGTTCTTGGCCAGCATGAGCCATGAGTTGCGCACGCCCATGAATGCCGTGCTTGGTTATACCCGGATGCTCCT
>CAZLYW010000081.1:0-3250 GCA_964563915.1 uncultured Candidatus Peribacteria bacterium | reverse complement strand
CTAAGGCTCCAAAGGATAGGTTGCATGCCCTAGTTTCCGGGGAATATATTTCCCCCTGGGCTTTCCCACAACCTGGTATTTTTGATCCTTCTCATTCCATTCGAGGGCGATCTCTCCGCGAACGAAAACCATATATGGCCAGCCCGTCACCTCCCAACCTTCGAATACCGACCAGCCCGCGGAGGTAAAGAGCATGGATTTGTCGATCTTCTGCTTTTTCTTGGGATCGACGAGAACAAGGTCCGCATCGGCCCCTACTCTCAAGACGCCCTTCTTGGGATAGAGGCCGAAGGCCTTGGCCGGATTTTCCGAGCATATCTCGACCAGACGCGTGAGGCTGAGGCGCCCCTTGTTCACGCCCTCGCTGAGCATGACCGGGAGCAGGGCCTCCACCCGGGAGGAGAAACCGCTAATGGTCTTCCACACGTCGCCTTTGACTTCCATCTTCTCGCGCGGCACCCCGTGATTCACATGGTCGGAGCCGGTGCAATCGACATCTCCCCGAGCCGCGGCAGCCCACAGCTTCTCCATGGTCTGGCGATCTCTCAGGGGAACGTTGATCTTGTAGACGTTGTGATCCAGGACGAAGTAGTGGAAGCCAGTTTCGCCGATGATCCGAGCACCCTCGGCCCGCGCCCGGAGAATCTCGTCGATCGTCTCCTGAGTCGTTGTGTGGACGATGTAGAGCGGGCAGTTGGTCACCTTCGCGAGATAGGCGTACTGGCGCACGTGCATGGCCTCGGCGAAGTGCGGCGAGCGCTCATCCCAGGCCGCATTGTCCTTGCGGCCCTGCTTGATCAGGCGCGCCTGGATCACGCGGATGATCTCCCAGTTTTCGGGGTGGATGCAGACGATGCACGGCGGGCCCAGCCGACCCACGTGCTCCATGCCGATCAGCACGGTCCCGTCATCAAAACCATAGATACCAATCTTCCGCTGGGGCTCCCACTGCCCCAGGGTTTCCTGCCCCCGTCTGAGATGGAGATAGTACTTATAAGAGGTGGCGCCGAATTCTTCGGCCAGCCTCGGGATCTCTTCCACCTGCGCGTCCGTGGCCACGAGCGGCGTCAGGAAATAATCCACCATGGAGTGCTGATCCCCCAACTCCTGCAGGGTCGGAATCACCTGGCTGAAGGGAACGCTGTCCTGAGGATCTTTGAGCTCTTTGTATTCGCGACTTATCGTGGGGCTCGTCAGCATCATACCCCAGGTCGTGACTCCGCCTGCCAGGGCCGCTCTGGTCTCGGAGATGAAATCCTCTTTCAGGGAGCGATGAATGCCGAGATGGCACTCGGGATCCACGACCCCTGGAAGAACGTAGTTTCCCTTGGCATCGATGGTTTTCTTCGCCGGGAGACCGCCTAGATCCAAGCCGATGGCGGCGATCTTTTCCCCCTTGATCCCGATGCTCCCCGAGATTACGTTGGGCGGGATGACCAGCTGGGCGTTGTGAATGACCAGATCAAACTCTACGGCATTTCCGTTGCTCATGGACTTTCATTCCTTTCCTCCCTCATCCTTCAGCCTTGAAAAGCTGGCTCCATTTCTGGGAGATTTTTTCGCGCTCCTCGGGGTCCAGGGCGTGGACCTTGGGATAATCTTTCACCCAATGAAACGGTTTACACGCGTCGATGATGGCCCGGGAGTTGGTAAAATCTCCCTGTTTCCTCTTCTCGGGCGGAATTCTGGGGTCGATCGGGCTGCTCCAGCATCCGCGCACGATCTCGATCGATGTCTCCGGATCGCATCTCGTGGCCATGGCCCATAAGACATCGGCCATGTTGGATGGATCGATATCGTCATCGACCACGATGACGAAGCGCCCCAGATAGCCGCCCTCGCGCGCCCCGAGGGCGACGTGCGCGGCCTGCCGGGCATGCCCCCCGTAGCGCTGGCGCAGCGAAATCACGACGAGAAATCTCATTCCCGATTCCAGGAGCCAGACCCCTCTCACATCGGTGATCCCGCATTTCTCCAGCTCGTTCCAGATTTCGGCCGAGCGGAAAAGGATCGAGAGATAGCTATCCAGAGGATAGATCTTGAGATCCCCCACAGCCGTGATGACCGGGTCATTGCGATGGTAGATGCGCTTCACATGGACGACCGGAGCGGGTCTCGTGCCCGAGGCGTAATAACCTGTCCACTCGCCAAAAGGCCCCTCGGGTCTCGAGTCGACCTCAGGAGGAGGCATCTCGCCTTCCAGGACGATCTCCGAATCGGCCGGAACCGGCAGTCCAGTGTGTTTCCCTTCGATCACCGGAAACGGCTCCCCTTTGACATGTCCGGCAAAATCATATTCGGAAACCCCCCAGGGAAGTCCGAGGGAGGCGGCGGCAAAAAGGGCAGGCTCGATCCCGCAGACGATGGCCACCGGACAGCTCTCTTTTCTCTCCCAATACCGCTCGGCAATTAATCTGGTTTGCTTTCCTGGGGAAATGTAAACGCTGACAGTCGTGGCGTCCTGAAGCTGCACCCTGGCCGTGCCCAGATTGACCCAATTTCCCTCAAGGTCTCTCGTGATCACCGCGTCCTGGGTCCCGATATATCTCCCGCCATCATCTTTGTGGAGCTTGGGCGCCGGGAATTTGAAGACATCGATGGCCTTTCCCTCAAGGATGTTCTCCGCGACCGGTCCTGAGCTTGCCAGCTTGGGCGGCCGCCCTTCATAATTTTCCATCCATTGCCGAATCGCGTTCACCAGAGCCGGACCCCTGAGATCCTCCGAAAGACCCAAAGCGCTGGCTGTGCGCCGTTGCGTCTGAAACATGTTGATCAGGACGCGGGAGCCTTTGGGATAGCCCTTGATCTTGTCGAAGAGAAGAGCGGGAGACTCAGGCCGAGCCCCAGCTATTTCCGCTATGGCCCCGATCTCGAGGTCCCAATCCGCGCCTTCAACTACTTTGAGCTGGCCGCTTCCCAGCCATTCATCCATGAGTCCGCGTAAATCACGCATTGCCAACTCCTTTCCGAGCACTATATCCTCCATCCTTTCCCCGATTGTCAAATGGACTCTCAAGTGCTACTTTGCGATTGGATCGGGGTTAACTCCCATGATGGTTGGATTGGACATCGATGACGTGGTAGCGGATTTTCTCACTGCTTTCCTCCGCTTCGTGGAAAAGAGAATCGGGAATGGTCCCATTTCCGTCGACACCATCACCGATCGCAACTTCAAGCCGCATCCTGTTTTATCCGAACAAATTGTCTGGGAATGCCTTGTGGAGGTTTCATACGATCCCGTCTTTTGGCA
>CAZLYW010000080.1:0-3257 GCA_964563915.1 uncultured Candidatus Peribacteria bacterium | reverse complement strand
CTCAGAGTCGCTCGATCACCCGATAAGCGCGGCTTTTCGGCCTGAGGGGCTCGACGATTCCTGACCTCACCATGGAACGGATCTCGCGGTAGGCCGTATCACGATCCACCTCGGCAATCCGCTGGTAGTCCGCGGTTGAGAAGGATTTTCCGCGGGAGTAGGCGTAGGCGAGGAGCCTTTTCTGGCGAAAGTTAAGCGCAAACCTGCCAAATTGATTGAGCCACCTCAGCGTGGCCTCGTCGTAGATGGGCGTGTTGCGCAGGATCACCGTGAAGAAAAAACCCTCAGCGGAAAATTCCGGCGGCCTCAGACCGTGCTGGTCCATCTCCTGAAACATTCGCGGGATTCCTTCTCCCATCTCCCGCAAGTAGCCAAGATCCGCAAGGACCCGCATGAGGAGCGGATTGCGCGAAAAGTGGACCTTCCTTTGCTGGCGCAAATCGTCGAGCGTCACCGGAGCGGGAGGAAGACCCGGGCTCCGGACCTCGATCCGGTCGTCGAGCATCCAGACCTCTATCGGAGCACCGATCAGGCTGTAGTCCCTGTGCGCCACGGCATTGACCAGGGCCTCCTGCCAGGCGTAGGTGGGATATTCCAGCCGTTCGCGAAAAAAAAGATCATGGAGGATGGTCCTCTCGGGGATATGGTCCTTGATGCGTCCCACGGCCTCATCGATCAGCCGGCAAAGAGGGGCCTCGAAACGGATTCGCTTGACGACGTTGAAGTCGGCCCCGTGCCGCCTTTCTCTCCCCTCGTATTTTACAAAGTCAATGCCGCAGCGCGGGTGCCAGCGGAAGGGATCCCGGGCGAAAAGGAGGAGCGCGGCCATCGTCAGGGAAGATTTTTCGCGGGAGTTATCTACGAGATGATAGGGCTGGGCCAGAATGGCCTTTGGATCCCTGGGGTCCTGGATTTTTTCAGCAAACGCCGCCACGGCGTCCAGATCCAGATCTTCCCACGTCGCCTCCAGACGATGCTCGCGCTCGTAGAAAAAATATTTTTTGCTCTCCTTGAGGCTTTGGATCTGCTCGAAGGGAAGCGACGGATTCTCGGTGCCAATCCGATAGAAGGCTCTTCCGCCGGAGACCCGATGAACTTCGAGGCTGGAACCCACCTCGAACTTGAGAAGCACGAGATTTCCCAGACGCATTCTCTGGCAGGAAGGAGTGAGAGGCGGAAGCAACAATGTTTGGGGAGCCTGGATCAGGACCTGGAGTTCCTCGGGAGCGTAGGGGATGCCGGTGACGCTTTTATCCGGCTCGACGCCGACCACGAGGGTCCCGCCGTCGGCATTGGCCATTCCGGCGAGGAGGCGCGCGATTTCCCGGGCGAGTTCCTCGCTCCCCTTTTTGCGGGCGCCCTTCTTGTAGTCGTAGGCGCTCGCAAACTCCAGAAATTGCCCTCGCTCTTGCCTGAGCAGGAGTCCGATCTCTTCGCCTTGCATGACAAAAGAAGCACTGAGTGGTGAGTGCTGAGTAACGAGGTTCGAATTGCTCAGTGCTCGTTACTCAGTCCTCGTTACTCCAGTGGCCGCATTCAACCGAACAGTCTCCAGAACCATTTGAGCCGAAACAAAAAGATCATTGAGATCGAGCCATTCCTTGACCGTGTGAATATCCCTCATACCGGTCGAGAGGTTCGCGACTTCGAGGCCTTTTCTGTTAAACACGTTGGCGTCGCAGCCGCCACCTGTAGCCATCGTCTTTACCTCCATGCCGAGATTGCGGGCGGCGGCCCGAACGAGCCGGACGATCGGCGAGCCTTCGGGCACATCCATGAGGTCATAGTTGCGCTCGATCTTTGCCTCGACCCGCGCCTGAAAGCGCTTTCCATCGATCTCCAATGAGTGCCGCGACGCCGCTTCTTCGAAGCAGCGAAGCATATGCCGGGTCTGGTTCTCCAGCTTCTCCTCGCTATGGCTCCTCGCCTCACCTTTGAGGGTCACCCGATTGGGGACAATGTTGATCGCTGTCCCGCCCTCGATCACGCCGATGTTTGCCGTCGTCTCCTCGTCGATCCTCCCCAGTCTCATCCTGCTGATGCCTTCGGCGGCGACCTGAATAGCGCTGACGCCTTTTTCCGGACAGACTCCGGCGTGAGCCTCTAAACCGTGAACACGAAATTCGATCACGTTTGCTGCAGGCGCCTTGGTGAAGAGAAAACCCACAGAGTCGCTATCGAGCACGAGGCCGGTGCGGGCCTTGAGGCGCGAGGTCTCCAGGCATTTGGCGCCCAGAAGGCCGGCCTCTTCGCAGACGGTAAATACCACATCGATGTCGCCGTGGGAGAGACCCCTTTCCCGAAGAACCCTGAGCACCTCACAGACGATAGCGACGCCGCTCTTATCATCCCCGCCGAGAACCGTGCGGCCGTCGCTGCGGAGGACATCCCCCTCGAGCACGGGCACGACGCCCTCGCCTGGCATAACCGTGTCCATGTGAGCGGAAAGAAGAAGGGGCTCGGCCCCGGGAGCATTGCCGCGAAAGTGAGCGATAACGTTACCCACGCTCCCGCCCACCTTCTCGCCGGCATCATCGATCCACACTTCGCCGCCGAGCTCTTCCAACTCACGCTTGAGACGCATCGCGATGGCGTGCTCTTTGCGGGAGGGGCTGTCGACCTGGACTAGCTCAATGAGCAGATTTTTGAGTCTATCCTTTTGGATCAAAAATCACTCAACCTCTCATCCACTACTTTCCCTCGATCAGCATCAAATCGGGATCCTCGAGATGACGGATCACCACGTTCAAAAACCGTCCGGCCTCGACCCCATCGATAACCCTATGATCAAACACCAGGGAAAGGGGCATGATCTTTCTGATTGCAATTTGGCCCTCACGAATGACCGGTTTGTCCTCGATCTTTCCTATCCCGAGGATGGCCACTTCTGGATAGTTGATAATCGGTGTCCCATAGGAAGCCCCAAATACGCCGTAGTTAGTAATCGTAAACGTGCTTCCCTTTAGCTCAGGCAGTTCAATCTTCCTTGACCTCGCCTTTTCTCCAAGCACTCCCATCTCCGTGGCCAGATCCAACATGGTTTTCTGGTCGGCCTCCTTGATCACGAAGACCATCAAGCCCTCGGGTGTGTCCACCGCGATGCCGATATTATAGTACTTCTTGAGGATGATCACCCCGCGTTCTTCATCTAAGGTGGCGTTTAGCCGGGGGTGGGTCTTTAGGGCCGGAATGACCGCTTTGATGACAAAAGGGAGGTAAGTTAACTTGATTCCCCTTTGCTCGGCCACCTTCCTCTC
>CAZLYW010000079.1:2626-3259 GCA_964563915.1 uncultured Candidatus Peribacteria bacterium | reverse complement strand
TCATCGTTATCTGATCTCCTGCTCCATCTGAGGTAAATACCATCAATCCGTCTGCATCCACATCAAAATCTGCAAAGTCGATAACTGCTGTGGTTCCAAGAATGGTGTTGACTCCCACATTGATCGCGTTCACGATCTCTGCATCTGATACATCAATTCCATCCGTAATCGCCGTATCGGTTGTTGCGGTAATTAAGATCGCATCAGCCATGGAGTCAGCAATATTCTCTGCGTTGTCAATGAAAATACCGGTGTATGATCCAGCAGCCGCGTTCGCGGTGGCAGCGCTCGTAATCGTCAGCCCAAACATGTCTCCATCCGCGTCATTAGCAGTCAAGAGTATCTCTGTGGCTGTTGCGTCAACAGCTGCGGCTGCACCATCGTCCTGCGTAAGGGAAAGATTGATTCCATCAACAGCGGCATTTGCTGCATTCAGGTTAAGGTCGATCACTCCAGAGGTATTTGTACTTGCAGTCGCTGTGGTGACAACCAATGCTTGGTAATCTGCGTTATTGCCGGTCATCGTTATCTGATCTCCTGCTCCATCTGAGGTAAATACCATCAATCCGTCTGCGTCAACGATAAAGTCCTCAAACGTGATCGTCGCCGTTGTTCCCTCGATGTCATTCGCTC
>CAZLYW010000079.1:0-2526 GCA_964563915.1 uncultured Candidatus Peribacteria bacterium | reverse complement strand
CAGCGGCCGCGTTCGCTGTCGCCGCTGCGGTGATCGTCAATCCAAACATGTCTCCATCGGCATCATTGGCTGTCAGCAACATCTCAACCCCGGTAGCATCTGTCGCTGCTCCGGCTCCGTCTGCCTGCGTCAACGCGATATTGACCACATCCACTGCCGCGTTCCCAGCATCAACATTCAAATCAATCGTACCTGCGGTATTCGTTGAATCAGTTGCGGTTGCATTCACGACCAATGCCTGATAATCCGCATTCCCTGAGGTCATCGTTATCTGATCTCCTGCTCCATCGGAGGTAAACACTACGAGTCCATCACCATCAACATCAAAGTCCACGAAATCTATAACCGTCGCATCATTGCTTCCAATCGTGCCGGTTGTGATCGCTACCACGTTTGTTCCTACATTGATGGCATTTGTAATTCCTGTATCGCTCGCGTCAATCGCATCAACAATCGTTCCTCCATCATCATTGATGAAGATACCATCAGTTACCGCAGTGTTGGTATCTGAATTGTCGAGGTAGAGAATTGCATCTGATGTTGCCACTCCATCCTCAACTTCCAAGTACAGGTTATACACGACGTCATCCGCTGTGGTCGCGTTGTTATCCATGTTGATGTACAAACCCATGTATATTTCTCCTGCTCCTGCGTCATCCACTACATCAAAGTTAATATTCACCCCTTCAGCGCCGCCGGTCTGGCTCCCGACATCCAGGTCAATGATTCCATCGGTGTCTGTGTTCTCTGCCGAGATCGCGTCTATGGAGATCGCCTCAATCGCTGCGGCTGCCGTTGTGATCGTCAACGCCTCTCCTGCGTTCTCAGGCAGGATTGACACGTTCCCGTCTAGTCCTACGATAAAGTCCTCAAACGTGATCGTCGCCGTTGTTCCCTCGATGTCATTCGCTCCCACGTTGAGAGCATTCACGATGTTTCCATCAGAGGCATCAATAGCATCAGTTACGGTGGTGTTACCGCCCGTTGCCGTAATCAGGATCGCATCAGACATGCTGTCAGCAATATTCTCTGCGTTGTCAATAAAGATCCCCGTGTATGATCCAGCGGCCGCGTTCGCTGTCGCCGCTGCGGTGATCGTCAATCCAAACATGTCTCCGTCTGCATCATTGGCTGTCAAAAGGATCTCCTGAGCTGTTGCGTCAGTGGCTGCAGCTGCACCATCTACTTGCGTCAACGCGATATTGATCCCATCCACTGCCGCGTTCCCAGCATCAACATTCAAATCAAGAATACCAGCAGTGTTTGTTGAATCAGTCGTCGCGCTATCAATCACGACATTGGCCGCAGCGGCGTTCGTGAAAGTTTTTATTCCATTCACGTCTTCGATGCGAAAGACATCAGAGCTGTTATCCTGAATAGCAAATTCTCCAGTACTCGTAAGATCAAAAACAAAATTAAATGAGGCAAACTGTATATTCGTATCCGTATCAAGATCAAGCGTACCCTGGAAATCTAGAAAATCGAGTGAATTATCCAAAACCTCTGATTGTCCTATAGATCCCTCTGGTAATGAAATCTCACCGTTTCCAATGCCATCTGTGGTAAAAGTGATAGCCTGAACATCGGTTGAACCCATGGTGATTGAACCAGCTCCAGTAGTGTCATACGTCGTATCCGTAGCACCTGTGCCATCTGAACCGAGAACAGTAACCGCAGTGCCGTCATTATTGGTCACAAAAGTAAACTGCGCATTTGCGATTTCGGCAATATCAATGGAGTCGCCGTTCGCTCCAGTAATGTCTCCGCCAGTTATCGTCGCGTCTGCCGCTGCGGTCAACATCGTTGACGTAAAGGTCGCGTAATCCGTACCGTCCCCATCCTCAAGCGTGATAGTTCCATTTGTCTGATTATGAATGCCTTCGGCATTTTCAAGCACAATTTCTACGGTAAAATCAGCGGCGTCAAAATCAATTCCATTCGTAAAGTCTGGCGCATTCGCTCCTCCTGCCAAAAACACAATTCCATCTCCTACTGCTGTATTTGCATCATTGTTTTCTAATGTGATCAGCGCGTCAGTTGCTGCTCCTGCTGCATCGTTCGCATTGTTCAACGAGAGCACATACGTCGTATCTCCAGCTCCATCTTCAGTTCCGGTGAAATCAACTCGCATCGCTCGAAAAGTCTGATCAGCATTCGCATCCTCGATCGCCTGATAATCCAAATACCAACCATTATTGATAGAAGTCGCCGCTTGCGCCGCGTCAATGGCATAGGCAATCGTTCCAGTAGTCGCGCCGGCAACGGTTGAGTTCACATTGGTTGCCGCGTCAACGATCCACTGACCAGCGGCTGTTAAACTCACGAGTGCGTCATCCTCTGCCATCAATTCAATATCATTACCATCAGCTATCACCGTCGCTTCATTGTCCCCAGCGATCAATCTGACGCCTGACGCGTTGGCTGATGAATCAATAACAATAGCTCCTGCGCTCGCGTTGGTTGTGGTCATGGTTAATACTCCGGTACCTCCAGCTTGGACGGTCAAAGCGGCGTTAGCGTCAGTAT
>CAZLYW010000078.1:0-3359 GCA_964563915.1 uncultured Candidatus Peribacteria bacterium | reverse complement strand
GGTCGCAGGCTTGCAGAGCGACCGCCTCTCCGCTCATTTCCGCCGTCGGAACGTTCATCAACACCGACACGATCGACTTCGTCGATCCCGTCCTCCGACAATTGCCCATCCGGTGCGGTCCACTGGTGCTGGTCCTCCCGCTCCTCATCCCAGCGGCGATCTACCAAATCCGCACCGCCTTCTTCGGTGTCATCGTCACGTCCGAGAATCTCCGGTACCGCGACGCGCTCAGGCGCAGTCGCGATATCGTGCGGGGGAAGACGTGGAGTGTGCTCCTGGTGATCCTCATCTTGGCGCTGCTGCTGTACATCCCGTCGGGAATCCTCACCTACGCCGTGGCACGCCTCCAGATGGCCGCCGCGCCCGATATCGTCCTCCTGAGCGCGATTGCCAGCGACATCTTCTACAGTGTGGCCACGCTGCTCTTCATTCTCACCCTGACGGCGTTCTATGGGAAATTACAAAAGGAGGCGGGGAGGGTGGAGGAGGTTGTTCCGGAAATGGAGTAAGGGACAGGGTTAAAAAGCAAGGTTCAGGTTTTCAAAATGAAAATTTACAAATACGACTTTTCCTCTTCAGCAAGAGGAAAATAGACGTTCTACCATCCCATGGAACGGTAGGCAAAAAACCAATAAATACCTCAATCCTTGCTTCTCACTCCTTAACCTTTCGCCCCCACCATCTCCACAATCTTCCCGAAGACCTCCGGCTCATGAATCGCCAACTCGCTGAGCGTCTTCCTGTTCAGACCGACCTTCTTCTTCGTCAGCTGGCCGATGAAGACGGAGTACCGGATGCCCTTTATCTTCAGTGCCGCACTCAGACGCGTGATCCAGAGGGCGCGGAAGTCGCGCTTCTTGAGCTTGCGGGAGACGTAGGCGTTGGTGCCGGCGCGTATTACCGCTTCGTTCGCCTTCACGAAGGTCGATCGGCGCATGCCGCGGTAGCCCTTCGCGAGCGCGCGGATCTTCTTGTGTCTGCGATGCCGGACGATGCCTCTCTTTACGCGCATGGGGATTGTATGGGGATACCAGCGCAGGTCTTCGACCTGCGGATGGACGGGTTACAATGTCGGAACTAATGTCTGCAGAGGACGGACGTTCGTGGAATGTGTCATGATGGTCCTATTCAGGCGTTTCTGGCGCTTGCTCTTCTGCTGGAGCAGGTGGTTGCGGCCGCGGCGCTTGAACGCATACTTGCCGCTGCCTGTTTTCCAAACACGTTTCTTCGTGCCGCTGTGGGACTTCATTTTGGGCATTGGAGAGCGCAAGTGTAATGGAATTTGTGATAGACGCAAGAGCGGGTCCGGGATCGGGATCGGGTCCGGAACTAACGAAAGAGGCTTTCAATACCGAGCCCGAGCCCGTTCCAGAATCCGATCCTTAGCGCTTCGGTTTGAGGATAACGGTGAACTGATCCCCCTGCCTCTTCACCTCCTGCTCCACCTCCGCCGCGTCCTTGAGCGACTCGACGACCGCTTTCAGTTTCGCGATACCGTACTCCTTGTTGGCGAGTTCCCGTCCGCGGAGGCGCATGTTGAACTTCACGAGGTGGCGTTCCTCGAAGAACTCTCGCGCGCGGCCGATCAGACGTTCGATGTCGTGCTTGTCGGTGCGAAAACCTAAGCGGAGCATCTTCACTTCGACTTGCTTACTATGCGAGCGCTGCTTGCGCTCCTTCTTCTGGAGCTGGTAGAGGAAGTGCCCGAACTCCCCGATCTTAACGACGGGCGGATGGGCCTTGGGCGACACTTCGATCAAATCCTCTCCCTGTGCGCGGGCTTCTTCCAATGCCGCCCTCGTCTGCATCGTGCGCGTCGTGCCGTCGTCGGCGACGAGCATCACTTCGGGCACTGTGATCTGCTCATTGATGCGCGGCCGGCGCTCGAGGTGGCGGACAGGACGCTGGAATTTATGACGCTGACGCAGAAATGAGTTGGGGAACTTGGGACTCAATAGTATGAGATAAGCTTGCGAGCAAGCAAGGCGACAAGAGGAACAAAGGGAACAAAAGCGACAAACGTACTATTAAAAGCCCCTTTGTCTCTTTTGTTCCTTGTGTCGCTTTTGTCACTGCCATCTCGCATACGCTTTCACAGTGAGCTGAATTTTCTCCCACCCGTCACCTGTCTCTTCCAGGGACTCTTTCTCTACGGAGATAAACTGAATCGGCCACAGCTTCTGCGCCACGAGCATCCGGCCGAGGTCGCCCTTCAGGAAGTCGCGGACCTTTGGGAGGCGGGACTGGCTGAGCAGCGAACGGAAGGCGCTCAGGAATTCCTCCGAGGACATCGCCTGCTGGAGGCGCGCTTCCGGAATCGTCGGGTCGTTCACGTACTTCAGCAGATCGGACGAGAGGAATTGCTCGACGGGAACGATTCCCGCGTAGTTCTGCGTCTCGGTCAAATTGAAGAGCGCCTTGATGTCCTCCGGAGAGAGCACGTCGCCGACGGTGAGCATGCCGGAGAGTTCGAGAATATCGAAGAGCTGCGTGCGGCCCTCAGGTCGGAGTGTCGCCGAGAAGCGGAGTGTGCGAGTACGGAGTGGCAGAGATCCGGTCGTCGGATCTGCGGGCATCGCTTCCTCGGGATCACCGACGTCGATCGGAGACATCGCCTTCAGGAGTTTGCGGCGCTCCAGGAAGGTCCGCGAAGATTCCAGGAAGGCGAGTAAGCGCTTCAGATCATCATTTTGTGGAAGAACATAGAAATGCAGTTTCTCCTCGGCGGAGCCTGTGCGCAGGCTCGCCTCGAGTGTGCTCAGTTCCATCTGCCGCGAGAGTAGGCTGACGCGGCGCTCGAGCGGGGGAATCTCCGCGGCCAGCGGCAGAGAATATTCGCGCACGTCCTTGAGTGCCTGGAAGTGTCCCTGGAGCAACATGACCGAGAGGAAGAGGAAGAGGCTTCCTCCCGCGAGGGTGCCGACCCCGCATGCAGCTGCACTGCTGCGAGACAAGTTCGATGGCGCCTTTGTTGGATGAGAATCGTTCATTTCAGCGTGAGGGTGATATCGAAGGGAGAGTGGAATCCGATCTTGGAATCTTCCTCCCGCGCGAATGTCGGCGTGGTGGCGCTCGCGACGGCAGGAAGAGATGTGAGGGATTGTGCGAACTCTGCGAGGACGGTCATGGTGCGGGTATCGACGTTGCGAATCTCCCCGCGAATGCGCAGCGTCTTCATTTCTGGATCGTACGCAAAGGAATGCCACAGTACGACATCCTCTTTGCCGGTGATCTTCACCGCCTGATCCGTCAGCTGCGTACGCAACTCGTCGAGCGAGATACGATCCCGCCGATGCTCTTTGAGCGCATCGTACTGTGGATCGTGCACTGCGAGCACGAGCTGCCGCCTCTCTTCCTCT
>CAZLYW010000077.1:0-3370 GCA_964563915.1 uncultured Candidatus Peribacteria bacterium | reverse complement strand
AGGAGATGGCGCAGGTGGTGCAGCGGATGCGCCGGCATACGAACAACTCGTCGCTGCTGCATCCCTGGCTGCGTCCCGCGGACGATTTTCCGCACGGCCCGCCGACGGCGGCGCAGAAAGACGCGGGGAAGTACTTCAGCTCGATCAACCTGAGCGCGCGCGACACGTTCGAGTTCCCGTTGAAGACGCTGCCGCGCCCCAAGGGGAAGGCCACCCAGGTCATCTACACCGTGTACGAGCTCCCGCGGCCGGATGCCTCGCCGCACGATACGGTGTTCGACGGGCAGGGCAACATCTGGTACTCCGACTTCAATTCCCAGTTCATCGGGAAGCTCGATCTCAAGACCGGGAAGGTCACCGACTACGTCGTCCCCCAGAGCCGCGGGTTCCAGACGGCGCAGGGGGGCCTCCAGATCGACATCGACCGGGAAGGGCGGCTCTACTTCGGCAACATGTTCCAGATGGCGCTCGCCCGCTTCGACCCGAAGACGGAGACATTCGAGGTCCAGAAACTTCCGATGCCGGAGTCGAGCTACGGCGACGGCCATGTCACGATGATCGATCCGGCCTTCCAGCACCTGGACGGCAAGTTGTGGCTGAACGTGGCCTACGACACCGGCACGGCGGGCGGCACGTGGCAGGTCGATTTCGCGAACAACAAGTGGACGCAGGTGAAGCACCCGGCTGGAAGCCCGTCGGCGCGCGCGTATGACGTCGTCGCCAACTCGAAGAACGACATGTACGGGATCGGCCTGACCGTCGACAAGGTCTGGGTGACGAACGGCAAGACGCTCGAGACCGTCTGGTACGACCTGCCGACGAAGGGACCGGGCTGCCGTCGGGGGCACGTCGACGCGCAGGATCGCCTCTGGTGCGCGGTGTTCCAGGGCAACCGGCTGGCGATGTTCGATCCGCAGACGAAGAAGATCACCGAGTGGAAGGTCCCCACGGAGTGGACGCGCCCCTACGACGCCCAGTTCGACGATCGCGGCTATCTGTGGACCGCCGGCATGGACGCCGACCTCGCGGTGCGGATGAACGTCGCGACCGGCGAATTCACCGAGTATCTCCTCCCGCACCGCACCAACGTGCGGCAGATCAACGTGCAGAAGTCCGGAGCGCTCTCCAGCATGTGGCTGGGCGACCAGCACGGGAACACGATCACACGGATCGAGCCGCTGGCGCCCTAGGATCACGACCGGCACGCACACGGCAGACTCGTCACACTCGCCACGTCCCCCTTCGCACCAAAGTTGGAAAACCCCAGAATTGCTGGGGTTTTCTGTCTTCGAACGTCTCCCCGCAGGATCGATCGCGGCAACCTATCAATCACGGGGAGAAGGGTTCGGGTCGGAATTATAATACGTGTATTTGTCTTATAATACAATATATTGTATTATAGGCACGTGAGAAACGGTACTTGGAGACTCCCATGCGACCACCGAAGTCTCGACAGAGTGCGCTCAAGACCCCCCTCAACCGAATACTCGGGGCGGAAGCCAATGTCCGGATTCTCAGAGTGCTCTCCTTCGATTCGCATCCGATGACGAGAACCGAACTGGCGAGACATGCGCGTCTCGAGCCCAAGGGCGCTCACCTCGCCGCTGAGCGGCTCCTCGAGGAGGGAATCCTGAAGCGCGTGGGCAGTGGAACTGTGCAGCACATTGCACTCGCCGAGTCACATCCTCTGGCCAGCGCACTGAAAGCCCTCTTTGAAGCAGAACATGAAAGGGCAGAACGCGTCATCGGCGAATTGCGCAATGCGGCACAACGGTTGTCCGACGACGTCGACAGCGCTTGGATTCAAGGAGGAGTCGCAGCGGAGGAGGACCGCTCGGGCGAGCCGATAACGATGGCGGTTCTCGCGCCGACCTCCGCCACTGCGTCAGTGTCAAAAGAGTTGCGCGAAGCGGTCACTCCTATCGAAGCAACGGAAGACGTGACGATTGAAACGAAGACGTACACCCGACCCGACCTTCTCACACTGAGCCCTGAAGAGAAGAGGGCCTTCTCCCAGATCTTGCTGCTGTTCGGTCCGTCGCCTATCTCAATCATTGAGGGTCGCGCACGACGTGACCTGTCGCGAACGGCTTCGCTGCATTCCCACCGGGAAGCAGAGCAACGATTACTGGCGACAGCCATCGTGCGTCACCTCAGAAAGAATCCTGCGAAGCGACGTGTAGCGCTCGATTACATAGCAAGGCGATGGAAGGACGCGTCTCCCCAAGAGCGACATGAGCTGGAAGAATGGAGGACAATCCTCGAGAGCTCGTCGAACGCGAGACTCGAACGCCTGCTCACGGACCCGGGCGAACGGTCGACGCGCCTGAGACAAACGCTGCCGTTCGTGAATTTGTTATCGCCAGCTGAGCGCGATCGACTGTTGGCACAAATACGCAATGACGCGCGCTGAACTTGAACATGCCATCCGCGCGGCGTGCGACGTCGCGCAAGATGACGAAGTATATGTCTTCGGCTCTCAGGCAATTCTCGGCCAGTACCCCGACGCGCCAGAAGCCTTGCGCCAATCCGCGGAAGCTGACATCGCACCCAAGAACCGACCGGAAATGGCCGATGCGATTGACATGTTTCTCGGTGAACTCTCACAGTTTCACGAAACACATGGGTTCTACGTGCATGGGCTCGGAATCGAGGCCGCACGGCTGCCCGACGGATGGGAGCAGCGGGCCATCATCGTCCAAAACCAGAACACTCGCCATAACAAGGGCATCTGCGTCGAAGGACATGACCTCGCGGCCAGCAAGCTCGTTGCCTTTCGAGACAAAGACAAGGACTTCGTGCGCGTGTTGCTTTCTGAACGATTGATCCGGAAAAAGCGGCTTGTGGCCGCACTCAATGGATTGCCAATCGCGGAAGCCGATAGGCATCGACTTCGAAGATGGGTAAACCTCACCGCCAAGGAGCTCTCGGGTCAAGCCCGTGCGATCCCGGCGCGCCATTGAATCTCCAGGCCGACCGGACGTCTAACGGCCTCCCGCGATCCATTTCACGACATCGAGCAGGACCGACGCGAGCTGCTTCGGCCGCTCGATGTGGCCGTAGTGCGTGACGGGCGTGTCGACGAGCAGCACGCGGATCGGCGCCCCGGGGTTTTCCTTCCGGAAGCGCTCGGCCATCTTCCACTCGCGCGCTGTGTCCGGCCGCTCGTCCCAGTGGCCGTTATCGAGCTTGCCCACGACCCACACCATCCGGCGGTAGCCGGTGAGCGGCGGGGCCATCGTCGAGAAGAGATCGCGAATCACGTCGTCCGCGGTGACGCCGGAGGCGCCGCGCACCGTCTCGCGGATCTCCCGTTCGAGCCGCGCGCGATGCTCGACCATCCCCTGGTGCTCCATGTCCTGGAGCACCT
>CAZLYW010000076.1:0-3484 GCA_964563915.1 uncultured Candidatus Peribacteria bacterium | reverse complement strand
CTTATTCTCCAGCTCGAACGCAGGCAGTGCGGGAGGGAATGTCGCACACGCACGGCATCCATGGTTGGCATTGGCGGTGCAAGCGCCGTCGGCACCATATTCGCCAGTCTCCTCGCGACTGCCGCCTGCTCCTCCTGCCTTGTCGGCTTGCTCGGCATCATTGGTGTCGGCAGTACGGTTTCCTTCGCGCTCCTGGACTACCGCTGGCCTATCGTCTGGACGATTATTCTTCTCACAAGCCTTGCCATTGTCCTCCTCGCGCGGAAGATCTGCTCCTCCTCTCGTGCTCGATGAATCCGAAGAAGCTCCTCGTCGATCACTGCGCCATCTGCCTCCTCATCCTCCTCCTCGCTCTGGTATTCATAACCGCTATACCATCATTCTTCCGCTAATTCATGCAGACATTCGTCTTCTTCGGCCTCGGCGCAGCGGGATCAGTCATGGCCTGCTGTCTGCATGAACTCTGTGAGCGGCACGGAGACGATGCACGTTTCCTCTTCATCGTGCGCAATCGCAAAGAAGCCGAGCAATATCTCTTACGTGCTCCCGACATGCTGAAAGCAGGAGAGTTCCTCGTCGTAAAAGATTTCCGTGAGATCTTCGACCACCCCGAGAAGCTTCGAAAGAAACTGCATGGCTCAGCCGTCCTCATCAATGCGGCCGTGCCAACCTTCAATGCTCCCATCCTGACACTCGCCGCAGACTTGTGCGTCCACTACTGCGACCTCGCCTCGGACATGTATAACGAGCGCACGGAGAAGACCCTCCAGTTCCCGCAGCAGGATTTCCACGAGCGCCTCAAGGAGAAAGGAACCTTCGGCCTCATCAATATCGGCATCTCGCCTGGTGTCACGAACTTCCTCATCGGCGAGAAGCTCATGCTGATGGAAAATTTCCCTTCCATTCATATCCAGAAGGTAGAGCTGTACCTCCTCGAGCACATCACCTCTCGGCAGGTCGTCTTCTCGTGGTCGCCGACCGTCGCCCTCGATGAGCTGGAGCAGAAGCCACGGTACCTAGAACATGGTGTCCTGAAGGCAGTCGGACCTTTCTCCGAAGCGCGACCTTACGCCTACCCGCACTTCACAGGAGATACGGAAGCATATCCCCTCTACCAAGAGGAGATCCTTTCCCTCCACCAGAGCTTCCCGCAAATCCCCTCCATCCGCATGTTCGCGGGCGGGAGCGAAGTCGAACTCATCAGGAGTCTCTTCCAGCTCAATCTCCTCTCCAAGGAGAATGTGGAGTGCGTGAAGCGCCAGATGACGGTTGAGGAGATCGTCCGCATGGTGCTCCCCAGCCTTGAGACCCCGCAGGAGATCGAGAGGCTTCTGAGAGAAGGAATCATCAGGTACGCGCAGTTCGCGGCGATGGCGGAGCTGACAGTCGAGATGAAAGAAGGAAGGACGATAACGACCTCGAAGGAGACAACGGGGTTCAGCTTCCACCGTTACAGGGATCTCCTCGATACGCCGTACAGCGGCTCCACATACATCGCCTACGTCACGGGCGTCGGGGCAGCCATCCTCCTCTTCCATGCTCACAAACACTGGCAGGAGGAGGGGCATGATCTCATAGGCATCCTGCGAGGAGAGGATCTGCCTCCCCGCTTCGGCTTGGAAAGAACCGATGCGGTGAAACGGGAGTTATGCAACTACAAGCTGGATTTCGTCTCTCACAGCCATTCTCTTACCCACTCATAGTATGGAAAATTTCGATCTGATCATTCTCGGCGGCGGTGCAGGTGCCTTCGGTGCAGCCATCCGTGCCGACGAACTCAAGGCGAAGACCGCGATGGTCAATAGCGGCCTCCCGCTCGGGGGAACATGCGTGAATGTGGGCTGCGTGCCGAGTAAAACCCTCATCCATGCTGCCGAAGTGCTGCACACCGCACGGCACCACGGCATTCCTGGTATTGAGCTTGCGGTCAAGGAGTTCGATTTCCGCAAAGTCATCGATGATGAACTCGCTCTCGTTGCACAGATGCAAAAGGAGAAGTACCAAACGGTACTGAAGCAGCTCAAGAACGTCACCTTCATCGAGGGGAAAGCGATATTCATCTCCCCGCACGAAGTGGAGGTGAACGGGCAGAGGCTGAAGGGAGAGAAGTTCGTCATCGCCACGGGTTCCACCGCCACCGTACCGCCCATCGACGGTATTCAGGATGTTGGCTACGTGACGCACGTCGAGGCATTGAAACTCCAGACGCAACCGAAGGAACTCCTCGTCGTCGGCGCGGGTGCCGTGGGACTCGAATTCGCGCAGATGTACGCCCGCTTCGGCACAAAGGTGACGATCCTCCAGCACAGCGGCAGCATCTTCCGTCCAGGGGAGAAGATTGTCGTGGAGCGACTTCAAGAAATTCTTCGCAACGAGGGCATCGAGATTATCCTCAATGCCGAGGTGCAGAGTGCGCGCAGTGAAAAGGGTAAGAAGGTACTCCGCTATACAGTTGAGGCTAAGCAGCACGAAGTAGCAGGCGAGGAAATCTTGCTTGCAGTAGGAAAGACACCGAACACGAAGGAACTGGATCTCCCGAAGGCGGGTGTCGAGATGGATAAGAAGCAGGCTATCGTGTCAAAACCCTTCCTCCAAACGTCCCAGCCGCACATCTACGCGGCAGGTGACGTGACGAATCTGCCGCTGCGGCTGGAGCCAACAGCGGGGAATGAAGGGACGCTCGCGGCGGAGAATGCGCTCACAGGCTCAGAGAAGAGCATCGATTACCACACTGTTCCCTACACGATCTTCACCGATCCCGAGCTTGCGGGAGTCGGGTACACCGAAGAGGAGTATCTCAAGGAGGCAGAGCGCTGCGACTGCCGCGCTGTCCGTTTCTCGGATGTCCCGAAGGCCATGATCCTGCGGCGTACGGAGGGCATCATTAAAATGGTGATTGATCCCGAGACGAAACGCATTGTTGGCGTTCATATCCTCGCCCCTCACGCCGGGGATTTCATTGCGGAGGCAATGGTTCTTTTGAAGAACAAGAACACGATTGACGATGTAACGAATGCCCTCCCGATGTTCCCGACACTCGCAGAAGCCATCAAGATCGTAGCGATGTCGTTCACGAGGGATGTGTCGAAGTTGAGCTGCTGCGTATGACGATTAAAGTATGGCGCTTTTCATTCTCTTCAATTAGAAGACTATTTCTTGATGTACTTCAAGAGCGCGACGACACCAAGAATCAGCAGAGAGACGAGCAGCAGCCAGATGATGCTCCCGAAAAGCATCATCCACACACCGCCAAACATATAACCACACGGCATCATCAGCGGGACATTTTGCGGCAGGATTCCGCACATCGGCGACAGACCTCGGCGCATGACTTCATCTTGGAGTCGTTTGGATCGACCGACTCACAGGAATCAACACATTTATCACAGGCCTCCGCGCAAAGCTCGCAGGCACGTGCACTCAAATCTGAGTCGCGCTCCATGATATCAGCACTCAGCTTACATGTGTCCGACAGTTATTGCAG
>CAZLYW010000075.1:0-3547 GCA_964563915.1 uncultured Candidatus Peribacteria bacterium | reverse complement strand
TACGCATCGTAGTAGCCGGCGGAGAGCGCATAGGTGCCGATCATGATGCGGCGCTTCACCTCGGGACCAAAGCCCGTACTCCGGACTTGCTCGTAGTAATCGATCAGACTGCCGCTGGATGGCGCTTGTGGTGGGCCCGGCGAACCATGCCCGTAGCGAATGCCGTCGTAGCGGGCCATGTTCGAACTCACTTCGCAGGGGCAGAGAACGTAGTAGGTCGCAAGCGCGTACTTGGTATGCGGGAGAGAGATATCGATCAGGATTGCGCCGAGTTGTTTGAAGGCCTCCGCGGAGGCCTCCATGGAGGCCTCCACCTCTGCGCTCATGCCATCGATGAAGTACTCCTTGGGGATCCCCACCCGCAGTCCTTTCATGTCTTTTTTCAATTCCTTACGGTAATCGGGAACCGGAACATCTGACGTCGTGGCATCCAGCGGATCCTTCCCCGCTGTTGCCTGCAAGACAATTGCGATGTCCTCCACGTTCTTGCACAGCGGCCCGATGGTATCGAGCGAGCTGGCCATGCTCATCACGCCGTAGCGGCTGGTGCGGCCGTAGGTGCAGCGGAGACCGGCAATCCCACAGAAGGCTGCAGGTTGGCGGATGGAACCTCCGGTATCGGTTCCCAGTGCGAAGATCCCTTCCCCCGCAGCAACGCCAGCTGCGGAGCCTCCAGAGGAGCCGCCGGCGACTCTCGTCGTATCCCAGGGATTGCGTGTCACGCCATAGCAGGAGGTCTCTGTGGAGGCCCCCATCGTGAATTCATCGGTATTCGTCTTCGCGATGCTGATCGCTCCGACGGCTTTCAGCCTCTTCGTCGTCGTGGAATCGAACGGTGGTGTATAGTTCTTCGTACGCAGAATGTTACTGCATGCAGTCGTCGGTATGCCCTCTTCGCAGTAGACATCTTTCGCGAGGTAGGGGATTCCCGTCAGGGGATGATCGAACTTGCCTATGGAATCTACTTTTTTGGCTTTCTCTAGGGCTCGATCAAAATTCTTATACACGACGGCATTCAGCGATCCATCAACCTCTTCGATGCGGTCGATGCATGCTTGAACAAGTTCCGTGGAACGGACTTCCCGCTTGGTCAGCTTGTCATGGGCTTCGGTGATGGTGAGGTCAGAAAGCATATACTCGGGCTCGGGAACGGGATCGGACTATCCGTGCGCAGGGGGAGAAAGGATTTGATGATCGGAAAGGGGGAGAGGACTGCAGGCGAGGAGGGCGTCCGGAGGTGCCCCGTCTTTCCGCATGACATCCTCATGAAACGCGTTCGTCTGACCCGTCACCTGCGCCGTCGGTGCCACGTTCTTGGTATCGACTTCCTTGAGCAAATCGACGTACTGGAGAATCGAGGTTAATTCCCGTGGGAACTTCTCCAGTTCCTCCTCGGTCAGCTGGAGCCGGGCGAGTTTGGCGATGTGGCGAACGTGATCCCTTGTGAGCGTCGTCATAACGCTCGTGAGGTTAGCGCACGTGCCTGAGGCAACCAAGGTAACCGAAGAAGCCAGGGAAACCGAGGATCATTGGTTACTTTGATTTCTTCGGTTGCTTTGTTTCTCTATTCTGGCGTCATGAAGCTATTGAGACTGCGTGGCCGTAAAGTATGCGATCGCTTAATCGCCAAGGGTTTCGTCTGGAAAGGCCGTCATATGTTCATTCGGTGGCTAGAGGGACATCCGCGTCATCCAGGAGTCCGGCGCGTACGCGCACGCGCGTCTGAGGGCGTCTACGTGGGAACGCTGGCTTCCTCAAAATTGCACAAATCCGCGGTCAAACGCAATCGTATGCGCCGGCGGTGTCGGGAGGCGCTCCGCACTGTCCTCAAAACACAGCCAGAGGTGCCGTCCGTGCAGTTGTTGATTGCTCCCCGGTCCTCTAGCCTGCATGCTCCATTCGCAGACGTTCAGCGCGACATCCAGTTGTTTCTCTCCTCCCGTTCCCATGGCCGAAGCGCAAAAACCCCGTAGCAGCGTTTTCCAGTTCCTCTTGCTGTTCCTGACGCTCTACATCGGGATGCAGTTCGTCCTAGGGCAACTGTTCCCGTCAACAAGCCCGCAGCAGATGCTTTCCGGGCCCGAGCTCACGGCAGGCTCCAGCTACACGCTCGGCAATCATCCCGTCGTGACACTCACGAACAAGCCAGTGTCTGAGCAATCATTCGGCATCACCGGCTGGTTCGCGTCGAAATGGTGTTCGGTCCAGCAGCTCTTCACGACCTCTTCCGAAACGGAGGAGAAGTGTTCGACGAAAGCCGTTGTCTATTCCGGAACGCCCTACACACTTCCGGAACGCTGCCCCAATCCGCCGCTCGATATCTTCATCGTCGAACAGCCCGGCAACAGGCTCGGTGAAAAAACCACTCCCGTGACATCCAGGGAAACCGTCATTCCCTGCGCATCCATTCCCGTACTTCAAGCGGGAGAAATGGCTTCCATCAGCCTCGCTCCGTGGAAGTATTCGATCTTTGAGAAGGCCGGGACGTACGAGGTGCGACTACCGGGCACGATCCTTCCTGTGCAGGGGGAGTCATCGAGCGGGACGATCACCATTCCGCCGACTGTCACTCGCTTCTCGATCGTCGAGCCGGGCATGTTCCGCAAAACATTCCGTACCTTCATCTCCGCGCCATTCCTCAACTTCCTCGTCTTCGTCGCATCCATGACACCGGGCCACAACCTCGGTATCGCGATCATCGTCCTCACACTTGCGGTCAAAATCCTCCTCTACTTCCCGACGCAGCACGCGCTCGAAGGACAGAAGAAAATGCAGATGCTACAGCCGAAACTCGAGGCTCTCAAAGCGAAGTACACAGGCGATTCCAAGAAGATCCAAGAGGAAACGATGAAGCTGTGGAAGGAGCACAAGATCAATCCCTTCCAGAGCATCCTGCCGATGCTGATCCAGTTCCCCGTCCTCATCGGGCTCTTCTACGTCATCCGCGACGCGAGCGACTTCGCCCTCTCGCGGCATCTCCTGTACGGCATGTACGACAATCTTCCGTGGGCATTCGGGACGTCCTTCCTCGGCCTCGATCTCCTCCGGCCCGATATGTTCGTAATACCCATCCTTCTCGTCGTGTTGCAGTTCCTGCAGATGAAACTCTCTTTCAGCATCCAGAAGCGCAAGGCTTCGCTACGCTCAGCCCGAGATGTCATCGATGTGGGCTCTGATGGCAAAGTCAAAGAGAAAAAAGAATCATCACCGCAGGACATGCAGCAGAAGATGATGCTCTACGGTCTCCCGCTGATGATCGGGTTCTTCGCATTCCAATTCCCGGCGGCAGTGTCGCTGTACTGGGGGGTTTCTACAATCTTTGGGATTGGGCAACAGTTGATTGTCAACAGGGAGCACCTGCGAGTGTAATCGCACCGCCTCGTGTCATGCTTCGTGGCTCTTCGCTTCGCTCAGAGTTCCTCAGCATGACACTCGTTTAGGATGATGGTAGAGCGCCCACGAAGCATGACTGAGGCTGCTACGCCACCGTCACCTCCTTACACCTGTCTCTTATACACATCTGACGCTGCCGACGATCTTACGCGTG
>CAZLYW010000074.1:0-3598 GCA_964563915.1 uncultured Candidatus Peribacteria bacterium | reverse complement strand
CTCACGACGCGCCGATCCGAACGATGATCTCGTTCGTGAGCTGCTTCATGCGGTCTTCATCGAGACTACCGAGGATGCCTGCGCCCGCATCGAAGAGCAGGAAGCGCTGCTGATTCAACGGATCCGTCGAAACAGCATGAACCGCGCGTCGGAGCGCCTGCTGCATGCCGATGGTCACAACGCCGCCCGCTTCGCGCAGAACGAATTCCTCGAATGCCTTGCTGATCTGTGGGTGGAGCCTATCGCGGTCCACTGTGCTGATCGGTAGTCTGCTGAGAGCATCGCGGGTGACTTGATTGGCGGTGAGCGTGATGGGCGCCGCGAGGTCGCTCTCGATCGATGTCCGGATGGCCGGTGGGATATCTAGATTCGTCGCGCTGAAGACGATATCCTGCGAGGATGCGTACCGTTTGAAGATCGCCTCCGCCGTCTTGTTCTCGTCCTCTGCCAGCGGCCGCAAGGCACCGGTCCGCCACTCTTCGTTGAGCACGCGCTGCGCCCACTCGCTTGACGACGCGGGCGTTTCATCAATACCGACAACCCCCATACGGAGGATGATTCGGCCGTCGAAGCACTGTTGCCGCGTCACGAGGTACCGTTGGCCGTTAGTCTCATACCTCCGCGCCTGGATCGGTCCAGCGGGATTCTCGACATGCACATCGACGTAGCGATCCGAGAACGCGGCGCAGTAGAGACGTTGCGCGGGCGTCATCTCTTTGGACATCTTCTCCGCTTTCGCTTTGTTCTGTTTCTCAACACCGTCGATGGTGGCTTGTACTCTTCCCTGAACTTGCGCCAGGGTGGCCTTCGTCACTTCTTCGCGGACGTTGACCGGGACGATTTCTGGGAAGGTGGATCGCTGCTGGCGAACAACGAATGGACTAAGAGAGCCAGCCGGCCGCACACCGACGAAGAAGAACGGTTCGAGTCGCGGCGTACTGATGCGGCAGCAGAAGGTGGTGGAATGGAGTACTTCGTACTCCCGGCCGTTGCTGAACATCCGGTACGTTCGCAGGTGCATCACCTGTGGGCGGAAATCGTTACGCCCGGCCGTGGGGTAGAGTGCGCGCACGTTCTTCGTGATGCTCTCGAGTGCGGCACGGAACGCGGGATTCTCCAAGGGAATATTTCCGTACGTGTAGACGAGAGGGGCGAGCGGATAGTCCGTGGCGATGAACGCCTGGATATCGCTGCGGACTTCGGGATTGCGTAGGAGCGCAGGCACATCGGGCAGTCGTACGCTGTCTTGGTACGGCGCAGCCTCCATTGCGGTTAGTCGCTTGGTGATTTGTTCCGTCAGCTTCTTGCGTGCTGCTGTCCCGGGCCTTGCCAGGAGCGCCTGCTCCTGCCAATGGAGCATGCCTGCAATGCGGTCGAAGTGGATGGAAGCCTGGTCGGTGGTGCTGTTGTAACGATTGCCCGCGACCGAGACCCAGGCGGGGCGGTTTGGGGAAGACCACCACCACGTGGTGCCGTCCCACGCGAAGAAGATTTGGTGGGAGTTCGTCCCATCCCGCCAGTCAACGACGTACCCTTCGCACGAGGCAATGCCCGCGGCAGGACGGTTTGAGGTGATCTCGAAGCGCGCATCCGCGACAGCGGGACCGCGAGGTTGGAACATACCTGCCGCCGGGCTCAGGCCTCCTGTACGGGAGAGCCGAACGCGCCGCGCGCCGACGGCGAGGAGCATGCGCTCACCTTGCCCGAAGAGCTCTTGCAGGGGTAATCCGCGCTCCGGGACACGGAGGAGCGGCTCATCGAGAGCGACGCCCCATGGCGCATCGCGGACGGTGAGACCGGGGGCGATGAGGGTACTGCCGAGCACGTCGATCTCGAACTGCAACTGCATGAGCTCCCCCGGAGAAGAGATGATGTCCGTTCGCACCGGTCCACCAGGAACATCCGCGGCGACCGTTCCTCTCTTCCGGAGTTTCTCCAGCTCCTCGCGCATGTGCGTGAGCGGGTCGACGCCTATGGGCGCAGCGACCACTGCGGCTTCACCCGGTCTGGCCTTCCGACGACCCTCCATGATTTCGATGGTCTCCACCATCTGTTTCTCGACCGTGAAGAACAACGCTTTGGCAGCTTTCTCGTCGGCTGCCCCAAAGTGCTTCACTGCTTTCTCGTGGCGCTGGAGCCGCTGCAACCGGGTAGTGTACGCCGTGGTCATCCGCTCGCGCACCATGTCTCTCGCAAGACGATCGACCCTAGCGTCGAGATCATCAGGAATGGTAATACCCTGATGAGTGACTGTACTCGCATCGGGATTCTGCACTCTCCCGGGATTCCGGGGGTGGCCGATACCGAGACTGCGCGTGATGACAAAGGCATTCTGTGGATGGAAGAGGCTGTCCATGAGCGATGTCCGGACGCCTGCGACGTTCTCATAGGACAGGATGGACGTGTCGACGGGAGAGAGCTGCAGCATCCGCCGGTACACCATCGATGCGCACGTGCGGTGCACTGCGTATTCGATGCTCGTGATGCGATCAGGTCCTCCGATCAGACTCCGATTAATGAAGACACCGGGAGGCAGATCGACGTGGTCGTACAACCGGTCATTATCGGTCATGAAACGGATGAGCGCAGCGCCGGTTCTCCCGCTGACTCCGGCGTTTTGACCTTCGTGGACGATGGGGAAGAACGCGACGATGCGTGGATCGAGTCCGCCGATGTGTCGCTGCAGCGTGCGCGATTCGCTGTCATCAATCATCCCCCGCACGACCATGACCACGGGGATCGCCAGGATTGCCGGTGCCGCCAGGAATGCTGTGGAAGCCGCGAATGCGCCGAGGAGCGCAAGTGCGCTCGTGCCAAGCGCGATGGCTCCGACAGTCTCGCGAGCGGTCGCCGCGGAGAGGACCGCGTCGGACACGTTCGCGATGCCGCGTGCATCGTACGTCAGCCCGTCTTTTGTCCAGGTATGTGGCTGTGTCTTGTGCGGTGCGTACCCGTTGGCTACGGAGAATATTTCTCGGAGTTCCTTGTGGAGCTGCGCCCGTACTTCCGCGGCATCCGCGGCGAGTTCCTTGGCATTCACGTACTCGCCCCAATCGTGGACGACCGCGTAGATCGCGAGCGCCGGACCGAGTCCGCGCGCCGCCACGCGTAGCCCGCCGCCACCGTAGAATCGTCCTCTGTTGGCCCACACGCTCCAGCGGCTCGGTGGGGGGAATCCCCTCAGAATCGACGGAGCCGTGGCCGCGTTGCCATTGAGCCAGGTGAGGAAGCGTGCGCGGTCAGCGCCGTTGAAGCGGGCGATGCCGGAGAGTGCGTTTTCGACTTCTGCGATGCTCCCCAGGCGAGAGAGCCCCGTGCGCAGCGCGGCATTCGACCGGAGCATATCGAGCGTCACGTTCATCCGCGCCCACGGCATCCGCGTGACGACTCCGTGCAAGTGCGGTGACCCGTGGAGCGCTTCAACGATCGCCCGGCCTTCGGCCGCTGCCATCCCCGAGAGAGCACTCTGCATGTTCGTCGGCAGTCCGCGGAAGAATTTTTGCAGTTCGGGGGTCCCGGCCAGCGTCTGCGACAACGTCGGCGGACGCACCCGGCCGGGATTGACACCGGGGCGGACGGTACCGGGGTTGACTCTCGC
>CAZLYW010000073.1:0-3638 GCA_964563915.1 uncultured Candidatus Peribacteria bacterium | reverse complement strand
GTATAACATGAGGATCATGTACCTCGCACTGCAGCATATCTGCAATCAGGCAGCGTTGGAGATGAGGCGTCAGATCAGTAAGCCTACTCAGGAGAGTCTCAGGGGTCACTGAAGAGAGCGTTCGGTTTCAGGTGTCAGAAAATGATAGTTTGGAGCTTGTTTTAGCTCCTTTCTCCTTTTTGAACATGTTCACCTCCAAAAAAAGGCTGCACAGAGCCATCGTCCTGCGTGCAAGTTCTGTGGCAGTCTGTGCACCCGCAGGAATGGCACGCGCAACGGTCTGAAGCGGCATCGCTGCAACGATTGCAGGAAAAGTTTCAGCATCGATCACTGCCGGAAACAGACAGAATCCCTCCTGAATCTCCACCTCAAGGGCACGAGCATTCGTACGCTTGCGGCGAGGATCGGCAGGAGCCTCGATCGAACGTACGCGAGAATCGTCGCAGAGCTGACACGGCTCCCTCACAACAACGACATCACCGCCTGGTACTGCAATCGGAAACGCTTCGGAGGCTCCCTCGTTGTGGACGGCAAGTACGTTGCAGTGAAGGGTTACGAGGAGAAGATTCCTCTCCTCTACGGCATCGACTACCGGACGCATGACATCCCAATCTGCCTCCTTGCACCCTCCGAGAGCTTTGAGGCTTGGGTGCAGTACTTCCAGAAGCTCAAAAATGCGGATTACCCGCTTGTTTCCCTCACCTGCGACGATCACGAGGCCATCCGAATGGCAGCCAGATACGTCTTCCCGAACGTCATCATCCAGCTCTGTCACGTCCATTTCCTCGAGAACATCCGCAGAACCCTCAAGGTCAGGAGCGAGGAAACCTACAGGAGTTTCCTCGCGGACCTCGAGGAGCACATCTTCTCCCTTCCTTTCCTCGGGAAGGAGAACCTCGAGCGCCACATCCGCTGGAGATTCCCACGGCACAGGGATGACGCGATGAAGATTGCGACCCTCCGGCACATCTTCGATCACAGTGACCTCCTCACGGGCTACGTGCGCGCGGAAAATTGGTTCCGCGCGCACTGCCCGAGGACGACGAACCTCATCGAGAGTTTCAATAAGCAGCTGCAGGGACGCTTGAAGACCATTCAGGGGTTTGAGAGCTTTGAGACCGCGGAACGCTGGCTTTCCGCCTGGATTCTCCGACGGAGACTGACCCCTTTCACGGATTGCCGAGGGAAGTTCAAGAAGCTCAATGGAACCCCTTCCATCGAGAATACGAGGAGGGGAGGAACGACGATCCCTAACTTCTTTCAGCTATGAGAAAGCTGCCACCCCAAACCGAACGCTTGCTCAGCCTCGTGCTTCGTCCTGTGGGCTCGCGCTCAGCTCGAATTCAGCTTGGCAGGCGCGGAGGGAATCGAACCCCCGACCCCTGGTTTTGGAGACCAGTGCTCTACCGACTGAGCTACGCGCCTACGCATGACAGATTCTACTAGAGATCTCCAATCGCATCGCACCTTCTTTGTAACGCCTTGGCAGGCCAAGGCTAGGCGACTGAGCTACGCGCCTACGAAGAACATTGTACTACGCCAGCAACTTTCCCACTTCTTCTTTGAATTCTTCCACATCCTTGAACTGCCTATGGACGGAGGCGAAGCGGATGTAGGCGACGTCGTCGATGCGCTTGAGCGCGCGCATCACGTCCTGCCCGACCGTCGTACTGCTCACTTCCTCCTTGTTGGCGGCCCACTTCTGCTCCAACACGTCGAGCATCGCATCGATTTTCTCCTTGCTCACGGGACGCTTCGTGCAGGCGAGCCAGATGCCCCGCTCAAGCTTCGTCCGACTGTAGGGCTCCCGCGTCCCGTCGCGCTTGACGACGATGAGGGAACTCAGTTCCTGCCGCTCGAAGGTCGTGAAGCGATGATCACATTTCGGACATTCCCGGCGTCGGCGCACGGCCCTGCCATCCTCCGAGAGGCGCGAGTCGATGACGTTCGTGTCCTCGAAGCGGCAACGGGGACAGTGCATAGCGTCAGCTTACCTGCCCGACGGTCAGGCGGGTAGCTTTTTGCGTATAGCTTCTACAGCTTCTGCGCCCCCTGTCGGAGAATCCTCACCGATCCGGATGTTACATCAACGATCGTTGAGGGAGGAGTATGCGGAAGGATTCCCCCATCAAGAGTGAGATCCGGTTGCAGTTCTTGCCCTGAGAATTGCTTCAAGATCTCCTTAATGCTGTACGGCGCAGGCTCGCCATGGAGGTTTGCAGAGGTTGTTGAAAGCGGCACTCCGCAGAGCGCTGAAAGTTGTTGAGCAACAGGATGTGAGGAGACGCGAATGCCAAGTGTGGAACCACTCCGCGGGGAAGGGAAAATAGTACGATAGAACGTTCTATCGTAGTGAACATCCTTGCGACGCAGTGGTAGCACGATGGTGAGCGGCCCTGGCAAATATTTTTTTGCCAACTCCTCCGCTTGCTCATTCCACTCCACACAGTTCTTTGCCTCTTCAACGGCGGAAAACAGTGCGCTCACGGGCTGATCTGCAGGCCGCTTCTTCAACGTGAACAACTTTTGAACTGCTGCCTCATTCGTGAGATCACAGGCAAATCCATAGCATGTCTCCGTCGCATGCGCGACGATGCCGCCATGGCGGATGACGCGGACGGCTTCTTCCACATGGGCCGCATCAGTGGCTGACAGAATGTACATGGTACTTTTTCATCACTTCCTCCACTTTCTTCTCGAGAATCGGCGACATTGTGACCGTGAGAGGGAGGGGAATGTCCTGCGATCCGATCCGGAACTGAATGCGTTCCTTGCCCGGGAAACGCTCCAGAGTGGTCTTGAGTTCGAGGAGAAGATGCTTCGGGGCCTGCTCCGGGAGCTGCACGGTATGAATGCGTATGGCCGGGGCATTGGAATCCGCATCGAACACTTCTCCCAGCTCGCTCATCGCTTCTTCGATGGGCATTCCCCGAGCGATGAAGCCAGCGAGGGCGCCCGCAAGAGGCGCCGCCGCCCCATTCGCATCGCCGACAGTCACCGTCTCTCCGGCAACGACATTCCCCTCTTCGTCCACCATTTCCAGCACCTCCGGCTCTTCGGGAGCGATCGTTTGCATGAGGTGCGGCCCCCGCTTCGCCTCTTCTTCATCGAACAATCCTTCTTCCTTCGCCCGTTCGATCATGCGCGTGAGGGAGGCCTTCTTCACCGCATCCGCGCGAATCTGGAGCTGTCCTCCCCGCTCATCGAGGGTGCCGCCGACGACGAGGACGGCATCGGGCTCCTCGAGGAAGGCCGCCGCCTGAGCGAACGTGCGGGGAAACAGCGTCACCTCGATTTTCCCCGTCGGATCCTCCAGAAGGATAATGCCCATGGCTTCGCTCTTTTTTGTCGTGATCTTCTTCACATGCTCCACAATGCCCGCGACCGTCACCTTCTTGCCGCTGCGTTCACGATGGAAATCCGCGATGAGCATGGCCTTCTTCCCGATGTACTTCCGCAGTCCCGCGAGAGGGTGGCTGCTGACATAGAGCCCGAGCGTTTCACGTTCCCACTGCAGTTTCTGCGTGAGAGAGGCGATCGGCGTCTTCGGAAACTCGATCTTGGCGGATCCGGAGACATCCTCAACAACCGCAAAGAGGTCCGTCTGGTCCGAAGCGATATCTCCGCATGCGCGGCTA
>CAZLYW010000072.1:0-3717 GCA_964563915.1 uncultured Candidatus Peribacteria bacterium | reverse complement strand
GGACGGAGATCTCCAGAACGATGGTCCATAGGCGAACGGCATGCTTGAAACCATCGATGTCAAAACTCGCTTCCTCGCAGTGAGCCTGTTCCGAGCGAGACGAGGAATAGAATTTCAGGAGGTTGATCGACGCGAGGTTGCAGGCCGTGTTATCGAGGAACATGTACTCGCTGCAGGGATTGCTGGCATTGATGCGGCCGTCGGCCGGGCACGTGTGCCAATCGTTGATGGTCGTATCGAACTGGACGCCCGGATCCGCGCACGCCCACGCGGCGTAGCCGATCTGGTCCCAGAGCGCCCGCGCCTTGAGGGTTGTGCAGGGCTTCGGTTCCCTTCCCTCCTGCTCTGCCGCGCGGAGCTCCGTCCGCCAGGTCAAGTTCCAGTCGCCATCCTTCTCGAGCGCCTCGAAGAAGGCGTGCGGAATGCGAATGGAATTATTGGAGTTCTGGCCGGAGACCGTGAGGTACGCCTCGCCGTTGAAGTCGACGTCATAGCCAGCTTGGACCAACGCCGCGACTTTTTTCTCCTCCTTCACCTTCCAGTTGATGAACCCTTCGATGTCCGGGTGGTCGAGATCGAGGCAGACCATCTTGGCTGCCCGCCGCGTGGTCCCGCCGGACTTGATGGCACCCGCCGCGCGGTCACCGATCTTGAGGAAACTCATGAGTCCGGAACTCTTTCCGCCGCCGCTGAGCGGCTCCCCGGCCCCGCGGAGCTTGCTGAAGTTCGTCCCCGTGCCGGAGCCGAACTTGAACAGGCGCGCCTCGCGGACCCACAGGTCCATGATGCCCCCTTCGTTCACCATATCGTCTTCGACGGACTGGATGAAGCACGCGTGCGGCTGCGGGTGCGTGTAGGCGTCGGTGCTGCGCTTGACCTCGCCCGTCTCCGGCTCACAGTAGTAGTGGCCCTGCGCGGGTCCCGTGATGCCGTACGCGTAGTGGAGGCCGGTGTTGAACCACTGCGGACTGTTGGGAGCGGCCATCTGGTGCACCAGCATGTAACTGAGCTCGTCCTCGAAGGCCTGCGCGTCCTGCTTGGTCTCGAAGATGCCGCCATGCTCCCCCCACCACCGCCAACAGCCGGCAAGGCGCCGGACGACCTGCTTGACGCTGCGCTCTGGACCGGTGATGACCTCACCCTTGTCGTCCTTGATGACCTGACTGTGCGCGTCGAGCTGCGGCACTCCCGCTTTGCGGAAGTACTTGCTGACGACGATGTCGGTGGCGACCTGACTCCAGTCGGCGGGGATCTCGGCCCCCTGCATCTCGAACACGACCGAACCGTCGGTATTCACGATGCGGCTCGTCCGCGTCTCGTACACGACATGCTCCAGCGGATCGGTGCCAACGGTGGTGAAGACGCGCGGGATCGTGAGGGCTTGTTTATGCGCGCTCTCCTTCTTCCTGCCATGCAACGACTCAACCGTTTCCCCTTTCTTCAGACGCTGAATCACTCCCTCGTGTCCCAATCCGCGGGAAGATTTTCCACTAGGTCCTGTCTTTGACCCTGTAGGGTCACCAGACCCTGAACGGGAGGTCCTCAGACCGAACGGGGACGCAGCAGAAGAAGGAGTGGGAGGAGTCATACCAACCGGCGGGAAATGGGGAAGGGCATCGGAAAGCCAAAACACTATATGTAGGTCTTCCGGGGGAACAACGCCACAAGATATTGAGCATTTTCCCCCCGGTCAATGCAGCATGAACACAGTGTGATGGGGGTCGCAAAGGGAAATAGAAAAAGACGGTCAAGAGGGCGTGAGAGGGTGAAGAGGGTGAAGAAGATTGTCGTTTTTTTCCTCTCCGCCCTTTTTACCCTCTTGACCCTCAGCACTGGAAGAACCTCTTCCACCTACCTACACTGCAATCATGAAGATCCTCATCCTCGTCGCCGGCACAAACGAACCGAGCAACGCCGAGTACCTCGCCGACCTCTTCATCGATGGCATGAAGACCGTCCCGGGAATCGAGACGGAGAAGATCCGCCTGAAGGACGTGCCGATTCCCCACTTCGAACTGCAAGACTACACCTGCGGCCGGCAGGGACCCGGGTTTGATCGGATCAGGACGCTGATGCAATCCGGCAACGGCATCGTGATCGCGAGTCCCGTCTGGAACTTCTCCGTCCCCGCACACCTCAAGAATTTCCTGGACCACATCGGCTGCTTCGCATTGGACAGCGAAACGCGTTCGAAGGGGCAACTGAAGGGGATCCCTTGCACCTTCCTCTTCACGGGCGGGGCTCCGAAGGTCGCTTGGAAGGGCTTAATGCGCTTCACGACGATGCACGTGCCCGAAGCAATGCGCTACTTCGGCGCCTCGATCGCCGGGGTACACTTCGAAGGCAAGTGCATGAAGGGCCCAGGCCGATTCGGATTCGTCCTCGATCAGCGGCCGGAACTCAGAGAAACGATGAAACGGAAGGGCAGGAAATTCGCCTTGATTGTGGAGCATTTCGCGAAGACCGGCCGGCTTCCCCTTTCCTATCGGCTCATCGCGAAGTTCTATCAGTGGGGGCAGCGGCTACTCGCCAAATTCTAACGATCCATCGATGCGCGAATGATCCGATGGCGAGTTTGTCACAGTCGCGCTTATTCCGCATACGCTCGAGAAAACAACGCTGAGGTCACTCAAGAAAGGGGATCGAGTGAATATTGAAACAAATGTACTGCTCCGGCATCCGAATATGTTGCCGGTTTTGGTCGGAAGAGAAGCCAAAATTAGCCATCAATTTGGTACGTAGAATTTGGCCAAGCTAAATGTGATCGCTGGAGATCGTAAACACCGTAAGGAATGGCCTTGCCCAGCTTTTTGTCGGGAAAGTCATGCACATCTACCTCGACCGGCTGCCCCTTGCGGCGATAGGTTTTCCCCGGATTTTTCAGGTTTCCCAGCACTTCTTTCTTCTTCGTATCGACGGAGAGGGCGGGTTGGCCGCGGCGTTGTTGGGCTGTCACCCGTCGGGCAATGTGCTCGAACTGAGCGTTTCGGTCAGGATGCTGTTTTCCTTCCCGCGTCTTGCGATTCGACAGCAGGCTGTAGCCTTGAGCACGTAGCAACTGAGCAACTTTGGCGTGACTCACTTGGTATCCCTGCTTTCGCAGCGTCCGCGCCAGCGTTCGGGTGCTCTTGCAGGCCAGCGCAGCGGCCCTTGCGGATCGCCACGCGTTGCCGGCTCAACCAGAACCTCCAAGGCCCGCACCAGTCCAGGCTGCCTGCTCTCCCGAGTGGGACGGCCCGCTCCGTGGCGCCGCTGACGATCCGGACTGAGCGGGTTCGAGTCTGTCAACTCCCGGATACCGTTGCGGATCGTGCGGTCGGATAACCCGCTTGCCTCAGCAACGACACTAATACCGCCCCAACCGAGCGAGCGCGCTTCGGTAGCCGCCCAACGGCGTCTACCACGTTCGTCCAACTCAGCTTGCAGCGCTTGAAACTTATCGCGAATCCATGCGACAATACTTGCATCCTGCATGCATGGATGATGACATAATGCAGATGTCACGCATAGACGAACTTCGGTAGGTTAATCATTTACGCTTCCTAAGCGGCTGGAGTCCCTGAATCTTTCCAAAGCCCTGGGGACGTGCCCTGTGGGGATTCACAAACGCTCTCACCCGCAGGCGAACACGAAACCTGCCATTTCCGCCCCTCTACAAGAAACCACGCACACCAAAGGTTCTCAGGGACAAGAAGCTCAAAATCTTTGACAGATGTT
>CAZLYW010000071.1:0-3846 GCA_964563915.1 uncultured Candidatus Peribacteria bacterium | reverse complement strand
CTTGTGCGCATGCGGAGAAATGGCGCTGTCAGTGGCGGAGTTTTTCAGCGTTTCCCATATCTATTTCGCTCTATTCGGATCCTGTTGCTTGAGTGCCTTCTGAACATTTTCGAAACCGAATTTATGGATAAGACCTGCAATCTCGTCGCCTGCTGCACGGGCTTTGTCCTCTTCCGAAATCTTGATGGTCTTGACCGGCGTACGTTCCGCTACGGCAACTCCTGCGATGTTCCTGTGGGATTCGCACATATCTGACGAGGGGTAGAGAGTAAAAGTGGGGGCACATCTGCTTCGACGAGGCCGAGGTGTACCTGTATAATTTTTGCTTCACTTATACTCTTTGTCAATAAACGAAGAACGTCGAATGAAAGCCCTTCGGGCCTGCCGGTTGCCCGGTATCTGGCATCATCCCCAAGCCAAGTGTCGGTACAGCGTTTGACGGCTAGGTAGTGTCCTTCAATGTCTGGCTCTTCGGCGCTGTTTTCATCATTCACCCACTGCGCGTCGAGAACATCGAGCATGCGATCCCGCTCCAGAAGCGCGATGTACTCCTGTATGAATTCCCTTCCCACATCACGAAATGGGCCGCCATAGGTTGCCTGTGATAGAAGTGAACCGAGAATTTGGTACAGGAATACATCGCGGACGTCCTTGCGGCCGAGCATGTCGATTCGACCAGTGAGGTCTTCCGGCAGATCCGCGATTGAACGGTCTAGGACACCTCCGTCGTACGCCATGATCATCGAAGCTGTTTGTTCATGCGTCGTCTGAAATGACGAACGGTCATATGTCACGCAAAGAAATGAGGAGAGCAGCATGGAGCTTCCAAGCATCGCTGCATATTGATTATTCAGCCTTCCGGGGACACACGTCTGTATTTCGGTATGTTCGTCGATGATCCCCCGTCGTTTGAGTTCCTCCAAAATCGCAACGATTTCTGTGGCAGATTTCCTCGGTGGAATGAGCATCGAGGTATCCGCATGGAGCATCTTGAACGGCGAATCGGAAAAGCCGTAAATTTTCTGTAGAGAATGGAGCTTCTCTTTCGGAACGGCATTCCGAAAGTGCACTTTGGCCCCGACTGGATAATATCCACTATAGGGTTTTTCTGCCTGTTCTATGGCCTCAGCGATATCCTTTGCGACCTGCTCCATAGGCGCAGCGATTTCGGCGGCGATCGTTTCAGCATCGACAACTTCATCAAAGTCAATGCGCGTGAAAATTCCATTCCGCACGGATGCTTCGACGGACGCTTTCACGCCACTGCGATACTCTCTTCCGTTTGGATCCGGCAGTGCACGTAGTACACGTTGTATGACAGCACCTCCGGAGATCGCATCCACATCCGGATGACATAGAGCCATTGGCAGATTGCCGCCTAAGACTTCGGTAAGCCTCCGACGTATGACGAAACTCGCGATTGCAGTTTTCTCATTGCCTGCGTCAATTCGGTGCCGCACACGACCGATGTGATAGTCCGTCAATTCATCGACAACCGCTTGCAAAAATACTTCGGGGTCAGTGCTTCCCATGGTCCGCTCAATGATGTTTCCGAAGCGCTTCACACTCCTCATGAACGTTGCCGCTCGGATTGAACGGTGGGCCTCCCTGCTTCCATGCATGAATGTATTTTGGTAGAGCGTGACGAAGACCTCAGTTCTCTCGGAAGGGCTTGTTGCCTCATTCCATGCTTTTTGAATGAGGACGATGTAGTCAGTATCACTGATTTTTTTCGGATTCTTCTCTTCTCCGTAGAATTTCTTGTTCAGTCTCGGCAGCTGCCTCTTCATGCATCCTTGAAATTCAAGGTCGCAGAAGATGTAATGAAATGTCTCGGATTCATCGAGTATCTGCAAACACTCAAGGTGATGCCTGTACTGCTCATCCGGATCGATTCCGGATCGATTAAGAAAGAGATCTGTTTCAAAAATAATCTTAAACACTTGACCCCTATCGGCCTCGCTCATGAATCGAACATCGGGTATCTGAGAAACACGCTGCGCGAGCGTCTCATGTACATGCACGAGCAGCTCCTCGACCGACATCCTGCACGCCGCCGCTTCATCGCATCGTATGGAATGCTTGAGAAGAGCAAGATCGGTGTTTCTGTACTCTTGCTGCAGCGTGGCTAGATCAGTAACTCTGCTTTTTTTCGGTTTTGGTATCGTCAGGGTTTGCCTCTTCTCCGGCTGCCGATATTTTCTGTCTGTGAGAACGAAGCCCGAGCGAGAAGTCTGGTCAGTGGCTACAACAAAAGGTTCATGTTCCATAAGTGTGCGATCATATCTTCGCCGAGCGGAAAAGTCAGTACAAGATTGCCATCCTGGCTTCTCTGAATGCGAAACACCGGTTATTGATAGAACTTCTCGGCTTCAGGGTGACATTCTGTATGGCGGACCCGACCCCGCTTCGTCCGTCGTCACTACGTGACGCCGAGACTACGCCGGGGTCTCGGAGGGAGTTTTTGAATACGCGTAATGTTGATGCCGCTTGCTTATTCTGGCGGACCCGACGGGACTCGAACCCGCGACCTCTCCCGTGACAGGGGAGCGCTCTAACCAGCTGAGCTACGGATCCACAAAAGCTGAATTCGACGTGATGCTAAAAAGAACTGTCACCTTTTCCTCCTCAGCCTGCTTCGGCGAGGAGCGATTCTATAGTACCACTACATTCACCTGCATACCATGTGTAGACAATGTGGAAATACGACGAATGTATAGTACTCACGGGTGACAGTCAGGCTCCACGGAGGCTACCATGGAGGCCATGCGACTCCCCTCCCTCACGATCAACGAGGCTGTGAACAAGACGAAGCGCTCTTCGAGCACGATTCGACGAGTCATCCGCTCCATTACCGATCCCCCATCCCATCCTGATCGAAGTGGAGTAGAGCCGACCCCCAGGGCGGTGGAGGCTTTCAAGAAGAAGGGTGAGAACTTCACGTGGAAGATCCGTGAAGATATTTTGCTGAAGAATTTATCTTCAGCCCAGAGGGAAGAGGAAAAACCTGCGACCAATTCTTCCTCAAAGATGGAGAAAGGCATTCTCCACATCCTTCGACATGAACTCGATCTCAAGAACCGGCAGATTGAAAAACAGTGGGATGTCATTCAATCTCTCAATGACCGTCTGCGTGAAGGGAACATTCTCATGGGGTCCCTCCAGCAGCGTCTTGCACTCCCGCAGGCCGACTCCCCTCCCCCAGTCACCGTTGATGCACCATCCATGGAGGCCTCTATAATCCTCCAGAAGGCCTCCAAAAAGAAGGTGATGGAGGTGAAGCGGAAGACCTCCAAAAGGGTTCCAGTGGAGGCCTCCATGCCGACTCCAAAGAAAGGGATGCTCAGATGGTTTTTTCGGTAAGCCCATTTGAATTATATTTTATTTTACAACTTGTGTTGTTGTCTGACTGAGTAGGAAAAAAACCAACTCGCAAAATACAATAAAAAATTCAAAGCGACGGACGCTTCTTATGCCACTCCGTCGCCTGCTCGTACGCGTACGCAGCCTGGAGGATTGTTGATTCCTGCCACTGCGCACCCATGATCTGAAGACCCATCGGTAAACCCTCTGTTGAGAAACCACATGGAACGGATAGCGCGGGAATTCCAGCCATCACGACGCCGCACATAAAGATATCTTCCAAGTACATCGCCACAGGATCGTCCGTATGCGCGCCAATGGTGAAGGCCGGAGTAGGGGATACGGGTGCAATGATGACGTCGACTGTCTTAAAGGCTTCATCGAAGTCCCGCTTGATCAGCGTGCGGACCTTCTGCGCTTGCCGATAGTACGCATCGTAGTAGCCGGCGGAGAGCGCATAGGTGCCGATCATGATGCGGCGCT
>CAZLYW010000070.1:0-3936 GCA_964563915.1 uncultured Candidatus Peribacteria bacterium | reverse complement strand
GAGAAGCAGCCGGGGCCGAAGGCCATGAGGGTGAGGCAGCCGCCGAGGACCATCAGGGGGAAATCCCAGCCCGGGCCCTCTGGGGTCGAGAAGCCGACGCCCATGGAGAACTGCATGATAGCGATCGCCCCCACCATGATGATCGCGAGTCCGGTCGAAGCCCATCGCGTCAGAAGTCCCACGACGAGCGCCACGCCGCCAAGCGGCTCGACGATCGAGAGGAACTTTATGAGGTTGAGCATGCCGGAGGACATTCCCTCGGGAGCGGCGGACCACATGCCGATCTTGGCGTAGCCGGCGACGAGGAAGATTGCCGCGACGATCAGGCGCAGGACGAGGAGAGACGTGTCCTCATACGTCGTTTGGGGCTGATATGCCACGAGCGGCTTGCCGAAGAGTTCGCAGGACCGCGCCTGGCACGTGCCGGGCTTCTCGGAGACGCCTTTGCAAGATCCGAGGCAGTGGAAGAAGGTACGTGGCATGAGAGGAGTATACACACCTCCTGCGCACGGCACATCACTCGTACACGCTGTGGGTGCCGATTGTGAGGAGGGTTGCCGTGTGCTTTCCCTCGAAACGGAAGACGATGCGGAAGCGGTAGTTGACAGAGAAGCTCCAACGACCCTTGAGTGCTCCCTTGAGCTTGTGCGTTCTCAGGCTCTTCAAAAAGGGGTCTCCACGGAAGAGTGCGATTTTCCCCAGCGCCTCTTCCTGCAGGGCTGGAGGGAGCTCCTGCAGTTCTCGAATGAACGAAGGCTTATAGCCGAGTGTCAGCACGGGTGCTAGGAGAGTTTCTTCACAAGCTCGTCGAGGTCACCATGGAGCGTCGGCTCTCTCTCTGCCCGCAGGACTGCTTCCACGGCTTCATCCTCGGCGAGCTTATCGAGGGCCTTCCGGAGCACGTCGGCCTTGTTTGCACCAACACCCTGCTCCACGAGGTGCATGAGGCGGTGAAACTGCTCGTCATTCAGGGGGACGGAGATGGTGGTCATGGTGGAAGGGGAGAGGACTGTATGATATTATCATATGATAGCAGTAGCGTCCCACTAAAATCCTGACCGGACAGTTATACACCAAAAAAGCGGTAGGATGGCATTGCTTCAAACCATTCCCCCGCTTTTTCGATGTACACGAACACTACCACAGTCCTTCACCAACTCCTCACACTTCTGCCGGAACAGCAGTTTCAGGCCTTCGTGGGACAGCATGAAGCCGACAGGTACGTGAAACGATTCACTTGCTTTAATCAGCTCACAACGCTGCTCTACGCCCAGATCACCGGCAAGGAATGCCTACGGGAAATCGAGTCCGATCTGCGTATCCTGGACAGCAGATGGACGGAGTTGGGGCTGAGGAGTGTCGCCCGTTCCACGCTGGCACGAGCGAACAAGGAGCGGCCCGCTGCCATCTTCGAGTCGCTGTTCTACATCCTCTTCAAGCAATGCACAGCACTGAGCTCTGGAGAGAACTTCTCCTTCAGGAACCCCCTCCACGCCATCGATGCGACGTCCATCTCCGTCTGTCTCTCCCTCTTCGACTGGGCGAAGTATCGCAGGCAGAAAGGGGCATTCCGGTTGCACACCGATCTCGATCTGCGGAATCAGATACCGGAGCTCCTGGATCTCACGGACGGGAAGACACACGAGGTGACCGTGACGCAGGACATGGATCTCTCGACATATCCACAGGGAACGATCTTCGTCATGGATCGTGGCTACAACGACTACGCACTGCTCTGGAAGATCAGGAAGGCGGGTCACCATTTTGTTGTCCGTCGAAAGAAGAACGCCCAGACATTTGTGCTACGCATGCATCGTGTGGCAAAGGGCGAGGGGGTGCTGAAAGACGAACGTGTTGCATTCGCCCTGCCGGGGGCTCAGGAGAGCTACCCTGGCGATCTGCGGCAAGTGACGTACGCCGATGCAGATGGGGAGGTCTACGAGTACCTCACCGACGAGTTCCGCCTCTCCGCAGCCAACATCGCGGAGATCTACAGGCGTCGTTGGGACATTGAGACATTCTTTCGGTGGATCAAGCAGAACCTCAAGATCAAGACCTTCCTCGGGACATCGGAGAACGCCGTCCTCACCCAGGTCTGGGTGGCGATGATCTACTATCTCCTCCTCAAGTGGCTCAGTCACTGCATCAACTTCCGAGGTTCCCTGACGACCATGGCACGAAAACTCGCTGCATCCTGTATGCACCCTCTACAGCTTGTAGAAGTGCTCTGCTGCACTGAACGAGGTCTGGAAAAGCTACAAAGAGCTAGAGCTGGACCTCAGATGAGCATCTTTTAATGGGACGGCACTGTGCAGTATGCTGATTGCTCAGGGAGGAAATCTTCGAGCTACACGACGAGTCCTGTCATGGAAATACATCAGGGGCCGGACGGGAAATTCCTCTGCGTTACTCAGAGCGGCAGTAATTACGAGGTGGAAGGCGGAGTACTCACAATTCCCAGCATGGATGCGGAGCCTCCTGCACCGATCACTCCTGAGCAACCTCCGCCAACGCCCGAGGAGATTGATGCGGTATTTGGGATGGAGCCGTCTGCACCGACATTTCTCGAGCGCATGCGCAGACTTTTTCGAGGATCTCAACGGTAGCGAACTCCGTACCACGCGATCGTCTTCCGAATACCCTCTTCGAAGGGCACGGTGGGTTCCCAACCGAGGGCACGAGTGACGGAGCTGTCTAAGGCGTAGCGCCAGTCATGGCCTGGACGATCTTTCACGAACGTGATGAGACTATGAGGTTTGTCGAGGGTGTCCAGAATGAGCTTCGCAACCTCGATATTTTCCCTCTCATACCCCATCCCGATGTTGAAAAAGTGCCCTTCATCTGTGGCCCACTCTGTCTTGAGAATGACTTCGAGGGCGTCACAGTGATCGCTGACGTAGAGCCAGTCGCGCTTATGACGACCGTTGCCGTAGACCGGAACCGGTTCATCGCGCAGTGCGTGACGGATCACCGTGGGAATGAACTTCTCATCCGCCTGGTGCGGGCCGTAGTTATTCGTACAGCGCGTGACGCAGATCTTCAGTCGGAACGTCCGCATCGCTGCCACAATGAGCATCTCCGCGGCGGCTTTGCTCGCTGCATAGGGCGAACTCGGGAACAGCGGATCGCCGACTTTCCGCGGCGCGTCACTGTCCTCAATATCTCCGTACACCTCGTCCGTCGAAATGTGGAGCATGCGGACAGAGGGGTGTTCCTTCAGCACTTCAATGAGCGCCTGCGTTCCAATAACATTCGTCCGGAGGAAAGGAGCTGCATCGGCGATGCTGTTATCGACGTGAGATTCCGCTGCGAAGTTCACGATGGTATCGATACCCTGCTCCCGCACGAGCCGGGAGACGAGTGCTTGATCGATGATGTCTCCCTGGACAAACGTGATAGTGCCCGCCACCGGATCGAGGAACGATTTGTCTGCCGCATAGGTGAGTGCATCGAGGACCGTCACCCGATCCCGCGGATGCTTTTCGCAGTGCTGCAGCACGAAGTGCGAGCCGATGAAGCCTGCTCCTCCTGTGACGAGAAGATGCATACGGAATATTGGAGTATTGGAATAGTAGACTATGGGGGAGAATTGGAACGATAGAATACTCTTTTCCACGCTTGTCAAACCCCAATAATCCATTACTCTAGTACTCTCATATTCTATGAAAGGTGTCCTCATCTGCGGCGGAACGGGTTCGCGGCTCCGTCCTCTCACGGAGGTGACGAATAAGTCACTCCTTCCTGTCTACGACCAACCCCTCATCTACTACCCCCTGATGATTCTGAGGAGCGCGGGGATTATGGACATCATTGTGATCGCCGGTACCGAACACTTAGACCAGCTTGCGGGATTCCTTGGAAGAGGGTCGCGGTTTGGATGCCGGTTCAGCTTCCGCGTCCAGGAGAAACCGGAGGGTATTGCTCAGGCCCTCGGAC
>CAZLYW010000069.1:0-4162 GCA_964563915.1 uncultured Candidatus Peribacteria bacterium | reverse complement strand
CACGCGTAAGATCGTCGGCAGCGTCAGATGTGTATAAGAGACAGGTACGGGGATTCCCCAAGGAGTGTCACCGCTGCTCCCGTCGGCGTGGATTCGCCGATGCGGATGTGCACATGCGTGACGGTGCCGCTGACTGGCGCCGTCAGGATGGTATCGGCGTAGTCGGCCTGCGATCGCGCGAGATTCGCCTGCGCCTGCCGGACTCGCGCGCGTGCGGCATCGATGTCTGTCCGGCGCGCACCGGCCCTCTGGAGCTGGAGTTGTGCTTCGCCAGAACGCACTGCGGCCTCGTACGTGAGGATTTCGACTTTCGCCTTGTCACGCATGCCCTGCAGAGTAACAACGGACGCCGACTGGGACGCAATTTTCGTGTCGTAACTCGCCGAAGCATTCTGGAGGGCGCTGTGGGCGGACGCGATGGAGGACGTCGCGGTCTGAACTCCGCTCCGTTCGGTGGCGATGGATGCTTTGATTGTCTCGCGGACAGACGCGCTCATGTACTGCGTTTCGGGCAGAGAGGAAATCAACGAGAAGAGCGAATCCAGGACGCGCCCGCTCTGTTCAGCGGCGCTCTTGGCGACACCGAGAACGGAGAGTGCTTGTTGGTAGTTCGCGGCGGTGTCGCTCGCAGGAGCGCGGGCGGCGGCGATAGCGCTCAGCGCAGTGCGCTTCTGCGACTGCATGTCACTTTTGGCTGCCGGATTGCTCTTCACGAGAGCGTCGTCGACGTCGGTACGTGCCAGAACGTCGTCAACGGTGGAGAGCGAGTTCTCGATCATCGTGAAATCCTCGCCGAGTCCGCTCAAGGACGTCGACACCTGGCCGGAGAGATTCACAGCCGCCTCCCGCCGGAGCGTCTCCATCTGTTGTTCTGACTGTGTGATGTTCATCTCGGCCGATGCCAATGTCTGCCTGGCCGACTGGAGCGAGGCGCGTTTGTTTTGGAAATCCGCTTCCGCGATGGCGATGTCCTCGGGTCGCGTGCCTTCTTCGAGCGCGCGGAGATCGGCCTGTGCCACAAGCAGCGCCGCTGATAGTGAGGCGATGTTTGCGGAGAGGCTGCTGCCTTTGAGTCTGGCGAGTTTCTGTCCCGCAATGACGTTGTCACCTTCGCGGACGAAGACCTGCTGAACGATACCCGTCGCAGCGAAGCGGAGCTCCAGATCACGTTCAGAAATCACCGTGCCGACCGCCTCGACTGTCTGCTGCAGATTCCCACGCTCCGCAATCGCCGTCACGTACTCCGACTGCTTCGGCTGCAGTGTACGACTGACGCCAAGTCCCAGGAGAATAAGCAGAATGGCCCCGGCGATGGCCTTCTTTCTATGGCGTTTGAGGAGGGACCAGATGGTGGGCAGGAGAGGCATAGAGTTCCTGAGAATATGCTTCTACAAGCCGAAAAACAAGGATTTTCGCGTACGCGCTTGACGATGGACGAATCGCCGCTATCAATAGACGCACATCCTCCCATGTCATGAATCCGGAATCGACGCAGGGCAACGTGCCGCCTCAACGAGTGGAAACGCCTGCCACAGAACCGGCGGTGAATGCCGCGGGTGTTCCCGATACGCCCCCGATCACCGTCATCTGCACTGACTCTGGAGTGTTTGGACAGGAGCATAAGGATGCGTTGGACAGCGTCGGTATTCATCCGAATTCCATTTCCAGAGAAATCGGCAGAAAAGGTGATAAAGTGACGATCACATCCGACCTGTTCAACGGCAGAACGCGCGATGCTGTCTTAGAACTTCTCCTCAAGACCGGAAAATTCAGGTCGCGCGAAGGTGTGTAAGCGCCTCCCGCACAGCAACCTCCACCGACCGAAGCCTTATCCCCTCCCCGTTCAACTTCTCCGTCGAGAGAAGGCAGTTGCTCCTCCCTGCTTTGACGACGGTTCCGAGGTTTTCGACGGCGAGCTTCTCGAACGTATGCTGAGGATCGACGATCTCCTTGTAGAATTCCATGATCCGATATGGTGAGATGGATCCTTCGTTCACGATATTGTATGTCCCCGTTTTCCTCTTGCCGATAAGAATCTTCGCTGCTGTGAGAAAATCCGGTAGGTACGTCAGCGAGTTTTCCTCGTCGAGCACTTTTTCATACTTCACGAGCTTCATGATCAGGTTCCTCTCTGAGCGTGATCCGTCGAAGGGCATCCTCAACCGGAGATTCAGCACGGGAAAATCCCGCATGATCTGATCCGACCATGCTTTGGTTCGTGAATAAAAACTTCCAAAAAAATTCGGTGGATCCTCTTCCACGAAACCTTTGTCGCCGGAGCCTGTGCTGAGCGGATGCGAAGCATAGATGCATCCTGAACTCATGTGGACCAGATAGATGTTCCGGGGCATGCACTCTTCCAGAAGAATCAGCGAACCCGTCACGTTCGCGCGCAGCGTCTCCTCTCTATGCGTCTCGCACCAGTCGACGTTCGGCCGGCCGGTCTTGCCGGCACAATTGATGACAATGTCAGGCTTTTCGGCTTCCAGGAGGGCAGCCACTGCCGTGCGATCGGCGATGTCGATCCGCGGAGTCAACGCGTCGGGATAGAGCGTGAGGAATTGCTGGCCCAAATAGCCGGTGGAGCCGAAGAGGAGAGTCCTCATGGAGGCATCTTACCTGACCTCACCCCTACCCCCTCTCCGCTCTCGAGCGGAGAGGGGAATGTGTTTGTTTGTGTTTCTGGAAAAGCAAATAACAACAAAACACCATACATCCCCCTCTCCACGCTGCGTGGAGAGGGGTGAGGGGTGAGGCCAGTGGACATAGCCGCCACAAAGAGTCTCCGCTACACTTCCTCTTGATGCCCAAAGCCCGCCGGAAAACGAAGCGCAGAGCGAAAAAGGACAATGGACTCGAGCTCGAGCCGGGGACGCGCAACGCCATCAGCGGAATCATCCAGATCGGCGCGGGCGTGCTCCTCATCCTCGTGCTCCAGCAGAAAGCAGGCATGGCGGGCAACGGACTGCGCGCGTTCTTGACGTTCTTCTTCGGCAGTTACGGCCTGATCTTTCCGGCGTTCTTGATCCTCTCCGGCGTGTTCCATGCGATGCTCTCAACGAAGCGGATCGAAATGAAGCGCTCACTCGGGCTCGCGCTCTGTGTGCTCGCCTTCCTCGGCCTCATGCACATCCGCGCCCCGCTGGAAGACATCGGACCGCAGCGGGAGGAACTCGCCGGCGCCGTCGGCTTCATGATGAGCCTGCCGTTTCTCCTCTTCTTCAGCCGTGCAGTGGGGGTTGTCGTTCTCGGAGGGATGTTCCTGATCGGCCTCCTCATCAGCTTCGAGCCGCTGATCCATGCGGTCGCGTCATGGGTGAAGGAAGGGATGGCGGCACAGGAGAAGAAGAAACCGCGGGTGGTTTCGCTGAAGGATGAAGACGAAGAGGAAGAGGAAGAATCAGAAGATGAAGAGGATGGAGAAGAACTGGAGGATCTGGTGGAACGCGATGAAGACGCGCCGGAACTCAACATCGTCCGTCCGGTGTTCGCGCAGAGCCTGGTGCAGGACGTCGCGCAGGAGACGATCAAGAGGGAGGCGAAGGCAAAGAAGCGCGACGACATGCTCGAGATGAAGGACACGCGGTACGAAGAATGGACTTTCCCCGGCTATGCTTTACTGGACGAAGGCCACAGCCAGTTGCTCGTGGACGATGAGGAACTCAAGCGACAGGCGAAACTCATCGTGGAGAAACTGAAGGAATTCGAGATCGACGTCACCATCCGCGACGCCCGCCCAGGTCCGACCGTGACGCAGTTCACGCTGCAGCCGTCCGAGGGCGTGAAGCTGAGCAAGATCGGCTCACTGAAGGATGATTTGGCACTCGCGCTCGCGGCACCGAGCCTCCGCATCGAAGCGCCGATCCCCGGCAAATCGCTGGTCGGGATCGAGATGCCGAACGCGAAGCGCACCATCGTGCATCAGCGGGAGATTCTCGAGAGTCCGCAATTCGTCCAGAGCGAGTCATCACTGACGCTGCCGCTCGGTCGCGACGTTTCGGGCGATGCGGTCGTCGCCGAACTCGACAACATGCCCCACCTTCTGCTCGCCGGCGCAACCGGCTCCGGGAAGTCGGTCTGCATGAACACGTTCCTGACGTCCCTGCTCTTCCAGAACGCGCCGCATGAACTCAAGTTGATCCTGATCGATCCCAAGCGCGTC
>CAZLYW010000068.1:3049-4234 GCA_964563915.1 uncultured Candidatus Peribacteria bacterium | reverse complement strand
CGTCAATGGCTGCCTCTAACATCTCAGTCCGTTCCCTTGGAGATGCCCCAATCTAGGAATAGGTGATATGCCTAAGTCTTTCTTTTCTTCGTCGGCTTCCCTACCGGTAGACCATACTTTTTTTTGATTTTTTCTATAAACTCCTCAGTCTCTGGGGAAATAGTCGTGACCTCCCGGATCAAAGCCGTGGTTTCCTCTCCCGAACGGGTGTGCCAGGCCGTACCAAAAAATTTGGTCGCTTGATCCTTAAAATCCAGGTCCTTACTCATTTTCTGGAATGCCTCACGGAGCACGCGGACAATGTCGTCCGGAGTGCCCTCGGGGGCAACCAGGAATTTATCCACATCGGATGGTCCAGCCCACGCCCGGTAAGCCTGCCAGGAAACACCCGAAGGACGCTTCGGCCCCAGGATTTCCACAAAACTCGGAACATCCCGAAAGTCTGGCCGGCGGTCATCGTCCTGCTGCACCAACATATCCACTACGCCATCCTTGACAAGACCCTGGATGATCCTTTCGTTCGACGTCCCAAACATTTCGAACTCGCCCTGCCTTAAGGCCAGTACCAGCTCGCCGGTCCCGGGGTAACCGTAAATCCACCGAAGGTTCCACCCCAGATACTCCGCGGCCCAGACAGTCATGGCCACCCAAGTACGGCTACCATCGGCGTCGCCGACCACCACCCGTTCGGACCCACGCTTCGTTAGCCGTGCTCGCGCCTCCTTGCGGACCATGAGAACGCTTCCTCCTCGAGTTATCGCACCTATGGCCGCATATTTCCGCGGATCGTACTTTATCCTGGGACCTCCTTCACTGAAGCTGGTCAGCCCCGAGGAAGAGTCCTGAAACAAGAAGAGACCGTCTGGCTTCGCCTCCCTAGCAAAGAAGTTATTAGAAATCGTCCCTCCTCCCCCCGGCATATTCTGGATTATCGTCTGTGGGTGACCAGGAAGATATTTGGGTAAGAAACGAGCGGTGACGCGAGCTGCGGTATCTGTTCCGCCGCCCGGGCTGGAAGAGACAAGCATTTTGATGGTCTTTCCTTCGTAGTAGGGCTTCTGCGCACTCGCCGGTGAAGGATCGGTCAAGATCATCAGAGCAAATCCCAGAAGAACGAAGGAAGCTGGAACCGACCATAATTTTCTCATTGCGATCCCCCCTTTCTATATTTTTAACGGTTCACTC
>CAZLYW010000068.1:0-2949 GCA_964563915.1 uncultured Candidatus Peribacteria bacterium | reverse complement strand
ACTCCCAAGCACACCAGGGGTCTCAAAGCCAACCGGCGATATGTTTTCTCTACCATTTGGGCCCCGCCTGGCAGACCTATACTATGCGCCGGAAGCCCCGTCAAGAGAGTCTGCCCCGGTTCCTCTTCTCGAGATCTAACAACCTTCTTTTCCAGCTCAGGCCTAGAGCATAGCCTCCAAGGGTCCCGTCACTTCGCACCACGCGATGGCAGGGAATGATGATGGGGATCGGGTTTCGCGCCAGCGCGTTCCCTACCGCCCGGCTCGCCTTGGGTTTTCCGAGCCGCTCCGCGATCCACTGATAGCTCCGCACTTTCCCGTATGGAATTTGCGCGGTGACTCGCAGGACGGCGCGCGTAAAGGGCGGCATATTCCGGAGGTCATAAGGAGTGGAAAAGAAACGCAGCCGGCCGAAAAAAAAGGCCTGCAGCTCTTTTTTGGCCAGCATTCTCCAGCGCCGGGCCAGGGAACTGTCATCGTTCGTGTTCCCTGCACGAGCCCTGCGGCCGCCGAGGCCAACCGCGGTAATACCGGCATCCGTGGCATCGACAAAAAGCACCGGCGTAGAAACTCGGCTAGTTTTCACCCATGACTCCTTACGCTTCACGCTTTACGCCTGACTGCTCATGCCTCGCATGGTTTACGTTTTACGTCTTTTACGTTTGTTACGCTCCACGTTCAGCCTTTTTTCTTCCCGCCTCGCTCGCAGCACAAGTTGGATCGGGGAATTCTCGAGCCCCAGCCCCCGGCGCAACTGGTGGACCAGATAACGCTGGTAATCAACGGTCAACCCCCTCGGGGCATTCACAAACAGTGTGAAGGCCGGCGGCCGTATACCTGTCTGGGTGGCATAGTAAAACTTCACCTGCCCCCCGCGAGTCTGCGGAGGGGCGTGCCGGCGAAAAATATCATGCAGGACCTGATTCAACTGGGAGGTCCTGATCCGGGTCTGGTAAGACCGCACCACCTGCGCCACCGCCGCCATCATCGGCTCCATACCAAAGCCACTGAGAGCGGAGATAAATACAAGCGGGGCGAAATCCACAAACGCGAGGTTGCGAAAAATCTCTTGGCTGTAGGCCTCCGTGTCCCTGCGGTCTTCCGGGACCAAATCCCACTTGTTGACCGCCAGGACTATTCCTCTCCCGCGCCGGGAGGCATAGCCGAGGATCTGAGCATCCTGATCCGTTACTCCCTCGAGACCATCTAAAAGATGAACGATGAGATCCCCGCGCTCCACCGAGCCGAGGGCCCGGATGACGCTATAGCGTTCAATGCGATCAACAATCCTTGCCTTGCGCCGGATCCCCGCAGTATCTACCAGGATGTACTTTTCACCCTTCCACGAGAAAGGGCTATCCACCGCGTCGCGCGTCGTCCCCGGCGACGAATCCACCACCGAGCGCTCGTAGCCGAGAAGGCGGTTCACGAGCGTTGATTTCCCCACGTTCGGGCGCCCTACGATTGCCAGCGACAGAGGCTTTTCTTCTTCTCTCTTTTCCCCCTCATCTTCTTTTTCCTCAAGACCTGGAGGGAACGCGGCGACGATCCGATCCATCAACTCGGCAAGACCAAACCCATGAGCGGCCGAAAGCGGAAAGATCTCGCTGAGACCCAAGGCATAGAACTCGTAGAGGTGGACCTCCTTGGGTTGGGTATCGATTTTGTTCACCGCGAAGAAAACCGGCTTGTCGATTCCCCGGAGGATTTTCACGGCCTCCTGATCCAAGGGAACGAGGCCTGCCTTCCCATCGAAGAGAAAGAGGATGACATCCGCCTCCTCGATCGCGAGGCGGCTCTGCTCCTGGATCTGCTTTTTGAGCTCCGTCTCCGGCTCAGGCTCGAAGCCACCGGTATCGATCAGAATGAAGCTCCTTCCATACCATTCCGCCTCCGTATAATTGCGATCTCGGGTGACGCCCGGCCGGTCGTCGACAATCGCTTTTCTCTCCCTGGTCAGCCGATTAAACACGGTGGACTTGCCCACATTGGGGCGACCTACGATGGCAAGGATTGGAAGACGGCGATTCAAGTTCGGCCTGGCCCCTTTGCAAAATGCATTTTGAAGATCGATCCTCAATCCTCTATTCTCCCAATTAGAGGCCCAACTCCCTTAAGGCGCGGGGATCGTGGGTCCAGTCCTTATCCACCCGGACAAAAAGCTCCAGGAAGATCCTGCAGCCTAGAAGCAGCTCGATCTCTTCTCTGGCCTGCCTGCCGATTTCTTTGAGCATGGAACCTTTTTTTCCTATCAGGATTCCCTTTTGGGTTTCGCGCTCCGCATGGATCGTGGCCTTGATCACGATGAGGCTCTTTTCCCGCTTCTCGACGAATTCCTCGATGGTGACGGCGGTGGCGTAGGGAACCTCTTCCCGAGTAAGGAGGAAGATCTTTTCCCGGATGATCTCAGCGGCGAGAAAGCGCTCTGTTTGATCCGTCACCTCTCCCTCAAGATAGTAGCGCGGACCTTCGGGCAGCGACTTTTCGATCAGCTCCAGCAGCAGGGTGAGATTCTCCCCTTTCAGAGCGCTGATCGGAACGATCTCCCTTCCAGGAAGTAGCGCCGCGTAGCGCTCCATCAAGGGGAGAAGCTCGGGCTTGGGAATGAGATCGATCTTGTTGAGAAGGATAAGGGTCGTGGCCCTGGACTCGCGAATTATGCCGGCGATCCGTTCGTCTTCGCTTCCGATTCCCTCGGAGACGTCGACGAGCCAGAGCACCGCATCGACCTCGTTTAAGGTCTTGAGAGCGGTTTCCACCATGCGCTGATTCATCAGCGAATGGGGCCGGTGGATTCCGGGCGTGTCGAGAAAGATGATCTGGTAGCTGGGCGCGGTCTTAATCCCGGTGATGCGATTGCGCGTGGTCTGTGGTTTGGGCGTGACGATGGCGACCTTCTCCCCGAGAAGCTGGTTGAGGAGCGTGGATTTCCCCACGTTCGGGCGTCCC
>CAZLYW010000067.1:0-4290 GCA_964563915.1 uncultured Candidatus Peribacteria bacterium | reverse complement strand
TTGTCATTCCGAGTAGCTCGTGCCGGAGGCACGAGCGTACGAGGAACTCTTCGCCCTCCCGCATGCGTCTGTTGTTGTGTTGTCGGCGTAGGATAGTTTGCGTGAACAACACTGCTCCCAGACGCTATATCGAACTCGATCTCCTCCGCACCCTCGCAATCGCGATGATGGTCGTCTACCACGCGGCGTACGATCTCGAAACGTATTACGGTTGGAAGATCGGAGTCTTTGAAGAAGAGGGATGGTACGTACTTCGGCAAGAAACCGCATCGCTCTTCCTCCTCCTCGTTGGTTGCAGCTTCGCAATCTCATGGGATCGCCAGTGTAGACGCCATGGAGGGGCCTCGTTCGCATTCCGGTACAGGAAATACTTTCTCCGTGGTCTCGGCGTGATCACCTGCGGGATGCTGATAAGCGCCGTGACGTTCTGGTGGGAGCCCGCAACCTATGTGCGTTTTGGGATCCTGCACCTGATTGGGGTGAGCATCATGCTGCTTCCTCTTTTTGCTCGGGGACGCGAGGGGAATCTCCTCGTTGGACTGATGATCACCGGACTGGGGCTGGGACAAGGGATAGTGCAAACAAGCCTGCTGCTGCCACTGGGATGGATGCCTTCTCATTTCTCATCCGTAGATTACTTTCCACTGATTCCCTGGTTCGGCATTGTGCTGATGGGATATTCCATTGGGTATTTCACGTACGTCAGGCATAAGTCACAGTTGAGTCTGCGATTGCCATTGTGGATGACATGGCCGGGACAGCATGCACTGGTGATCTATCTCGTCCATCAGCCGATCATTCTCGGCCTCCTGGGACTCGTCGGACATCTGGGTTTCCTCTAAACTATGCCGGATGACGTTCACGACTCGCAAAATCCACGAGCCCTTCGGCAGAGCTCAGGGCCAGCCTCCTTCACAGTGGCTTCTCGCCCTCAAGAAGATAATGCCGTATTTGCTGAAATGCGGCGGACTGTTCGTTGGACTCTACGGGAAGTGGAAGATCCGGCACGAGGAGGATGAACGGAAGGCTGCGCGCATCCGCATCCTCAAGAAAATCGCTGTGATTCTGGTCGCAATCCTCGTCGGCGTGCTGATCCTCGCGGGAACGGTGAAGGCACTCGTGCAACTTCGTATCGTGACGCTCCAGACGTTCCTCTCCATCGCGGGAGCCGATCTGCCGGCCGATGAGAACGGCTTTACGAGTATCCTGCTGCTCGGCGCAGGGGACAAGGATCACGACGGCACCGACCTAACGGATGCGATGATGGTCGTGAGCCTGGACCCATGGAAAACGAGGAGTGCGGTGATGCTCTCACTTCCCCGCGATCTCTACATGCTCTCGACCGAGAAGATGGGGAAAGGACGGATCAACGAGCTCTACCGGAATTACAAGGGCTACCTCCGTGCAAAAGAACAGATGAACGCCGCCGTGGCTTCCATGCTCGCGATGAAGGAACTCGGCTCGGAACTCGGCCGGAAACTCGGGCTCGAGATCCACCACGTCGTGAAGGTGGACTTCACCGCGTTCGTCGAAGGGGTGAACGCGCTCGGGGGCGTCGATATTACCGTGCCGTACGACATCGTCGATCCCGAGTACCCGGGACCCAACTACACGTTCGAGACGTTCGAAATCCGCGCGGGGCCCCAACACTTGGATGGAGAGACGGCACTGAAGTACGCGCGTAGTCGCCACACGACGAGCGACTTTGGGCGGTCGGGACGCCAGCAGAAGCTCCTCACGGCCCTCGTGGAGAAAGCACGATCGCAGGGCGTCGCCCGAAGCCCGGGGACGATCACACAGCTGCTCAAAACCTTGAGCGAGCACGTCGAAACGACGATGTCGTTCGCCGAAATTCTCGGCGCCGCCCGCCTCGGCGACCGCGTCGACCGAAAGAACATCATCAACATGCACCTGAACATCGAAACAGGCATCGAGACGCCGTTCATCTCTCCCGGCGGCTTCCTCTACGCGCCGCCGAGGGATCAATTCGACGGTGCATCCGTCCTCCTCCCTGTCTCGATTCCCGAATTCCCGGTGACATGGAAGCAACTGCAGACATTCGTGCGCTTCGTTACCCTCAATCGTGTGACGCTGCTCAGCAAACCGCAGGTGCACATCCTCAATGCTGGTGCCAAGACCGGTGCAGCGCGGCTGCTCGGCAACGAGTTGATCCGCTACGGTTTCGAAGATGTGGAGACCGACAATGCGTCCGATGACCGGCGCTATCCCCTCAAGCTCCCCGCGACCGTCGTGATCGCGCGCACCGCAGCAGACGAAGGTTACGCAGAATTTTTCGCCGATCTCCTGGGTTTGCTCACGGGACCGCTGCATCCGTCGGTCGCTTCTGAGAAACAGGGTCAGGTGACGATTGTCCTGGGAACGGACTATGCCTATACGCCTCTACAGGACTTGATGAGGGAATAGAGCTAGAATACCGCAGATGACACCGCGGGAAATCATCGCCGAGGCTTGGGCCATCACCCGGCGCGAGGCTTCTATCCGCCGCTGGGGGTGTACCTCGGCATTCTTCGAGATCCTGTTGAGCATCAAGCTCATCAGCTACCAGATCTACTTCCTCTACGAGTATTTCGCGGGCAACGGCGGTGCGGGGTTCTTCGACGTCGAGATCATCATCTACGACAGCATGCCGCATTGGTTCTTCTGGACCTTCTCCATCGTCCTGCTGGTGCTTTTCACGATCGAACTCTTCTTCCCGCACATGGCACTGGGCGCGATCATTGGCCTCGGAGCGAAAGCGCACATGGGTGAACCCGTGAAGGGCGGCATGGTTCTCGCTCTGTACAATTTCTTTGTGATTTTCGCGATCCACGAGATGTTCGTGCTGGGGAGCCTCTCAACGAGCATCACTCTCACCTCAGTTATCGTCCGCTATATCGAGGGCAACGCGAAGATGGTCGTTATCGCACTCCTGTGGACCGTCTGGACCTTCTCGAACATCCTGCGCTTCTTCTTCAGCTTCGCAGAGGAAGCCGTCGTCATCGATAAAATCGGCATCTTCCATGCGCTCGGCAAGAGCTTCAAGCTCATCATCAGCTACCTGGGGCATGTCATGTTCCTGCTGCTGCTGCTCTTCGTCATCAGCCTTCGGATCATCCTCAACGCTGCGATCATTGTCGTCATCCCAGGCCTCATCATCGGCATTGTGCTGCTTCTCGGGACGTTCCTCTCCACATTGCTGGCGTGGATCATCGGTAGCATCCTCGGCATCATCCTGACCATCGTCGCGAGTTACTTCTTCGCCTATCTGCACGTCTTCAAGCAGACCGTCTGGACGATCACGTATCTGGAGTTGCGGAAACATAAGGATTTAGATGTTATTGGGTAGTGCTGCCATCGGATAGACTTCGACATGACTTGTTTTTCCTCTTGACTTGTGTACATCCGTCCACCTACGCTGGTGTACGCCTGCCCACCGACCTGTCCCCCGAAGCCCCGAGTGCAGCCGAGGGGCGAAGGAGAAAGGTGGGATCGTCACCCCCCTATTCCTATGCCGACCGTCACCGACACCCTCACCCCACACCAACGCACCGTCTTGAGCTACATCCGCGAGTTCCAGCAGAAGCGCGGGTATTCCCCTTCTCTCGCCGACCTCGCCGTCGCCTTCGGCGTGCGCAGTAAAAATGCCGTTGCGAAAGTCGTCATGGTCCTTTTCCGGACGGGACATCTGGAGAAAGACCCCAAGGGACGCATCAAGATCATGGAACAACCCACAGCAGAAGGCACGGCGCCGATGATGCTCCCGCTCTTCGGGCCGATTGCCGCCGGATTCGCTGCTCCTGTGGAGGAGCAGGTCGAAGAGACGATCACGATCGAGGAGTACCTGGTTCGTGACAAATCGTCGACCTTCCTCCTCCGCGTGAAAGGTGACAGCATGATCGACGTCGGAATTCACGAAGGCGATCTGGTGGTCGTCGAGCGCGGGAAGGAACCGCGCGTCGGCGATATCATCGTCGGCATTCTCGACGGAGAGTTCACACTGAAGCGATTGGTGAAGGAGAAAGGCAAGTTCTTCCTGAAGGCAGAGAATGCAAAATATCCGGAGCTCCACGCGCGGGAAGAGTTGAAGGTGGCGGGGGTGGTGAGAGGAGTTATTCGAAAGTATTAGGTATGAGGTATTAAGTATTATGTATGGATGCAGCAATTACTTCTGCAGGCACAAAGATTCGATCTTGTATGGATCTCATCGCATGGCAAGAAGGTCATAAATTTTTATCAATGGTAAATGCACTTACGAATAAATTTCCCAGTAACGAAAGATTTGCTTTAGGA
>CAZLYW010000066.1:0-4584 GCA_964563915.1 uncultured Candidatus Peribacteria bacterium | reverse complement strand
AGGTTCTCAAAGAAAAAATGAAAGCGGTCAGGGTCTGCGCGGTGGAACCGGCAGCCTCTCCCGTCATTTCGGGAGGAGAGCCCGGATACCACAGGATCCAGGGAATCGGAGCGGGATTCATCCCGGCAGTTTTCAACACACAGATCTACGACGAGATCATCGCGGTTACGGATGAAGATGCCGCGCTCTACACCCGGCGCCTGGCGCTCCAGGAAGGGATCCTGGTGGGGATCTCCTCCGGGGCGGCATGCTATGCTGCCGTCAAGGTGGCCCGGGAACTGGGCCACGGACACGTCGTGGTCGCAATCTTCGCCGATAAGGGCGAGCACTATCTCAGCACGGATATCTTTAACGATCGCCAATGGATGCCAAGTTCGAAGGGCTAAAGGTGATCCTGCAGGAAACGGGCGGCGTTTTGGTTGCCTTTTCCGGCGGTGTGGACTCGACCTTTCTCCTGAAAGTGGCGCACATGGTGTTGGGTAGCCGCGCCATCGCCCTGACGACCGCCTCTCCGACTGCGCCTCCAGGAGAACTGGAAGCGGCGCAGGAATTGGCCAGAATGATAGGTTGCGAGCACATTACCATTACATCCCATGAACTGCACAACCCGTCCTTCTCGCGGAATCCCGTCAACCGGTGCTATTTTTGCAAAGACGAGCTCTACCAAATCTGCCGTTCGAAAGCTGATCAGCTTGGGGTGTCTACGATAGTAGACGGGACTAACCTGGATGACCTGAAAGACCACCGGCCGGGACTAAAGGCCGCCAAGGAATGGCGCATTCGCCATCCCCTGGTAGAGGCGCGCCTGACCAAAGAAGAGATCCGGCACTATAGCCGCGAACTGGGTCTCCCTTCCTGGAACAAACCTGCGATCGCGTGCCTTTCCTCTCGTTTCCCGTACGGCGTCGAAATCAACATGGAGAGACTCGAAAAAATCGCCGCGTGTGAACGATTCCTGAAAGAACTCCGCTTCCGGGAATTCCGCGTCCGATACCATGGAGAGCAGGTTCGGATCGAAGTGGCGCCTGAGGAGATAAATCGCTTCTTCGAGCCGGCGACCCGAGAAGCCATCGTCCGGAGATTTAAGGAGATCGGCTTCAGCTTCGTGAGCTTGGATCTTCAGGGTTATCGAACCGGAAGCATGAACGAAGCCTTGGGCAACAAGGCGACGTAACATCTCTGCTGTTCATTCCATCGGCTCTAGGGGACCCGGCGCTCCCGAAGGAGCGCTTCGGCAAAGAGGAGATCCTCGGGCACGGTTATTTTGATGTTGGTTCGCTCCCCCCGCAGAACGAGGACCGGTCTTCCCAACCGCTCGACGAGCATCGCATCGTCCGTCGCTTCCGCGCCATCTCTCTGGGCGCGGCCATAAGCCTCGAGGATGATTTCGGTCCGGAAGGCCTGGGGTGTTTGGATCTCCCAGAGAGAATCCCTGACAGGGGTTCGGCGAACCCACTGGTCTGAAGTCAGAAACTTGATCGTTTCCCGGACAGGAATACCGACCACCACTGCTCCCTCCCGGTAAGCCGCTTCGACGCATTGATCGATGAGCGCCGGCGACACCAATGGCCGCGCCCCATCATGAACGACCACCACTTCACAATCGGGGTCCAGCCGTCCCAGTCCCTGATTCACCGAATCCTGTCTTCTAGGCCCGCCAAATTGAAGAACGCACTGGAGATCCCTGATTTCGGGATCGGACTGGATCAACTCGTGAAATCTCGCCGCCTCTTTCTCGGCAACAACCAGAATGATTTTGCGCACTTGGGAAGAGGTAAAACGGCTCAGGGTATGAAGGATGAGGGGCCGGCCGCCAATGGGCAAGAATAGTTTGGGAATACTCCCACCCATTCTTTTGCCTTCACCTGCCGCGACAATTACAGCGTTCACACGCATGGATACTTTCCGTCCTAAAAAAGAAGAGCCGAGAGCGAGCTCTCGGCCCTTCTTTAGAGATCCGGCTTAGACAGGCGGAACAACTCAGTGGCTGAAGATGTGACGGAGTTCCTCGAGGATTTTCTCCTCCGAGTGGGAGCAGGCGATCGAAAGCTCCTTGACGAGCAGGTTCTTGGCCGTATCGAGCATCTTCCGCTCCCCAAAGGAAAGCTCCTTATCCCCCTTAAGAACAAAGAGATCCCGCAGCACTTTGGCAATTTCGAGGATCGAACCCGTTTTGATCTTCTCTGTGTACTCTCGGTAACGACGGTTCCAGGTCTGCTGGTCGGTGGTCACTTTCTTCTGGCGCAAGACCTTGTAAACCTGAGATACCATGTTTCTGTCGATGACCTTCCTCAACCCCACCGATTCCACATTGTCGATAGGGATCATGATTTTCATTTCGCTATCGAGAATACGCAACATATAAAATTTTCTCTCCGTCCCCGATATTACCTGCGTACGTATCGCTTCAATTTCTCCCACCCCGTGGGCGGGATAAACGACCTTCTCTCCGACTTTGAACATAGTTACCTCCAAAGAGTGAGTCCACCATACACCATTCGGGACGGATCGGTCAAGCGCTTTAAATAAAAATTTTCTACACGGTTTTTTAAGTAATTAAAGATAAAATATAAAGTAAAACCTTAGTTTTTCTGCCCTTTCTCTTCCCCTTTAAATTCAAGTACCATAGCCAAGGCGTCCTCGCCATCGTCAGAATAGTAACCCTTGCGGACGCCCTGCGCCACAAAACCGAGAGACTGGTAGAGCCGCTGGGCGGCTTCGTTCGATTTTCTCACCTCGAGGGTCACTTTGTCCAAGCTGCGGCCTTTCGCCTCATCGATGACCGCCTGGAGCAGGAATCGCCCTACCCCCCGGCGCCGGCAATCCGGATGCACCGCGAGATTGTGAATATCCACGGAATCAGCGAGCAGCCAGTAGACAATGTAGCCCACAATTTTTCCACCCAAAACCGCCAGGAGAGAGCGCGCGCATGGGACCTGAAGCTCTTGAAGGAAAAAGCCGGGGCTCCAGGGGCGGGAAAAAGACGCTCTCTCGATCGCCATGACTTCATCGAGATCCGTGGTCTCCATCCGGCGAAAACGCAACCCCTCTTGCGAAATAGAAAAGCCACGGGTTTGCACTTTCTCCCGTGGCTTTTCTGCGGACCCTGCCATGGAATACCCGTCTCTAAAGACTCGTTGTCTCCCGTTCTTTGGTCTTTTCCTTTACCAGAAGAACCTCGAGGATCTTGTTCACGTAGCGATGAGAAAACCCTTCAATCCTTTCCGATAATGGGATGACCGTGGTGAATTCGGGCGGAAAGGCGCCCACGCTGGAAGAGATCTTCCTGATTCTCTCCTCGGGACACTTCCCTTTCACGATGAAATGGCCATCCTTTAAGAGAAGATCATAGTCATAATCCGGCATCTCATCGGGAAGCTCCGATCTCACCGGTAAGCCGATATCTGGGACCCTTGTAGGAAATTCCAGTCGCAAAAAATAGGCAGGCCCCAAGTCTTCGAGCGTATACACATTACCATAACGTCTTTCCCGCTCTAGCTTTTCGATAAAGCCCCTGCCGTAGAACCCGTCCACGGGCACATGCGCGCTCCGAAGTATCCCTGCCCTTCGCTTCAGAACGGGCCTGATAGCATAGGATAGCGGAATACCGTAGATAGCAGCTCCAAAGTTCATCTCCGCCGGCGGCTTGGCCTGAAAGATCCCCTCCCGCAGCCGGTAGGTCGCTTCGAGAAAGGCCAAAAATAGGCCCATTAAGATGTAGCCGTTGATCCTCTGGCTGAAGAGGATCTCGACACCCGCGACCGCCGCGGCAAACCCCATCAGCACGCAAGGGTAAAGGACCATATTGAGAAGGACATTCAGTCCCGTGGCTCCTGCAGTGCCAAAGCAAACAGAATTTCCCACTGCTCTTTCCAAATCTTTTTTTGGCTGGTGCGGCAATGCCCCCAAAAAAGGCTGAAGGACAAAAATCAGCGCCCGGGAAAACGTGAGTGCTAGCGGACCTTTTCTTTCAATTCCCGACAGGAGCTCACCGAAATTGACGGAGAGCTCGCCGGGGAAGCGTTTTTCGGTCTTCGATGTTGTCTCCATCGGGGAAAAACCTTTTTGTTTTTAATTTTTGCAAGTAAAAGGTACTGATTTCGCATCTGGTTGTCAACGATTTCGCCTTAGCTTGAAAGCACAGAAAAATCCATGCTAAAGACTTAACCAGGGGCGGCGTACCCAAGTGGTTAAGGGAGAGGTCTGCAAAACCTCCATTCAGCGGTTCGAATCCGCTCGCCGCCTCCATCCATCCCGCGATATTTCTAGCGATTCCCAAACCTCGCCCTTTTCTCACCAGAAAAATGTTCCGGTTTTGTTCGAGGTTCGGAGCAGAAATCTGCCCGACAGCCTTCCTCTCCTCCCGGCAAAGATTGCCTCAACACGCAAGGCCCAAAGGACCTGCCCCGCTTGGTTGGGAGTCTGCTCTCCAGCCAATTCTTCTTCCATGCTCCAGTGATCATCGTTTTAGAGGAACAAATCAGGGCCATGTTAGGGGGTAGAAGACTCCATCTTTAGAATTAGTTCCCTTTCCGTTCCTTAGGATGATTTACTTCGAGGTCCGGCCTTTAGTATGGGCGAGCT
>CAZLYW010000065.1:0-4596 GCA_964563915.1 uncultured Candidatus Peribacteria bacterium | reverse complement strand
GGTGCGCCCGGCAGGATTTGAACCTACGACTTCCAGATCCGCAATCTGGCGTTCTATCCAGGCTGAACTACGGGCGCACGTGAACGAAAAAGAACGGCCGCGGCACCTTAGCATACCCATTCTTAAACACCTAGCTCTAGCCCTAATCCTAGACCTATACTCCCCCCATGCACGTGTGCTTCCTCCTCGGCTCAAAGACCGACATCGATTTCGCACAGAAGATCGCCGATCTTTTGAAGGAATTTGATGTCCCCTCGCAGATCATCGTCGCCTCGGCGCATAAAGTGCCGGAGAAAGTGATCGACGAAGTGAAGAAGTTGAACGCCCGGAAGGATCCGACAGTTGTGATCACCGTGGTTGGGATGAGCAATGGCCTGGGAGGCGTGGTCGCGGGAAGCTGCATCCACCCGGTGATCAACTGCCCGCCGTATAAGGATTTGACGGAATACCTGACGGACATCCACAGCAACCTCCGCATGCCATCGGACGTCCCCGTGATGACTGTCCTGAATCAGAAGAACGCGGCCCTGTGCGCACTGAGGATTCTGGGAGAGGCTGATGTGGCATTGAAGGCGAAGCTGATGAAGAGAATTGAGAAGGTGAAAGCGGAATATTAATGGGAATTGGGGAATGGGAAATGGAGTATTGGAATAATGGAGTATTGGGAATGAACAGATGCGACTTCTCGAAGAAGTGATCAATCCTGAAAGTAAACGGCCGACGCGATCGCTGAGTTGGATTGCTTTTTGAATTTCACTTTCATGAATAAAGCCGAGGGCAACGGCAATGAGAAGAAAAGCTTTTACCTCAGCATTTTCACCCCTCGAAATCGTGTATTTTGCTGCCTTGTCCGGATACGTATGCCTTCCAAAACCTTCGGCGATATTCGCAAGAATGCTTTTCACTGCTCTGCGGAGCTGTTTTCCCATGGTTTCACGTTCTTCCGGCGGAAGAAGGAGAATGATGCGATGAATTTCCTGGGCAAGTTCAATCGCCACCTGCCATGCAACCAAATCGGTAAATGATTTCATAGAAGGCAGAATGTCTGGAACGTCAACACGATGAAAGACCCGACCATACATTTCTTTTTTTGAACTAAGAATTTACAGCTTCCAAAAGCCAAAAAATCTGTTCCATGGTCCTGTAGAACACCGGCCCCATTATTCCAATATTCCATTACTCCAATATACCAGCCCCCAATCCTCTATACTCCCGCCATGCCCACCCTCACCCTCCCCGATCTTCAAACGAAACTTCGAGAATGGAAAGGCTGCAACCTGCATAAAACCTGCACGCAAGCGGTACTAGGGGAAGGAAATCCCAACGCCGAAGTCATGTTCATCGGCGAGGCGCCCGGGCAGAAAGAAGATGAATTGGGCCGGCCGTTCGTGGGACCAGCGGGGCAGTTTCTGGATGAACTCCTCGGGACGATCGGGTTCAAGCGAGCAGACGTCTACATCAGCAATGTCGTGAAGTACCGCCCTCCGGGCAATCGCGACCCGACGCCGGAGGAGAAGGAGCAGTGCATGCCGTGGCTGAAGATGGAGATCGCGCTGATCAAGCCAACAGTGATCGTCCCGCTCGGGCGCCATGCGCTTGGGCACTTCTTCACCAAGTTGGGCATCACTGAAGCTCATGGGAAGCCTCAAATCCTTCCCCTCGGCAAGCTCGGGGCAGGCTCAGCTCAGGGTAACATTCCTTCTGTGACGGTGTTTCCGATCTACCACCCAGCTGCAGCTCTTCACAATGGAGGATTACGACAAGCCTTATATGACGATTTTCAAGCATTGGGGAAATTTCTGTCTGAACGAAAGAAGGTAAAGGACGAAGAGTAATAGAATAATCGAATAATAGGAACATTCTCACGGGATGCGTGACTTCATCCATGTCCGTCGTTGGTTCCTAATACTCTGTTATTCTACTATTCTATTATTCTTCTCTCCCCGCATGACATCGCTTCTATTCGGTATTTCGGTTTCCGCGCTTCTGTCGACCACATCTTTGCTGGTCGTCCTCTTCCGCGTCAGTCCCCTCACTGCACCAGGCTACGCGATCCCCGCCTTCTTCTTCAGCCTGTTCCTGGCCGTGAGTTCGGTGATGACGCTGGCGTTCTACGCGCTCTGGCGCTTCGTCCCGCTGCACTCCTGGGACCTCGGGCAGATCCTGGGCATTTCCGTCCGCCAAGGCATTTTCGTCGGGCTGGCGACCGTGATCCTGCTGCTCTTCCACATCCTGGGACTTCTGACATGGTGGATTGCAGTAATGATCTACGGCGTCTTCCTTCTAGTAGAACTGGCGTTGAATTCCTAAACGGACTGTCATTCCGAGTAGCTCGCCGGCTCGCCCTGCGTAGCCTTGGGCGAAGCAGGGAGGCGAGCATACGAGGAACTCTAGCCCCACAGCAATCATGAACCCTATACTGCCCCTATGTCCGACCTGAGTTCCTACGCAGAAAAGATTCGCTCTGCCGCGTCCGCGACTGAGCTGGATGCCATTGAACTCGAGATCTTCAGCCGCAAGCACGGCGCCTTGACCCTCGCGATGAAGGATCTCGTGGCGTTGCCACCTCCCGAGAAAGTCAAGAAAGGCCAGGAGCTCAACCGCTGGAAACAGACGCTGACGGAAGCCTTGGTGGAACGCCGCAGGGAACTCTCGTCAGTATCGTCGGGCGCACTCGCGTCCGAAGACAAATTGGATGTGACACTCGAGTTGCCGCCCCGCGAACGCGGACATCTGCATTTGATTCCGGAGTTCATCCGGCAGGTGGAAGAAGTGTTCGGGCGGATGGGATTCGAGGTAGCGGATGGTCCGGAAGTGGAGAGCGAGGAGAATAATTTCAATTTACTGAATATGCCCGAGAATCATCCCGCCCGCGATGCGCAGGACACGTTCTGGCTCAAAGATCATGAACAAGAAACAGAACCTGCGAAAAGGTTCGTCCTCCGCACCCACACCTCCAATGTGCAGATCCGGTATATGAAGACCCACAAGCCGCCCTTGCGGATCATCTGTCCCGGCCGCGTGTACCGGAAAGATTCCGACGCGACCCACTCGCCCATGTTCCACCAATTCGAAGGCCTGATGGTCGGTAAGGATATTTCCCTCGCCAATCTGAAAGCCGTGCTCATCACCGCGATGCGGGAACTGATGGGACGGGACGTGGAATTTCGCTTCCGCACCGGCTTTTTCCCGTTCGTTGAACCTGGTCTCGAGATGGACATGATGTGGCAAGGAGCCGAAAGCGAGAGCCGCGAAGGCAAGTGGCTCGAAATGTGCGGCTGCGGGATGGTGCATCCGAACGTGCTGCGCAACTGCGGCATCGATCCCGACGAGTGGCAAGGGTTTGCTTTCGGCTTCGGCGTCGAGCGTCCGCTCATGATCAAACATCAGATTCCCGACCTCCGCTCGTTCTATCACGGGGATCTGCGTTTCTTGCGTCAATTTTGACGAAAAACCGCAGGTATCCATTACCGGTTTCTTCCCCACTGCTCGGGCTCTTGAACGAATGCGGCAATGAGCTTCGCATCCTGCTGAGTGATACGACCCTGCCCCAACGCGACATTCACGAGCGACGTGATCGTCGTGAGTGGATGGAGCCGCACCCCGTTCTCATGCGCAGATTCTGATGCAGACTCGAACTCGTAACTGAAGATGGAGACGATATCGGTGACGATGGCCTGCCCTTCTTCTCGCAGGGCTTCCACGGTCGAAAGTGAACTCCCTCCCGTACTGATCAGATCCTCGACGACCACGACGTGCTTCTCCGGCTTCAGATCGCCTTCGATCCGCTTCTTCACGCCGTGGTCCTTCGCCGTCGCACGGACGTAGATGAAGGGAAGATTCAAGCGATCACTGACGAGCGCAGCCCAGCCGATGGCCGCGGTGGCGGTCCCCGCAACCACATCCGGCGGGACATGGAGCGCTCTGACGCGCGACGCCAGTGCCTGCACGAAGAACGTCCGCGCCTCAGGATGGCTGTAAATCATCCGGTTGTCGCAGTAGATCGGCGATGTGATGCCGCTGACCCACGTGAACGGTTCTTGAGGACTGAGGCGGACCGCGCCTATCGAGAGCAGAAATTCAGCGATGCGATCTCCGTGGGGCATACGACCAGCGTAATGGAAAATTGAGAATTGAGAATTGAAAATATCTGAACGTTCATTCCATCGTATATTCATGCAATACTTCGCGTATGAAGGCCACAGAGGAAAAACAGATGCGTGAACTCGTCGCAGTGTTTCTTGCGGAGAACTCCAAAGTGAATCTTTCTGCTTTTCGCACAGAAGAGTCGTGTTGGATCGGGAATATTCTGGATTCAGTTTCGTTTCTTGAATTGCTCCCAAAATTCTCAATTCTCAATTCTCAATTCTCAATTTTGGATCTCGGCACCGGCGGCGGCTTCCCCCTCCTCCCCCTCGCGATCGCCCTGCCCGATGTGCATTTCACCGGTATGGATGCCACGCAGAAGAAGATTGACGCCGTGGAGAGAATCGCAGACGGGATGGGCCTCAAGAACGTCGAGCTGATCGCCGGTCGGGCCGAAACGCTCGGGCGAGACCCTCGGTATCGTGAACAATTCGATGTTGTCACTGCGCG
>CAZLYW010000064.1:0-5394 GCA_964563915.1 uncultured Candidatus Peribacteria bacterium | reverse complement strand
CTTGGCCGACATCAAGGAAATACACATGGAGTTTGCCGTCAGGCATGCGCAGGAGTTCATGGGAGCAGAGGAAGATACCTCCAACCAGAGCCACGATGCAGAGAATCAACGGGTGTCGCAGCATGACTTCATGCTATGCAACTGCCATTATTCCTCCAGACTCTCCCGTTGATTTCTTTTTGCGAAAGCAGAAATTTCGGCTCCATGAAGACCTGAAATCAGTTCCGTACCCCCAGGGAACAATCTCCATCCAATTATTGCCCCAAAAGCCATCAACACCCCCAGGATGGGCATTCCTGAATCAAACAGCCCTCGTTGTGCAGTGTCTGCACGTTGCGAGATGGCAGTCTCCGCTGCCACGATGACAGAGTTGGGCTCTGCGACAGGTGCTTCGTCCTCCGATTGCCCGTACCCCATGAAGGTTGCAGTATTCCGGGCTGAATCCATCGGGAACAGGGAGCCGACGAGAGGGTCGCTCGTCACCGGGTCGTTTACCCGTACCGCATACTTCTGTCCTGGTACCTGATCTTCAGTCGTGAGCGTGACGATTGTCCCCTCAATGACGATGCGCGTGAGACGCAATGGGTTGTCGTGTGTATCGATCACCGTGAAGGCGTCGATCGCTCGATCCTCTGGTACCTGTACATTCAGAGAGAACGTCAGTTGCACAACATTGGACGATTGCGCGACAGCACTCAGCAATCCCATCGTCGTCGATTCCCGCTCTCTGCGAGATGGCGACGGTGCCTCTTTTTCAGTCTTCTCCCCATCCGTCGCATCGCCAGTCATATCGAGTTGCACCTCTTCAACAAAGGAATGACTTTCTTCACCATTTGCGTTCACCGCGAGCACTGCAACAAAGATCTGTCGTAGGTGTGGCGGGAAGTCCGTCAGCACGAGTTCGGTGTCCTTGCCGTCCGTCATCACGAAGTCGTCGTAGGCGCCGTCGTTCTCCAAGATCGACTTCTGTCCGTAGTACACCCGGTAGGTATCGGCGTCTTCCACCTCGCCCCACCGGACGGTGACCTGTCCGCCCTCGAAACGTGCGGAGAGCCCGGTGACGTTCGACGTGGCGAGAGCTGAGAACGGCCATAATAAGAAGCTCATGAGGAGCGCAACACGCAATATGTATTTGGGCATAAATCTGACCATTGTATCAAATTTTCAGTGTTTTGTATACCCCTAACATCCCAGCGGAGATTGCCATCCACACCGTCGCTGCACCGAGCAATCCTGCAGTCATCAGAGGTTGTGTGAGCAGCGGCCGCGTCACGAACAGGAATGCGAACAGCAATCCGGAGAAAACGATCCAGTGGAACACCTGCACTCCCGTCAGCCGCGCCGGCATCGTGCGCAACGCTTGTGGGAGGAGAAGGATGACGAGTGTCGTGTGGACAACGATCGAAGTGATGGCCGCGCCGACGAACCCGAGCCGAGGAATCAGGAAGATGTTGCCCGCGAGTGAGAGGACAACGCCGATGAGGAGCGTCGCCACGAGCGGCCGCCATCGATGCTTCGTGAGAAGTACGTAGAAGCTAAAGGTGAGCAGGCCGTTCATGAACATCGATACCGAAAGGAGACGCAATGCCGTGTCTGCCCCCGGAGACAGAGCGGTCGAGAGATATTGCTCCGTTGTGAGCATCTGCATGAGCGGACGCGGCCAGAGGACGGCGAAGAGGAGAGAGATAGAGCCGACCAGCAAGATCGTGAACAGAATCTTTCCGAGGAGGTCGCGCGTATTCTCACCCCTGGCATCGCGCTCACTCAGGATCGGGAGCGTCGAGTTGAGGAGGAACGTCGGTAGGAGGTACGCCATATCCATCATCCGCTGCACGAAGCCGTAATACGCGTTCTGCAGTGCGTAGTCCTGCGGCCGGAGGAGACCGATCAGCGTCACGTCGAACTGCCGGTAGACACTGACGCAGAGGAAGGCGATGCCGTACGGTGCGCAGAGACGTAGGAGGTGCTGAAGCACTTCCCCGTCCCATCTCGGACGAACGGTCATCAATCGACGACTGAAGAGAATCGAGAGAGCGAGGAGGACCAGCGCGCCGATGCCACCGAATCCGAGAAGTAGATACAGTGACTGGACGTCGGACGAGTTGCGGATGCCCCACCATACGGCGAGTGCGGTGAGCGACACCGTCACAATTCGTTGGGCCACTTCGGCGATGAAGACGAAGTGCAGCCGGTACTCGATCTGGAAGACCGTCCGGAGAATGCCCGCGAGCAATGTGAAGGCTGGGACGAATGCGGCGATAACAATGGCGGAGGGGAGCGGCGTGCCCTGCCAATGAGGGATGAGCCATGCGACCACAAGGGCCGATCCGAGCGAGAGCGCAAGAATGATCATCCTGAGCGTCATCAAATTCCCGAGTGTCCGTTGTTTATCCATTGCCCGTGCGACTTCACGCACAGATACCGCATACAATCCAAAGTCGGCCAGAATGCCGAAAATCTGAAGATATCCGTATGCCGTGTTGTAGTTCCCCGCAAGTTCGATCGAGAGCCCGATCGCGACGAGCTTGACCGTCACGATCGAGAGCGCGGCCATCGTCACTTGGCTGGCGAGTTGCCAGAGGGTGGAAATTGCAATCTTTTCTGTAGACATCCCTTCCAGCGTACAGACATGAGTTTCGGGTTACGAGTTACGAGTTGCGGGAATATCCGAAACCCGAAATTTTATCTCGACATAGAGGAAAACAAGAGATACTCTTGGTGACGAAGAATGCCGTTGAGCTTCCGTCATCTCACATCGACAAAGCAGCTCTCACGGAGGGATACGGACGCCATTTTGACGGAGGCTGCGGAGATGGAGAAGGTCCTCGCGAAAGGTGGAGACAACCGGCTACACAGCAAGATTCTCGCGGCGCTTTTCTACGAACCTTCCACGCGCACGCGCCTGAGCTTTGAAACGGCAATGCTCAGACTCGGCGGCCAAGTGATCACGGCAGACGGCTTCCAATTCAGTTCGCTCTACAAAGGGGAGACGATCGAGGACACCATGATGATGGTCGGGCAGTACGCCGATATCATTGCCATGCGGCATCCGGAATCCGGCAGTGCCGATCGGGCTGCGGCCGTCAGTCCAGTCCCCTTCATCAATGCGGGTGATGGCCCGGGACAGCACCCGACCCAGGCGCTCCTCGATCTCTACACGATCCACAAGGAAATCGGCAAGCTCGACGATGTGAAGATCGCGATGGTCGGGGATCTCCGCTACGGAAGGACTGTCCATTCACTGAGCTTCCTCCTCGGTCTCTACAAGAACGTCCGCTTCACGCTCATCGCTCCGAAGGAGCTCACGATGCCTTCCAAGGTCACTGACTTCTTCCGTGAGAAGAGGATCGATTTCGTCGAGACGGGAGATTTCCGTGCGGGGCTCGACGAAGTTGATGTCCTCTACATGACGCGCATCCAACAGGAGCGCTTCGCTGATCTCTCCGAATACGAGCGTCTCAAAGGTGTCTACACACTTACGGCGAAACATCTCAAAGGGAAGAAGACCGTCGTCATGCACCCTCTTCCTCGCGTTGGCGAAATCTCGGCCGACGTCGACGCGCTTCCCAATGCCGCTTACTTCCGCCAGGCGCGCAACGGCGTTCCCGTTCGGATGGCACTGCTTGACCTCCTACTTTCTGCATGATCCAACTACTCGCGAGCCTCATGCCTCTCCCGTTCCTGGGGGGCGTGGTTATCTTTATCTGTATCATTATCCCCGGCGCCATCCGCTTCCTCCTCTTCCCATGACGTCCATTCTCCTCCGCGGCGGCACGATCATCACTCCCGAGGGGCCAGTGGATAGTGATGTTGTGATCATGAGAAATCGCATCAAATATATCCTCAAACGTCCATATGAGCCCAGGCTCATTTCGCAAATGGACGCAAAATTCGATCGAGAAGTCGCAATTTCCGGAAAACTGCTCTTCCCTGGGCTCATCGACTGCCACGTGCACTTCCGCGAGCCGGGATTGGAGCAGAAGGAGACAATGGCAACCGGCTCCGCGGCGGCGCTGGCAGGAGGCGTCACGACCGTGTGCGAGATGCCGAATACGATTCCGCCGACCGTCACCGTGGTGGCGTTGGCGGATAAAGTGAGGCGGGCGGAAAAATTGAGAATTAACCCTTCGACGGAGTTTATCCCGAGTGCATTCGAGGGGCTCAGGACGGGGAATGAAGAATTGAAAATAGACGTGCGGTTTTTCTTCGGTGCAACAAAACCCTCGCACCTTCAGGCACTCCGTGAGCTCTGGACGGGAGCTTCAGAGGAATTACAGAGACTCAAAGCGCGATGCTGCGGACTCAAGTTGTACTTCGATCACTCGACGGGCAACCAGGGAGCAGACATGCGCGTGATCGAAGAGGCATTCAAACTCTGTGCAGAGCTGAAGATTCCGGTGGTGTGTCATTGCGAGGACGCACGGGTGAATCAAGAATCAAGAAGTAAGAATAAAGAATTGTGCATTGACGCTCATTCAAGAATCAGACCACCAGAATCTGAAGTGAAGGCCATTCAAAACGCTCTCGCTCTCGCCAAAAAATACGACACGCGGCTGCATATTGCTCATGTATCGACGAGGGGTGGTCTAGAACTCATTCGTGCGGCGAAACAATCCGGAATCACGGTCACATGTGAAGTGGCTCCGCACCATCTTTTCCTGACAGTTGAGGATTACGTGACGCTCGGGACGCTCGCGAAGATGAATCCGCCGCTCAGGTCGCGCGAGCATCAGGAGGCTCTCTGGAAAGGCATTGAAGATGGGACAATCGACTGCATCGCGACTGATCACGCACCGCATACTCTCAAAGAAAAACAATCAGGCAGTCCTCTGGAAGCACCCAGTGGCGTTCCCGGCGTAGAGACGATGTTGCCGCTGCTCATGAGCGTTGCATCAGGACAATGGCCCCATCCCTCTCCACATACCACATACCACATACCACATACCGACATCCTCCGTCTCTGCTTCACCAACCCCAATCGCATCTTCAGTCTGGGGAAGCAAGGGATTGCGGAAGACGCATCGGCAGACCTCATTCTCGTTGATCCGAAGGCGGAGTGGACGATCCGGGGGGGTGAACTCCATAGCAAGTGCGGCTGGACTCCTTATGAAGGGTGGAGTGTCCGGGGAAAGATTATTCAATAATCGTAGATCGCATGCGTGCCGATGGAGACGAGAACAACGTCGCCGTTCTTCAGTGGTTCAAACAGAATACGATATTGACGATTGATGCTGATGCTCCACAGACCATCCATTGCGCCCGAAAGCTTGTGCAGCCGCAATGAGGGATGAAATGCATTCTCCATCAGCAGGCGTCGTGCCTTTTCCGCTCGTTGTTGAAGAGATCTGGGAAGCCGACTGAATTCTTTCTCAAATTTTTCGTCGATGTAAATTT
>CAZLYW010000063.1:0-5882 GCA_964563915.1 uncultured Candidatus Peribacteria bacterium | reverse complement strand
CTCGGAGATGTGTATAAGAGACAGCCTCTCGTGCAAGCAGCGCGAGGGGTTTTTGGTATGAGTAGAGCAATTTTTCACGATCCATCTGAAGGTTTGAAAATGCAACGCTCAAAAATTGGCGTTTCTCCGTTTCAGAACGCTGCTTGTAGATCGCGGCCGCGTTGCTCGCGAGATCAATGATGCTCGATGCGAGTTCGAAATAGCCCGTGTTCGCGCTCGTATGCCGTTCGAGGTCCGCTACGACCTGCTCACGCTCGAAGGTGTATTCCTTGAACTTCCGATCGTACATCTCCTTCGTGATGGTGCCGTCGATCTTATCGTCGTAGATCGTATCGAGCCGACGCTGGAGATGGTCATATCGCTTCTGGAGCTGCGCCACCGCCGCGTCGTGCATCTCGCGCTCGGCCTGATGATTCTCCTTGAGTGCCTCCTTCAGCCATTCCGCGTACGGTGCGACGTTCTTGGAGAGCTGCTCTAAGAGCGGGACAATCTGCGCCTCTACGGCCTCTTGGCGCACGAACGTACGCTGCGGGCATTTCCGGTAGTAGTTGCAGTACCCATACCAGTGACCCTTGGCAATCGTCCACGAGTACATACCGGAACAATATTTGCACCGAATGAGCCCCTTGAAGAGCTGGCTGTGCTTCTGCTTCCTCGAACCACCGTTGCGCTGCTGGTCGAGTACGTCCTGCACCTGATCGAATGTTGCACGCGGGATGAGCGGTGCATGCTTCCCCGGGTACTGCTTCCCATTCCACGTCAGCGTCCCGCAGTAGTACGGGTCCGTGAGGAGCACGTGCATCTTTGTCTTGCCCATGCGTTCGCCTTTCCGCGTCCGCAGCCCCTCTGCGTGCATTTTTTGGACGAGCACGCCAATGGAGTACTGTCCCGTCGCGTAGTATTCGAACATCTTCCGGATGAGTGGTGCGTACTCCTCGTCCACGACTTGAATCAGTCGCCCATCCACCTTCTCGTTCTTGTACCCGTACTTCCCGCGGAAGAGCGGTAGCCAGCCCTGCTGGAGCTTCACGATGTGCGCCTTCTTCACCTCCTCCCCGAGGTTCCGGATGTAGTTCCGGGCGATGACGAGGTGGAAATCCCATTGGAGCCGATCGCTCGACTTCGAATGCTGGTGGATCACGAGACCCTGTTTCACGAAATGAATCGAACGATCTTCATCTTCCTCAATCCAGTCGTCAAGGATGACGGCTTCCTTGAAGTTCCGCGTCAGACGATCCACCTTCTCCACCAGGATCGCGTCGATCTTGTGCTGCTTCACGTACTCCATCATCTCCGCGAACGCCCGACGAAGCACCCGCCCACTCGCGGACTCCGGCACGAGGTACTTCTTCACGACCTCAAGTCCCTTGCGCTCCGCATATTCGAGCGAAATCTTCTCCTGGGCTGGGAGCGAGTATCCCTCTTCTGCCTGTCCCTTCGTGGACACGCGAGCGTAGATGACGGCTTTCATAGCATCAAGAAATTCGCTCAATGCGTCCTAAGAATCCCTCTTTTACTCCCTGCTGTTATCGTACAGAAAAACTCAATTTTTACCGCCAAAACTACAAGTTTGCTCCTTACTATGCAAAGCAAGATTTTTGACAAAAAGGGACGCCCCTGTTGAACCCCAAACTCATCCGTGAGGATTCGCCTGGACAGGGAACGCCCCTCTCTGTCTCGAAGTACGAGAAAATCCTCACGATTGATGGGCTTGGGGTTCACTCCCACAATACCATTTCCTACCAAACGAACCCAATTCACCCCTCCTGCCCAGATGTGTTGACCTCGATCGCGAGTGGCACCGGAACCGCCTCCCCGCGCCTTGCGGCCTGGAGCCGTTCGAGCTCGTGGATTGCCTTGTACATCCTGTTCTCAATCGTTGTCTCGTACCGGAGGTACACGTTGGAAAGCTTTTCTATGGCCTCTTGGTGTACGAGCGGAACATACCCTTCATGTACAACCTTCTCCAATGAGAACCCAAGATTTGCAAAGGGATTCTCAGCTACCACCTTCCGCGGATTGAGGACCGAGCGCATGTACTCATTCTCCGCACGCGCAGCTCGGTAGAGTCGCAACCGACAGATCCCAATACGCTCAACGAGCATGTGCTCCAGTATATCCTCCGGACGGTAGCGCTCCACGAGCTGCTCCAGAATGCCCTCGTAGGATTCCTGCTCGTACTCCGAGACAACCTCCTTGAGGATACTGTGCTGCACTGCATTCCACCGCGACACGGCCTTCCCCTCCGAGGTCTTCACTCCCCCTTTCTTCGCGTTCTCACGATTTGCTTCGATCTGCTTTTCGGTTGCCATAGCTACGTTTCGAATTCAGCGTCAGGGAACACTCCCCGTACTAGCTTCAAAAAACTCCCGTCACTACCGTCATCGCCCCCAGGATCCGCGCGGTTGCGCTCTTCCTGTAGTGACGCCAGCTCCACGACTCCGTCGTCGCTCGCTGTCACGCTCCCGTCACGTGGCTCATCGCTCTGCTCTGCGCTCTCTGACACCATGACAGGAATGACAGGAACTTCCCCCTCTCTCCGAATGCGTATGATCCGCGACTTTCCGGTGCGCTGGAGCCGCTCAACGAATACCCCCGCGTCGGCAAGATTCGACCTGATCTTGTTCAGTTCCTTCGAGAGCGCTGCTGGGCTCTTGGGGAGCTGCTGCGCTCCCCCATCTCCGCCAATCCCTTTGAGTGTCTCCTTGAGATCACGATGCAGCTCCGTCGCATTGCCCTCCCATGACTCCCCAGGGGCAAGACGGTGCAGAATCGCGACCGCGACCGGATGCTCATCCAGCAGCTCCTCATTCTGCGAAAAGACGTTCGCCTCATACGCGCTAAGGAACTCCCGCTGCTGCTGCCCCAATGCCTCCGCAATCGCACAGCCCCAGAGCGCGAAATCTGCCATGCGTGGCTTACACGCGAGCTTGATGCTCGGATAGATCGCCAGCGCTTTCACAAGCACATCGAAACATCCGCCGAGCATGCCGGGGAGCGCAGCGTTGAACTCCTTGAGGAAGTCGGCCTCATCCCTCCGCTGCTCCTTCGGAATCCGATCGAGCTGGAAGAGGATGCTGCGATCGAGAAGGTCCGCATTGGTGCCGACGAGGTTAATCCCGTTGAGTCCCACACACCGCCGAAAGGCGTAGTGGAAATCCTCATCATCGGTGTAGAGCGCACGCTTCGAGAACCCCATCCCCGTCACCGCCGCGCAGATCGTATCCGAGGCATCCTGCGAGAGCTTGTCCACGTTGTCGAACGGCGCGAACCAGTTGTGCGCAAGCGTCTGAATAAGTGCCTCCGGCTGCTTCGGGAACCTCGGCACACCCGTAGACGATGGATCAATGAGCATCCGCGCGACGCGTAACGCCATGGTCTTCGCCGCCCCGTGAGAGCCGTACACGATTGGGATGGGATGCGGGAAGTCCGGAATGAAACATGAGAGCACGAGCACGAGGAACAGAAAAAACTGCTGATCGTCCGCGATGTTCACAAATCTTCGAAGCTCCCATGGGTCGCCCCCGCGTTCGGGCTGCACTTGTGCGCGCTGGTGCGCGTAGCGCTGGAACAACGCTGGTGCCTCCTGCTCGATGCTCCACCCTTTCGACGTGATCCGCACGACGCGCCATGCATCATCCGTAAGGTCGTACCACACCGAGCCATCCGAGGAGCGCGCAACGCGATTCGCAAACCGACGCTGCTTACCCTCAAAAACAGCAATACTCCCCAAAGTGCCGATCGCTTGTGCTACCGCATCGCCACGCACTGCGTAGTTTTTTCGAGTCCAATAGAGGTACTGGAGCCACAATTTTGCATTTCGGCTCTCTAGCGGCCACACCTCCCAATGACTGCCCGACCGAAAACGCACAAACGGCACCTTGTGCTCATTGCGGTAAAACTCGGTACCATCCTCCTGTGCGAACTGCACAAGCTGCTGTGCGATACTCTCCCGCTTTTCTCCACCCTGTTCCTCATCCCTCGCCTCGCGCTTCTCCCGCTCAAGCCGAGCAATGCTCTCGAATGTGGTGCGTAGCTCTTGCTCAGGCAACGGTGGCTTCGCCTTCGTGGCGTTCCATGACTGAAGCAGAGGCCACGCCTGCTCCTCCCAGTCGTTCGATTCAAATCGTGCGAGGAGTTTCCCTGCAACAGAGGCCGCTGAATTGTTCCGGCTCCCCTCCTTCACGATCCCATTGATCGGTACGGAAATGCTCCCTCTCGCATGTTTCACCAGCGCCTGGCGCACTGCATCGTGCAGCGGCTGCGGATCTACTGCACCAAGCGGCGTGTCCCACGCATACACACCGCCGCTCTCGTGCGGACTCGGCGGGACGAGCACATATCCTCCCTCTGTCTTGAAGTCGTAGAGATGCGCAAACCTCCAGTTCTTGTATCGTTCCAAGGATGCGTCATATCGAAAGTACCAATGGCGTCCTCCACCTCCTGATTTCGCGGTAGGCGTCTCGATTCCTTCGAGTCCGAAAAGCGAAAAATCCGCACCACGCTCTGCGTCCACCACGCACAGCCCGGAGATTCTCCCCATCGCGAGCCCGATTCCCGCGTCAGGCCACTGGGCCCACCAACGCCTAATCGTTTCCTCAGAGGCAATCGGATCCAGATACTTCGTCCATTCCACGAGTGGCTTCTTCCGCTTCTCATGCTTTGCATCCCACGAAACGGGAAAGATCGGCAATCCTTGCTTCTGGAAGTGGAATGCAGCTCTCAAGATTTCTTCGTTGGGTGACATACGCATCCGCATTTTTCCTCCTCGCATCGCGAGTCGGCGTAATCTCTAGCCATCTCTGGGATCGCACCTCGGAGGTCCTCCTTCACCATTCGCTCGCGGTGCTCCTCCTCGTCCTCAATGAAAATCGTGACGTGGAGACCGTGTTCAGTTATCGCATAAATCTGCTGGGTCATATTTTGCTAGAAGTTCAAACCACGCCACCATACGCTCCGCTGCGTCACGGGCTTCCTCGGGAGCGAGCCGTTCTCCGGTCTGCTGCTCCCATAATTCTGCAAACCTGGTGACGAGTCGTTCCGAGAGCATGTCATGTTCGATGATCGTAGAGCTTCTCTTTCAGTGCCTTGATCGCAGTCACGAACTTACGCGCATCCACAAGCACCTCGGGTGCACCCTCCGGAGCGAAGCTGTACGCATGCAACCATTCCTCGCGTTCCGGCGCATCGCGGAATACGAACTGGTTACGCCGTGGATCATCGCGATCAATACTCACAAGCTCCAAGCCACGCGCAAGCGCAAGCGCGGCCGCGTAAAAATTCGCAGTTTTCCAGTAGCGATCGTCAGTGTACATACGCATTAGAAACCAAAAGACACGCTCGTATATTTCGAGCGTGTCATACCCCTGGAGGTTGTCGCTGCCTGCTTGTTAGTACCTGCTAGTATCCGTCATTACCCGCTATCGCCCGTTATTACCCTATCGAATGTTTTGATGCGTCTGGGTCAATCTCCTTGGCCTGTGTTTTCAGCTCCTTCAGTAGTCGATCATATGGGATGCCCCGGGCCACAAGGTCATCAGCTGTGACCACAGGGTGGAAAGAGGCAACATCAGCCGAAGTCTCAACAAAGGTCCTGCGAAGGTCACCAACAAAACCAATGTCGTCAAAAATTTGCGTGAGAGAACGCTTGACGGCGGCCTCTTTCCTGCTGAATTTCTCGTCAGGATGTTCTATGGCGTACCTCATTACATCATGCGGCTGTCCAGCGAATCGGAGGCGTTTCATGAGGAAAGTTCTCTTGTCTGGCACAGAACGAATCAGCACTTGGTGGCTCTGAAATTCGACACGAAACAGCACGATCACATCTTTCTCAGATCGCCCAGGGGCGGCATTAGCCGCATCGAATATTTCTTGCTGTCCGA
>CAZLYW010000062.1:0-5955 GCA_964563915.1 uncultured Candidatus Peribacteria bacterium | reverse complement strand
TGCCCTGAGCGTAGACGAAGGGGAGGCGAGCGTACGAGGGATCACCCCTACACCTCGTCCGTCATCACATTGAAACTCTTCACGCACACCAGGTTTCCGAGCGTTCCATCCGGCAGAAGCCTTGCGGTGATGTTGTACCGCTGGCCGTCGTCTCCCTGCAGGACGAAGCCGTAGCGACCCTCATCGAGTTGCTCGGACTGCTGCAGCGTCGGGTTCTCCGCGTCCGGACACTGCCTCTTCACCGCGGCGATGAGTGCCGGGAGATTGTTCATTGCCAGTTCGTCGGGGAGGAGAGGAGTCAGGGATTCCATACTATCTTATGAGAGAAGCAGCTTCATGTGATCGGATGCTCAACGTGGACTTCCCGTAATCTTCCCATAAGTCGGTTCGCTTGCCTACGCCCGCTTTCGCGGAAGTACGATGACGGTGCTGTCCAATCGCCAGCGCTCGCCGAATGCCAAGTGAGATCGGCATCGGTTTTGCTGTCCGCCTGGGCTAGCTGCCAGATTTTTTCGGTTCTATTCCAGCGCACTTTCAAATTTCCGGTTCCATTCAGATTGATGTACCACATGTCGTCGCCGAGAGATTCGACATTCTCTGCGCTGGCTCCATCCGAGAGGATTGCGGCACACGTTGCGGATACCATCAGGTCTCTCCCCACATTGCGACGCGCGAGTACTAGTGTCTTAATTCTGTCGGCATTTGCTTTATCTTTGGCTGTCTTCTCACGCGCATCCGTGCGCTCCTTCTGGATTCCTGTCAGAGTCTTCGCTGCGCGCTCCAGATTCGTGGTGATTGCCTCCAGCTCCTTGATCAGCGCCGGATCCAGGCGCACATTCTTCAGGATTTCCTCCGCTCTAGCGATTTTTTCCATCGTTTCCTTCCCATTCCAGCCGAATCCATCCACTAACCCCCCGTCTTTTTCCAATGCCTGCTTTCTTGTTTCCACATTGCCTTTCACTTCCGTCGCACGTTTGCGCAGTTTGCCCTCCGCCTCCCTTCGTTCCAGCTCCTCAGCGGTCTTTGACAGGGTTTCTGTTGCCTTGATGATGCTCTCGGGGGTTGCGGGCGAGATCGGCGCCGCGAGAGCCTTTTCCAGTAGCTGAATATTCTGTTCCAGAGCTTCGATGAGGTTTTTGTTTCCGCCAGCGGCGATCGTCTTCCGTGCGGCGGCGATCTCGTTCTGCGCTACTTCGGCTAGTTTACGGACAGTCTCGAGATTCTTCACGCTAGCCTCCAGCTGCTTGTCGAGTTGCTCTTCCAATTTCAGTAGTTGATCTGTCCTCTCACGGATAAGTTTTGTCTGCTCAGCGTCGCTTCCTCCCACGAAGCATCTCCGTACCTGTGCTATCTGCACCGTAATCTCTTTCCGTAGTTTTTGAGTTTCCGCGCCTGAGTCCAATGCCGCCATTTTTCCGTTGATCGCATCTATGACACTTTGTGCGTGTTCCCGCGCCTCCTGCCGCGCCTTCTGCCCTTCTGCCGGTCCCCCGGGCCCGCCGGATGGTCCTCCCGGGGGTCCGCCGGCGCCGCCTGTCGAGGGGGTGGGTGGAGGACGGGAGTCTTCGGGATCGCGGATCGTCGCGAGCATGTTGCGGACCTGCCGGACCTTGTCCTCCGTCGCGTCGGGGATCACGTAGGTGGTCCCGCCCGGTTCGCGGGTGGCGTTCATGAGGCCGATCTTGAATTGCCGCTCGATCTCGGTGAGGCGCTTCTCCATCTGCTCTTTTCGCAACTTCGGTTCGCTCGTCGAGGGGTCTTTGAGCGTCACCATCAGGTCCTCCTTGCCGGTGGTGCGGTTGTCCCGCAGCGCGAGCGCGGCCGTGTGGCGGTTCTGGGCGTTGTAGCTCTCGATCGAGAAGAGGAATAATTCCCGTTCGCTCCTCGGCGCGCTGTCGGTGCCCCGGAAGATTCTCGAGAAGAGCGCGATGAGCGGCTGCAGGTTCCCCTCGAGGACCGAGAGCGATGTTCCCGCGGTCAGCGGCGGCGAGACTACCCGACCTTCCAGTGTGTTCTTCTGTGCGCCCTCCAATTGCGCGTTCGTGGGTCGCGAGAAGCCCAACGCCATCAGCTGGTTCACCGTGTTCTCTTTGGAAAACGGCTCCCGGGGGTTGTAGTTTCTCAGGATGTTGGTTGCCTGCTTCTGCATCTCCAGTGTCACCGGGAGTGTGCGGTTGAATTCCCCGAATTCGCCGGAACGCTTCATGGCCGCCTGGATCCCCCCTCGGGCTTTCGCGAGCTCCTCGCCGGCGACTTTCGCAAGTTCTTCGGCGCGCTTCGCCGGTGCTTCGCCGCCCTTTTCACCCGCCTCCTCCTTTTTCGCACCCGCCTCTTTTTCCTTGGCGGCTTTGGCGTCGGTGGCCGCTTTCGCATCGAATGCCATCTTGAACGCCTCTCCAAATCCGCCGAAGGCGGCGATCAGCCGCCGCTCGACGGAGCCGGATGCCGTCGTGAATGCCGGGAATGTGCGGAGGGGATGCATGTGTGTATCAGCGGTCAAAACTGTTATGCGGAGGCGATCGATGAGGCGATCGCCGCCAGCCCGTCCTCTTCGTCGGCTTTCGTGCTCATCTCCGCTGCAGAGATCGCAATGCGCTGGAAGGAATGCACCTGTCCGGCAAGCTGCTCCGAGAATGCGCTATAGCGCTTTCCGTACTCCGCAAACGCCTTGTCGTACCGCGCCTGTCGTTCCTGTGACTCTTCGGCCGTTTCCGTCGCGTACTTCTGCTGCAAGGTCGGCAACTGCCTGCTCGTGAGTTCCGGTTCGATCTGCCCCATGATCGCGTCGTAGACTTCCTGTCCCGATGGGAACTGCGGGAGCTGCGGCAGCACGACCGCGGGGTCTTGGCCTGCGGGGTTTGTCTGTGTGGTTTGGTTCATACCAATCTGATTAGTGTAGCAGAAATGGGGGTTTCTTACAATAGACCTCACCCCTAGCCCCTCCCCACGCTACCCTCCTTCGCTAAAGCTACGGAGTGAGCTTGATGTACGTTGCGAGTTGCGGGTTTCGGGTTACGAGTGATGAGGCTCCCAACACCCGAAACTCAGAACCCGTAACTTCATTCGTGAATCGAACAACATATCTACTGGGTACCCTTTTCCAATATCCTCAACCTCTCCTCCGCCTCTTTCTCCCACGGGCTCAACTCCACGGCTTTCCGGTATGCCTCGATCGCTAATGCGGTGTTTCCTTCATATTCCATGATCTGCCCGATGTTGTAGTAGGTGGTTCCATCGGGCCGGATGCTCAATGCCGCGGCGTACTCGAGTAATGCCCTATCCAGGTCGCCGCGCTCCCCGATGATCGTGCCGAGGTTCTGATGCGCAATGTAGGAATTCGGAGATACGGCGATGGCATGACGGAAGAGCGCCTCGGAGTCTTTCCAGGTGAGCGACTGGCGATATGCGAGAATGCTCAAAATGATCGTCACGCTCGCGAGGGCCGTCGTAGGGGCGTAGCATGCTATGCCCCTACTACACGCCGTCCGCATTCTATCGAAAAATAATCCGGCCAGGAGCAGGGGCCCGAGCGAAGCAGCGTACGCATACCGGTCCGTGGTGACGTAGATATCGAGCAAGTAGTTCTTCCCCTTGGCGATGTTCGTGAAGCTCGGGATCACCAGAAGGAGGAAGATGACCCATGCGAAGAGCGGCCACCGACTGAAGCGAACAGTCCAGAAGCATACCGCGGTGACCAAGAGGACGGCAACGACGGAGAAGAAGAGATCCGGTGTCGTGACGGAGATCGGCTGCGTGTACGGATAGAATACCGTGAGCCCCCACGGCAGCAGAAGCTTCTGGAGGAGCAACATCGTCGCTCGCGCACCGATGAGGAGCTTGTCCGAGATAAACATGCTCTGCGGTATTTTCCCGAAGAGCGAGACGACCCCGAAGAGTACGCTCAAGCTGAAGAACGGGAGCGCGTCTCGTAGGGATCTTCTGAATCCATGCCGTTCCTGTTGCCAGTCCATCATGATCAGTACGAGCGGTGCGGTGAGAATGCTCACTTTTGAGAGCAATCCCAGTCCGAAGCTCACCATACTCAGCACATACCATCCCCACTTCGCCCTTCTGGCTTCGCGGGGCAAGCCAGATTTCTCCGTCGTGCGATAGCGTAGAAAGCTCGCGAGCGTGAGGAAGAGGAATACGCTCGAGAGGACGTCCTTCCGTGCCGCCGCCCACACGACCGCTTCGGTGTGGAGCGGATGAACGGCGAAAAGCAGTGCCGCCGCGAGCGCCGCCATCTTCTTTTGCGTGAGCTGCCCGACGATCCAGAACATCAACAGTACATTGCCGACATGCAGGAGGAGATTCGTCAGATGATAGATCCACGGCGAGAGTCCCGCGATCGCGTAGTTCAATTGATAACTCAGGAGCGTGAGCGGGATGTACAGCTCCGGATCGTACGAGGTGAATGCGTGGCGGATGTTCGTCCATGTGAGTCCCTGCACCCATGGATTCTCCGTAATCAACAGGCCGTCGTCCCACCCGACGAAATCATTCGCGAGGGAGTGCGCATAGAGAAGGAGAGGGAGGGCGGCGAGTCCCACAAGGAGCCATTGGTGCTGCCGGAGTACGCGCATGAGAAGAGGATATGACTACTTGCTGCTTGACTTGCTTGCGTATGGCTTCCAAATAACGTCTTTTCTCCTTGACCCTCTTTTATCTCTCAGTAGAATCCCTTCGCTACTATGCAGACCCGCGAACACCCGTAGGAATAGTGTCCTCTGGACCACTACTTCTGCGGGTGTGCGTGAGCCACCCGCATTTTTGTTTCTGCAAGAATATTCCGAAGGTGAGCGTAAGCGAACCAAGGAATATCGCAGCAGAAACAACCCTGAGCGAGTCCCGAGCGCAAGCGAGGGACGAGTCGAAGGGTTTCCCTCCTATGTAAGGAGGCGAATGCACCCCGACCGGTCGTTCATTCGAACCGCTCGAGGGTGCGGTGCTCCTCCCTCGCCGTGCTTATTGAAAACATAGGCATGACAAACGTTACAAGACTGGTGGTTCGACAGGCTCACCAGAGCAGTAGTACCCAGCTTGTAGCACATGAACAGTATGGCGCTTCGCGCAACGATTAACTTTTGACAATGAACAATGAACTTTGTGTTCAATGTTAAGAGTCAATTGTCAATTGTTCGCGCAGCGCAGAAAAATGTTACTCATCGCAACACATGGATGCCTCGACTCTGCATTCCGACGAAGGACGTGGCCAGCGACGAAACGCTTCGGTGAGCTGCTAGGCAAGCGTTACCAGCCGAAGATCTCCGAATGGGGAAACCCCCTAAGAGTTATGTCTTAGGACTCGGCCTCATTCTTGGTTTTTGATGGAATCAAGATGAATGAAGAATAAAGAATTATGAATTAAGCATTATTCATAATTCCTGATTCATAATTCTTAATTCTTCTTGCGAGAATGGATCAACGTTATCCAGCCATCCTGAAATCAGGAACGAGGCCGAGAGGTCACTCTGGGAACTGAAACATCTCACGTACCAGAGGAACAGAAATCAAATACGAGATTCCCTCAGTAGTGGCGAGCGAACAGGGAATAGCCCAAATGTGCTGCGCACATAACAATTAACATTTAACTATTAACAATTGACCGAAAAAGTAACAGTCGCACAGATGTGTCGGCTGTTGCTCGCGTGGTTAACTGTTAACTGTTAACAGTCAATTGTTGCGTGCGCAGCACACGTTGTAGGACCTCAACATGTGACACTGCTGTTATAGAAGAACGTCCCTGGAACGGGCGGCCAGAGAGGGTGAGAGCCCCGTACGCGAAATACCAGCAGGCACTAGAGGAATCCTGAGTAGGGTCGGACACGTGAAATCCGGCCTGAATCTGGGTGGACCACCATCCAAGGCTAAAGCAGATGCAGAGATCAATAGCGGATAGTACCGTGAGGGAAAGGTGAAAAGCACCCCGGAAGGGGGATGAAATAGTCTCTGAAA
>CAZLYW010000061.1:0-6072 GCA_964563915.1 uncultured Candidatus Peribacteria bacterium | reverse complement strand
TCGCCTTGTTCGTGAACGTCACCGCGAGGATGTGCCACGGTTGGACTCCATCCGCCATCAACCGCGCGATACGATGCGTGAGCGCCCTGGTTTTTCCGCTGCCAGCTCCAGCCAAGATAAGTGCCGGTCCATGCTGATATAGCACCGCTTCCCGCTGCGGTTTGTTGAGAGGGCCGAGGATGGGGTCAATCTGTCTCACTGACGGGGAGTGTACTGCACCACAGTTCCTGCTGGACGAATCGACGAATTGGCGTTGGCGAATTCGATTTGACATAGTCAGGAGTACATGTATATTTAGCATAATATTTTTCTGCCCTGCACATGTCTACTGATCTGAAAGAAAGAACTGTTTCCGTTAAAATTGATGGTATACCAAGTCATGAGGCATCTTTTGAGCAATTAACAGAAGCTATTGAATTGTTGGCTAAGGAGGCGAGAGAGAAATCAAGGGGCCTTTTTAGAGATGATGAGCAGAGTGATGCATCTTCAGGGGCAGAAGAGTCATTACCACAACCAAAAGTGTTACAGCTCTCCGAGGATGAGCAACTCAGCATTCATCTTCAACGTCCCGAGACCAACGTGGCAGCTCGAAATGAATGGTCAACTATAGATGCAGCTTTGAAGAAAAACACTGAGTTCATGCAGGCACTTAAAGCACACGAGAATATGGGAGCGGAACTGACAGTCGTGGAAGTAGAGACCGATGAAAATGGTAAAATCTTTGCAGTTGAATTTGAAAATGTGGCAGACAGTCTTGATATCGGAGCACAAGAAGCAGCGTTAGCAGCTCTGACAGCTGGTAATCAAGAAGCGTATATACAAGATCGTGTTTCTCAATTTTATGAACGTGACCGGGCAGAAGCAGAAACATGGATACGCGGACTACTTGAGCGTCTGGCTGATGCATCAGGTCTGAATTATATCGAAGCAGACATGTTGGTATGGACGCATGGTGGTGGTCAATTGATCTCACATGATTCTCTTCAGACACAAGCAGAACGAAAGCCAGAGTTGTGGGAAAGTACTTTGACGTGGCATAAAGGAAATCTCGCAGAAATTAAGAACAGCGGTCTCGCCTGGGTCGGTAATCGGCGCGAGGGCAACGCGCGCCAGGGCAGGAACTACGCTGTCTTCCGCAACAATATTCGCGGTGGGCGTGCGTCCCGGCTAAGGGTTCAGATTGCTTAGTCCTTAGTCCTTAGTCCTTAGTCTTTGGTCTTCTTGGTTCCTTTGTCCTTTACAAATTTTTTCCGCTACAATACGCGCAGCGGTGAATAGTCACTTGCCTCAGAGCAAGCTACCGTACGGTGGTCCTTCACACAGTGGCTTTGAATGAAACAAGAAGCCAGATCGACCATTATAGCCTCATGAACCCTTAATTTGAGCTGAGTGATTCTGTGACGAGATGGTCATTGGACTGCGGTTAATGACTTCGGTATGAAGCTCAGTCAAAAAGCGGTATCGCCTGGAACGGTAATCGGAACGAGGGCAACGCGAACCAGAACAGGAACAACGCTGACAACCGCAACAATATTCGCGGTGGGCGTGCGTCCCGGCTAAGAGTTTATTGGGTTTGCACCGATTTCAGCCACCCGCCGATTTGCCGTCCCACGTCCTCCACGGTCGCTTGTGTCTGGAAGATTTTCGTCTCGTTCGCGAGCTTGAGTTCCAGGCACAGCCGCAGCTTGAGCATGCACGTTTCCTGATGGGCGCATGCCCTGATGAGGTAACCTGCTTTGAGTGGCTTCGGTGCGTTCTTCGCCATGATGAGTTCCGAAAGACAATCGAGAACGCTGCGTTCGAGGCTCTGCCCGATGGAGTACCGCCAGTGTTTTTCCATCTGCCCCGTGGCCCCGACGACATGCTTGAACAAATCGTAGGTGCAGTTGATTATGGGAAGCGTGTCCACACAGACAGATATGTCGGCGATAACGTGGACCAGGGGATTTTGCTTTCCCTGCTTAAAGGACGAGTCAGTGACGGGCGAACGTGCAGTCTTGTTGACGAGGTCATCAGGAGTTACGACAGCGTTGGTGGTATGCGAGAGAGAGAGAGAGAGAGAGTACGTTCGTGCGGCGAGGAATTCCCATCGGAAACGTCACGAGCCAGATTTTTGCGAACATCTATTTGCATGAGCTGGACCGCTTCGTGAAGCATACCCTGAGTGTACGCGAATACCTGCGCTACGGCGATGATTTTGTACTCTTCGGCCGGAGTCGCGAATCATTGGAGCGATGGAGGGATTTGGTGAGCAAGTTTCTGCGAAGAAGCCTGTGTTTGCCGCTCCACCCTCGCAATGACATCGTGCTTCCCTGCAGACGCGGACTCCGATTCCTCGGATATGAAATCTTTCCGACTGGCAGAAGGCTGCCGAAGAGAACCTGGCGCAAGATCCTGCGACGCCTCGATAGAAAGAATCTTTCGAGTTATCGCGGGTTGTTGTTATCGGAGCGCAGTCAGAAGCGCGTCCGATTGCTCGATTGGCATGCGATGGAAATCAGCCGGGAACTTTCGCAATGAGCCTCTTCGCCACCTTCGCTGTAGCTCCCTCGATAGTATCTTTCAGTGGCGTTGCCTCGAGCGCCCTCTCCGACCGCATCTCGTCAATCTTCTGCAGTTGTCGGTCGAGCTGGCGCTCCCGAGCACCGGTCAACTCCTCGTATCCTTTGTGGGCGGACTCAAAGCGCTCTTTGACCGCTTCCATCTGATCTTTGAATTTCTCCCACTGCTGTTTGAATGCTCCGAAGATCGTCAGCATTTCCTGCGATTTGCTCTCCATGCTGAAGTTGTCGATGGACTGCCGGATCACGGCGAGGATCGCGTAGAGGCTCAGCGGGGAGCAGAGGATCGTCTTGCCGCGCATGGCTTCATCAATCAGGGAACGATCGATTTCGTTGATGAAGCAGAAAATTTGCTCGTTCGGGACGAAGAGCAGGACGTAATCGACGGTGCCGTCCTCCGAGTTAATGTAATCGCGCGTCTGCACTTCTTTGAGGCGCTTGCGGACATCCTTCAGGAACTTCTCCTTGTACTCCTCCTTCTCCCTCTCGGTTTTCGCGTCCACGTAGAGCTGGTAATTGTTGAAGGGGAACTTCACGTCCATGTTCAATTTCCGCTTCTGTGGAAGAAGGAATGTGAAATCCGGTTTCGAGCCGGCTTCGAGCTTCGTCTGCTTGATGAAGTTAATCCCCTCAATCAATCCCGAAAGCCGCAGGACATCCTCCGCCATCCGCTCACCCCACTGCCCGCGCGCGCTGTTGCTGGTCAGGGCGTTGCTGATACCTTCCGTCTTCTGCGACAAATCCTTGATGGCCGTCGCCGCGTTATCCAACCGCGTGCCGACCTGCACGTTGCCGTCGCCGATTTTGCGCATGAGTTCTTCCACGCGATTCAGATCGCCCTTCATCGCTTTCAGCGTTCCGTCGATCACGTCTTTCTTCCCCGCGAGCTTGGTCTCCGCCAGGTTCAAGATGTGCTCCGCCTGCTTGGTCACCGTCTTCGCCGAAAGGGCGTCGAGCACCGCTTCCAAATCATGGGTCGACCGACGTCCGAGAAAATGCCCGATCATGAATCCCGCCAGAACGCCCATGACTCCGCCGACGACAAGAGCAAACACATCCATGAATGCATGGTAGCAGGGGGTGTATGAAAGTCCACTCTTCAGGTTTCCCAAGGCTTCGCAGAGAGGTTTTTGGCTTAGGGGACTTGATTTTTCGCTTCCCATGCGTAGAATTGGCGTCCGCGCTTCCCTGTGGGACTTCCCTGGAGCGGCCCGGCGCTAATGCGTTTTTCCTTGTCTCTCTATGGTGATCAAGCGCACCGCGAAGAAAAATCTCATCTCCAAGCACCGCAAGCACGCGAAGGACACGGGTTCGCCGCAGGTCCAGATCGCTCTCCTTACGAAGACCATCGGTCTCCTCACCGATCACCTCAAAGATCATCGGAAGGATAATTCCGCCCGCCGCGGACTCCTCGGTAAAGTCGCGCAGCGCCGTAAGCTCCTCACCTACCTCAAGCAGAACAAGCCGGAAGAGTATCAACAAGCGTTGGAGAGACACAAGTTGAAGAAATAATGAGCGGTAGAGCAAACGTATGGGAAAAACATGGCATTGTTCAGAGGTTCCCATTGCCAATGTTCCTAAGAGTTTTTACAGTGTTCTCATGGAGCAGAACGGAACGTCAACGGAACTGACGGCGATGGAAGAGCATCTCGCGAGACTCCTCGGAATTTCCGATCTGCTGGATGAAGATCGGCCGGCAGGGTTGAAGGCGTTGGAGCAATCCGGATTGGCGTCCCAGGAAGCACTCTCGCGTGCAATTTCGGCGGCGCGATTAGAGATTCTGTGTTCGCGTGGGGTGGCCAATAACTTTCCGGTAGAATTTGTCACGAAAAGAATGAAAAAATTGCTACGACAGAACAGATGACATCATCCTCATTCCGCGATCTCTACGGGCTCTTCTCCTCCGCGAGAACAAAGAAAGAGGCGAAGATTCTCCTCGAAGACATTCTGACTCCGCGCGAGCTGCACTCCGTCGCCGAGCGTTGGCGGTTGATTCAGGCACTTGCAGTGGGAATGAAACAACGGGATATCAATAAGAAACTCAGGATCAGCATCAGCAAGATCACCAGAGGTTCTCGGATGCTCAAGCATGGGAGTGGGGGATTCGGGTTGTTCCTCAAGCGATTAGGCAAGAAAGTCAAATGATGCGATTTCCGGCAGTTCCCAAGGATCCTGAAAAATCCCCTTGATTTCCCGTTGCCTCCTGTGTACCGTTGTACCGGTACAGCAGAACATCATGGAAAGATCAGTTATTAGCAGTGGCGGCAATTTTCTTTCTCTCGCGTTTGCGGGTGAAAGCGTTGGGGCATGGTGGCACTTCGCGATGAGCGGAGTGCACTGCTGATTTCAAAAGTCCGTAGCGCGTCTGCTCATTCGAGTAGAACGCTGGATTCAGGATGTTCCTGAGTCTGGGCTGCGGGTCTTTGAAATCATCGAAGAAAGGAGACAATCTTCGAAGCCGAAAACGCCGTATTTTCCAGGTCAAGATATCATGACGTACACCGAGCTCGATCTTGATCGCGGTGTTGGCATGATGCTTCATCCCGTCTCAGGGATCCCACTCAGCCGTCTGCATTACCACAGGCTTCGCCATCAGTTCTATTGTACGTTCCACTACGGTGGCTGGAGTCTGGAAGCAGACATTGTTTTTTACGACAGAATCAGCGGTGGATCGCCTTGGAAAGTGGGAAATCCATTTCCCCAGCACTGGCGTTTCCATCCGCTGACAGGAAAGCCGTTGTAACTGTGCAGTCTTGCGTCAGGGGCGTTCCCTGGTGCGGGCTGCAGCTCAATCACGAAAAGGAGAACTCATGGTCCACAGAAAAACTTTGCCTCGCGATTACACCGCGCAACGCGAAGTGAGGTTTCTGGAGGACGTCCGGCGAAGGATGTCCACGCTGAGCCCCGGCCGGAAGAATTTGGGATCCAATCCCATCTTCTCACACCGAGTGCAGACCCTGGACGGCTTCCGTCTGGGCTTCATGCACCCCAAGGCGTTCCGGACGCTGTGCAAACAGCACGGCCTGGATCCGACGGTGTCCGAGGCGATCCTGATGCAGGCTAACCGCCCCACTGAACCGCACGTCCATGCGGTCGGAAGGAGCGTCTTCCTGCCGCTCGGGCCGGAGGAAGGATTTGCCCCCTGCGAAGGCGGCACCTATATGGGGCCACACACCGCGGGCGAGCGGCGCTTCGAACTCGCGTTCGAGCCCGCCGAACCGGGAAAAGCCTTCGTCATCGATCCGGGCGCGATCCACTTCTTCACGCCGGGTCGCGGCAAGGAGTTCTCCGCCATCGCGTTCGTGTCCCCGCGGATCCAGCGCGATGACGGCAGCTTCGACATCACCCGTTTCGGTATGCCTTCCATCAACAGTGATGGCCAAAAGGCTCTCATCGAGGCCGCGTGAGCGTCTCCAAATTGTGTATCTGCAGCCCTGCCGCGACGCTCGCGAGCGTCGTGGCCAGCCCCATTCCGGACGCGGAATGGGGCTTTTTTCTGCGTCTTCAAATG
>CAZLYW010000060.1:2504-6081 GCA_964563915.1 uncultured Candidatus Peribacteria bacterium | reverse complement strand
CGCGTCATCTGCGCGTGAGTCCTTCCATTGGGAAGGGCTTCTGCAGAAAGAATAAGCCCTCCGTTACGCCACGCTCGGCCACCACTTCAGCGGTGCAACCAGACATTCGATTGTCACGCCTCGGCCACTGCCGCAACTGACAGTCTCATGATTCGGCGATCTTCCAGATCGCGAGAAACACCAGGATTTCCCATAACGTCCGCTCGTCGCGGATGGACGTGATGAGCTTCGCCAAAATCACCGTGACGGCGATGGCCGAGCCGATTTTGAGTTCGTGTAAGACATCCACAGCGTGCCGCCGTTCACGTTTTGTTGAGTCGCGGACTGTGGGCACATCTGTGGAGTCACGCGACCCCGGCGCGGCAATGTCGTGGACGGAATTCAGCCGCTCCAATTCAATCATCCGGCGCCCCCTTTCTTCTGCGCCGCTTAACGATTCTTCACTGCCGGATCATCTGTAGGCTCGGGCGGAAGATTCTCGGCGGGTGCACGCGAACAAAGATTAGGATTGTGAGTCCACCAATCCATCCCCATCTCAATAGCCTTATCCACGGAGCACACAACGAGACGGATTTGCAAGGTCAGCAACTCAATCTCCACCAGATTGACCTTGATATCGCCGGCGATGACGATACCCTTATCCAGTACGCGTTCCAGAATATCTGCGAGAGTTGAGCCTTCAACTGCGTGGGTAACTGGTCTTGAAATTGCCATCCTATTGGACCTCGTTTCAGAGTAGTTTTCCCAGCGGGCCTAGATCCATATTGAGATCTGCCTCTTCCAGGCCGAATTCTTTTCGCAGGGCTTCGATTTCTTCAGCTTGTCTCATGAGCGTCACGCCTAACCGTTCAATCTCGGCATCCGACAAGGAACCGGCTTGCATTCGCCGGACCGCCTGCCGTTCTAATAACTCGTGAAGGAGTTTCACGACGGTCAGCACCAATCTGACCAGGCCATTACGTACGCGGTCCGGCTGCACGTCGATTCGTGAGAGGTCATTCCGTTGGGACGCAGCCACTGCCGGCCGCAGCGCCAGGGCTGCGTGCTTACCAGCGCTGTTGATGTCTCCGTTTACGAACATGGCCGGTCCAATCCTTTTTCGGGGTCAAGAATCGCTCCCGTGTTTCTTGCGGTCTCGATCGACGTCAACATCAGCCTGAGCCCGAGATACAGCAAATCGATGTCGGCAACGGCGATAGTGATATCTCCACAGACGACGACTCCTTTAGTCAGCACCCGATCCAGCACTTCGCACAAACTCGCGGACCGCGTATCTGCAACGTGATCTTCACCCATGGTTGTTATTTCACTCTCCATCAGAGTTGGCTGGATGCACCCACGCCGGTCCTCTCCGGGGCGTATAGAATCTGCCCCAATCGTTCCAGTTCCTGCAGTCCTCGCGGTTCGCTGCCGCGGTAGACAATCGTCTGAAACTGACGTGGAAATGCGCTTCGAAACTTTTTCCGCATCACCTGCTCGCGTGAATGTAAGCGAGAACACATGTCGCAATCTCCAATCGGGGTGACAAGATTCAGAAAAAGCGCTGGAACTCGCACGCCAATCCGTTCGCAGGCATAAAGCAGGTCCGTGGTTTCCTCGAATGCCATCTCCGTCAATATGCTCACCACATGCGTGACGGCCTCATCCCGGTCCGTCAATAGACTGCGGAAACGTTTCAAGTTCTTCGAAATCGATACGAGCCGCTGAGACATTCTCGGCAGGCGGAAGATTCGCTTGTACTTCAGCAGCAGGCTGAAAAACACTTTCAACCAACTGTCAATAAGGCCGGGTAGCTCCAGCAGCCTCATCAAATGGCCGGTGGGAGCCGAATCGATGATGACGATGTCGTACCTGTCCGCAAACAAATACTCCATAACCTTGGTCATGGCCATGATCTCGTCCAGCCCCGGGGGAGAAAGATCGAAAATGCTTTCCATCGCTTCTCGATCGTAAGTGGGATCGACCTCAGGCAACAGCGACTCCACCAAACCTCGCAGTTCGAGACGGTATTCCTCTTTAAGCTTTCGAAATTCCGCTGTTGCGTCGATCTCGATCGCTTCCAATCGGGGCGAAACAGATGTGAGCGTTGGGCCGATCGGCTGGTTCAAACAGTCTGAAAGAGAATGAGCCGGATCCACCGAGAACAGAAGAACGTTTCTGCCGTCTCTTGCGAGCCGGATGGCTGTCGCGCAAGCCATGGTGGTTTTACCGACTCCACCTTTACCTGCAAATATCATCAAACTGGTCTCCGAAGCAGGGAGACCATTGGGAAACTCCACGACTACCGGCGACGAGTCGTTCTTATCGACGGATTGGGGTTCGATGTTCTGCTCTCCCAATTCCTGGACCATATTCCAGAATGCACGGAGGGTTTCCGCTCCCTGCACTTCCTCCGGATACATAGGAGTCGCCCAGAGTTTGTATCGATGGAAGAGATGGGCGATGTCACGGAGCTGGACGTTCTGCCCGCTTCGAATCCGCCGGCAGGCGCCACAGGAACTCAACGGGTACAGTTTGTTGATGATGATGTCCGTAACCGGCACTTTCGTGTGTTTCAAAATCTCCACCAGCGAAATTGTCTCCTGTACGCTTAGTGCCTCGGCGAGCATAACCGGGACGAAGCGGCATCGTGTCGGATTCTGGAGCAGCTCACTGGTTTGTCTCACCTTGACAGACAGCGTTTCGATGAAGCCATCGATCTCGTCCTCAGCCGGATTGCCGAAGAGACTCCGCATGTATCGATTTTTGGCCAATAACTTGTCGAGCGCCTGAATCCAGCTCCCCATCAGATCCGGCATCGAGAGTAAGCGAAGTGTGTGTCCTGTCGGCGCCGTGTCGACCACCACACAGCGATAGGTTTGATTTTGCACCCAGGTTGAGATCTCCAGGAAAGCCACGAGCTCGTCCATACCGGGCAGAGACAGGTCAAGCACCGAGTGCACGTCCTCCTGGTCCAGAAACGTGCCGCGCATTGCGATTTCCCCAAGCTTTTCGCTGTGTTGCGCCTTAAACGCGTCGAGATATTCCGCCGCATTCAGTTCCACAACGTTCAGGTTAGAGGGAACCGGCGAGCCGTTAATGCTGTCGGCGAGCGAATGAGCGGGATCAGAGGATAACAATAGAAACACGTCGTTTGGGAAGTTGTCGGCGAGCTTCAACGCAGTAGCTGTGGCGCTTGTTGTCTTGCCGACCCCACCCTTTCCTCCGAAGAGCAATAGTTCAAAACGCACATCATCGAGAAAGGACGGCACATTTAGTTTATGAGTGCTCATGCCGTCGAATCCCCGAATCTGCAGGCTTGCGGCGTTCCAACTGATCGAGCCGGCGTAGAAGGCTTTCCTCTTGGGCCGCAAATTCCTCCTCTGTAATCGCTCCGGTTTCCAGCTCCATATAGAGGTCGCTTAACTGAGCGGTCATTGCGGCAGCTTCATCGCCCAGTTCTTGTGTTGCGGCGTTGTTGATCTCCTTAAAGATCCAGAGGATGCTGCGGAAGGGCGTCAGTAGGATGTCGTCGATGAGGAACATTGAGGCGCCTTTCTCTCCAATCTGTCGATAAGCCTCGTCTGCGCTCCCATGG
>CAZLYW010000060.1:0-2404 GCA_964563915.1 uncultured Candidatus Peribacteria bacterium | reverse complement strand
CTGTACGGAGCCCAGGGACCGTTGTAGTCGAACGCAAAGTTGTTATCGAAGAGTTGCGCCGCCGCCAGTACCGCAGCTTCGAACCCGGACTGGGCATCGCGATCGACAAGACAGGCCACATTCATGACGTCCTGCTCATTTCTGCAGCGGTTAGGTTTGAATTCGAGACAGCTTTTAGAGAGAGCGCTCTCGACGATGCCGGTATATTTTTCGCGGTCGCCGTTAAGCACTTGTTCAAACATCCGGCCTACTTCGATCTTGTCGTCTTGTGTGGGAGCATGGCGTTGGCCGAGTAATCGGTCCCGCGCCGCCCGGAGTTCGGGATGTGTCTGTACGAAATACTCAAAAATATTGGGAACATCCCACATCACACGTACTCCCATTTCGACCTTATGATCCAGACGATGTAAATGTCTGGCTAACTCGTCCCCGTTGAGTGCAAGAATGCGACGGACTGCAGCGTGACTGCCGGCCACCGTGCCGAAAGCCAGAGGGAGCACCGTCCCATCAGCCAGGAGCTGCTTGATGACGCGGTTGTGCGCCTCAAGATGCCGCCGCTCGGGACGCAGCCGCGCCCCCGCCGGAACATCACTGACGACTGCGGCGACCTTGCCGTGCGAGACTGCGAAAATCCTTCCTCCCTCGATGCCGATGTCCGTGAAGGTTCGGCCGGCTGTCCCTGCAACGAAGGCATAAATGTATTTGCTTCTTCTTTGGGCCGACGGCCGTGCGTCAGACATCACGGCGGGACTTTGGTCACTCTGAACGTCTTTCATCGTTCACTCCGCTTCAGGTTCTCTTCTGGCGGAGACAGCACGGGAATTCCGGCGAACCGCACCGCCTTGACGCTTCCGGAGTCGGTCTTGATTTCCAGCAATCCGCCACAGGCGTAGCACTTGATTTCGCCTTCGTAGTTATCGTAAGCGGCATCGATCTCAATCTTGTGTCCGCACGAGAGACAGTTGATTTTCATCGCATGATCCTCTCGAAGTCTTCCTTGGATATCCCACTCTTGTATCGGCGATAAACCATCGCTGCACCCAGTCCCGCGCAGACTATCAGTCCCGCTGTGGCGAGTCCCGTAGCGAAGATCACGTAAAAGAGTCCGAATGTTTGATAAATGTCCATTACGTTGCTCAGTATCGGAATTTGAACCCCGCGGGCCCATCGACACGCCGGCGTGAGTGAACGTTCTCGGCGCGCTGCTGCATTCCGGGTTTACTCAAGAGTTCGTTCTTCTCGGCTTCGATTTCGCGAAAACGGGACTCAATGTATTGAACTCGTTCGACGGCGCTGTCTTTCTCTTTGCCGAGACGCGCTTTTTCCATCTCCAGACAACTGATCTTCAAATATGCCCGGTATGGGATCGATAGCGGATTCGATTGAGCCGAATGCGTCCGGACAGTCTTCAGGCTTCTCTTAATGCGACCCATTGCGGCTCCCTCTCTCCTTCGAGTTCTGACCTCTCTGTGACGAGTTCACTTTGCACAATCGGCGGATCACTTCGTTGACCTGCTCGACGATCATCGGTTCGCCATCATGGGTAACCTTTGCGGTATCGACCGTGAGCAGATCTGCGCACACCCAACGAAACACGGGATCGTCCATGCGCGCATGAGCCTGCCGCTTTGCGAGGATTCTGGCCATGGCAATCGACACTCGAATCGTGGGCCTGTTGTTGTTGACGCCAATCGAGCGCAACTCCCGGACAATGTCTACAATAGTCCCCGCATCAGCTCTGCCGATTCCGGACCGCGCCATCACGATCTCGATTTCGGTCGCCCGGTCGTAGTGACCGACGTTGATGGTGATCAGCCGGTCCATCAACGCATCCTGAGTCTTATGCACACCTGCATATTCTTCAGGGTTTGAAGTGAAGATGGCGCGGAAGTCAGGGTGGACTTTCAGGTAACCTTCGCCGAATTCCCGAAGCCTGGGCAGGTTCAGAATGCGCTCCGATAGAATGCTGAGAAGGGCATTATTCGCTTCCGGCCTGGACCGGGTAAACTCATCGTAGATGAGGGTGTATCCGTGCTGGCAGGCGGCCGTCAGGCGATTATCCACCCACAGAGTTTTCATTTCTTCTTCGGTTTTAAGAACGGAGTGGATGAAGTTGTCGATCAATGTGTGTTTACGGTAGCCGGCATCCCGGCCGACCAAATCCGAGCTGCCAAACTCATCGTCTCCGTGAATGAGACTGACGGGGCGCCCGAGCTGAGAGGCAACATGGAAGGCTAAGGTCGTCTTGCCGGTTCCAGCGGGTCCCGAGAAGTGGACGGCATAGCCGGCTTCCAGGTAGATCAAGGCGCGTTCACTAACGTCCCGGACGTAGGGTGTATAGACGAATCCGTCACTTGGTTGCGCGACGATGTTGTCACCGCTGGGCTGAATGCGAACGTTTGCG
>CAZLYW010000059.1:0-6131 GCA_964563915.1 uncultured Candidatus Peribacteria bacterium | reverse complement strand
AGCAGATGACAATGGACATCTAGAATCCGCGCAGCTTGCTGCGCGGTAGTTCAAAGGGGAATTTCCTGGATATTGTCCTCGGTGAAAAACGCTGCCGTATTCCTCGTCACGGAGCCCAATCCCAGACCCGATATTCTCACTCCGGAATTTCTGGTGACCTTTAAGACCGAATTTAATGATATGGTTCGTGAACGCAGGGAGGGAGTTGCGCAGGGTGACGAACCTCCTTCCTTCATGGCGATGCTTGATGTCAATGGTTGTGATTTGCCGTATCGGATGTTTACGATCTTGGTTGACCAATATCCGCAACTGAAACAACTACCGCAACCTGATCGCTCGCTGGTGTCATGCTATCTGATGAAGCACTGCGGACTTCCCGGATCGTCGCTTCTCTGACACTTACATATTCGAGTAAAACTGCTTCTTCCGGTTGTCCTGCCGGTACCCCTCGCGCTTCAGTGCGCGGATGCGCTCGAGACGCTGGGTCTTGCGCCGCTTGTGCGTCCTGCGCTCGCGCAGCATTTTGATCAGGTTGCTTTTCTGCACCTGCTTCTTAAACCGCTGCTGGAGGCGGTCGCCGGATTCGTCGCCGTGCTTGATGGCGTAGATAGCCATTAAGAGCTTGAGGATAGTACTCAAGAAATTGGGCTGGTGCAAGCCTCATAGATACGTTCGAACGCGCTCGTAACTTCGTTTCTTCGTACACTTCCACCGGTGTTCGACGAAGTTACGAAGAAACGAGCATGGTCGAGTCCGACCATTGCCTCCTCCGGCTCCGATCTATAGAATTTCCCCGATATGGCCACCCCCAAGTACACCGCAAAGCACATTCAGGTTCTGGAAGGCCTGGAGCCCGTCCGCAAGCGCCCGGGTATGTACATCGGGTCGACGGATGCACGGGGCCTGCACCATCTTGTTTTTGAGGTCGTCGACAATTCGATTGACGAAGCCATGGCCGGGCACTGCACGCAGATCACAGTCACGCTCGAAGACGACGGATCGATCACCGTCGAGGACAATGGCCGCGGCATCCCGGTCGACATGCACCTGACTGCGAAGAAGTCCGCGCTTGAAGTCGTCCTCACCACACTCCATGCGGGAGGAAAGTTCGGCGGCGATGATTCGGGATACAAAGTCTCCGGCGGCCTCCACGGCGTCGGCGCCTCAGTCGTGAATGCGCTTTCGATAAAGATGCGTGCAGAGATCCATCGGGACGGTCACGTGTACGTGCAGGAGTACAAGCGCGGCAAACCACTCGCTGACGTCAAGAAGACAGGCACATCGGAGAAGCACGGGACAATCATCACCTTCCTTCCCGATCCCGAGGTCTTCGATGCGACCGGGTTCAGCATGGACATGCTGATGACGCGTCTGCGGCAGCAGGCGTATTTGACCCGTGGTATCACGATCTCCGTTGTCGACCTCCGCAAGAAGCGTCCCGAGGAGGATCTCCAGTATCCCTGCCTATACCGTTTCCACTTCGAGGGTGGTATCTCTGCCTATGTCCAGCATCTCAACGAATCCAAGGAGCGCATCGGCGAGATCGTCTGGTTCGAGAAAGATACCTCCGACGGTTTCGTGGAAGTCGCGATGCAGTACACGCAGACGTTCCAGGAGCACGTCGTGAGCTTTGCGAACAATATCCACACCGCCGAAGGCGGACACCACCTGACGGGCTTCAAGGCCGCGCTCACACGGACGATCAACGCCTACGCACGCAAGTACGGCATCCTGAAAGAAAAGGAGGAGAACCTCACCGCCGACGACGTCCGCGAGGGCCTCACTGCCATCGTCGCTGTGCGCTTGAAGGAGCCGCAATTTGAAGGCCAGACGAAAGGCAAACTCGGCAACGCCGAGATGAAGACCGCGGTGGAGACCGTCGTGAACGACAAGCTCAGCCAGTACATGGAAGAGAACCCGAGCGAGGCCAAAGATGTCGTAGCCAAGTGCCTCCTCGCCGCCCGCGCGCGCCTCGCCGCCCGCGCTGCCCGTGACAGTGTGATCCGCAAAGGGGCGCTCGACGGCATGACGCTCCCGGGCAAACTCGCCGACTGCTCTAACCGCGATCCTGCCCAGTGCGAGCTCTACCTCGTGGAGGGCGACTCCGCCGGCGGTTCTGCGAAGCAAGGCCGCAACCGCGAGTTCCAGGCGATCCTGCCGCTCCGGGGAAAAATTCTGAACGTCGAGCAGGCGCGCATGGACAAGATGCTGGGAAATAACGAGATCAAGGCGCTGATCATTGCGCTCGGCGTCGGGATTGGCGAAGTCAAAGACATCGGCAAGCTCCGCTACCACCGCGTCGTCATCATGACCGATGCCGACGTCGATGGCGCCCACATTCGCACGCTGCTCCTGACGCTCTTCTATCGATACTTCCCGGAACTCATCGGGAAGGGCTACGTGTACATCGCCCAGCCGCCTCTCTACAAGATCCAGAAGGACCGCGAGGTGCGCTATGCCTACACGGACGTCGAGAAAGCGATGGTGATGAGGGAATGGGGCGTGCGCGAAGAGGAAACCGAGGTAACCGAAGAAACTGAGGAAACCGAGGAGCCAGGCGCAGGTCTTCGACCTGCGGAGGCAAACGCGCTGACCTCTGAGAAAGGCCCACCCGCTCCGAAAAAGCGCAAAATCAACATCCAACGCTACAAGGGATTAGGCGAAATGAACCCGCAGCAGCTCTGGGAAACTACAATGGACCCCACCGTGCGCATCATGCTGCGTGTGTCGTCGGACGATGCCGAAAAGGCTGACGCCATCTTCACCACACTTATGGGCGCGGAGGTCGCGCCGCGGAGGAAGTTTATCCAGACGCACGCGAAAACAGTGAAAAATCTCGACATATGAGCAGAGATAACTCTCCACTCACACTCCAGGGAAAAGAAACTGCTGCTCGTCTGGGCACAGCCATTCCTTTGTCCGGTGACGAGATGCAGAAACTCAGGAAACTCTTGGCCGAGTGGTATCGCCAGCGACAGCCAACCGAGGAAATCGCTTGCCTTACCACTCAGCATCTGCTACGAATGGGAGTGTCAACGAGCGTGGATATTCGTGCATTGATCGAAGGCAAGAATCACTCATGATGATATCCAATCATCACCTGCACGACCTCAGCTCTGCGTGCAGTGAACTGAAGGCAGCTGCAAGGGACCAGGAAACCTGCCTTCGCCACGCGTACGACATGGTGACGCGGCATTTCCGTGCCGGGAAGTTCGATACCTACTTCCGCATCTGGCGCCTCTTCCGCAGGGACCTCGGGCGCGTATGGGAAAGCGGCGGCTTCGCGCACTGCACGCACCTCAATCAATGCCTCGTGTTTCTTCTCGTCCATAGCGGTTGGTTCAACGAATCGGATTGCACGCGGCAGTGGACGCTCGTGTCGTGGTGGTCACCGCATCAGTATCTCCGTTTACGTTTGAAGGATGGACGATTGATCAACGTCGACGTGTGGGGCAGGACCTACGGGATTCCGTTCGGGGAGTATGCGCATGGGTTCAATACGGCGCGGCTCCCGGTCGGAAAATGACTAATAATAAATCGTTAATTGAATTATTGAAGTACTTAAGTTTATAAGTTAATGACTTAAGACTTCACTTAACGATTAGTCATTAATCATTCCTCGCCGACGTGATCCCTCAACACATAGGTATCCAGGTTCTCCTTCCCCAGTAATTTGATCACCTCCGGCACCGCATCCTTGAACGCCATTTGCTTCTGCTTGCCCGCCTTCATGTCGCGCAGGATGATCGTATTCTCCTTCACTTCCATCTTGCCGAGTAGCAGCGTGTAGCGGGACTCGAATTTGTCCGCGAGGCGCATCTGGCTCTTGAGGCTCGCTTCGCCGAGCGCCCCGAGCGTGTGGACGCCGAGGTCGCGGAGTTGCGAGACGAGGGGTAGACATTGCTTCTTCGCCTCAGGACCCAGCTGCGCGACGAAGACGTCCACCTGGTCTTTGTTCGGCGCCTGCACCCCGGCTTCCTTCATGTGCCAGATCATCCGTTCCATCCCGCCTGCGAAGCCGACGCCCGGAGTGGGTTTCCCTCCCAAGAGCTCGATGAGCCCGTCGTAGCGGCCGCCGCCGCCGACGGCGTTCTGCGCGCCGGTACTGCTGTCCCAGAACTCGAAGACCGTTTGACAGTAATAGTCGAGGCCGCGGACCAAACTCGGATTCGGCACGGACGTCACTCCCAGTTCTTGCAGATACTCGAGGAGCGTCTCGTGGTATGTCTTGCTCTCGTCATCTAGGAACTGCTCGAGCTTGGGAGCGTTCTTGATCAAGATCCGCGTGTCCTCCTCTTTGCTATCCAGGAGGCGCAGGGGGTTGATCTTCAGGCGGCGCTGGTCGTCTTCGGGAAGTTGCCGTTCCTTGCCGATGAAGAAGTCCTTCAACGCTTCCATATAGGCTTTGCGGTTCTCCGCCGTGCCAATGTTGTTCATCTGCAGCGTCAACCGATCGAGGATCCGGAGGTCTGAGAGGATCTTCGTGAGGACATGGATCAGCTGCGCGTCGAGACTCGGGTCCCGAAGGCCGATGACTTCCAGGTCGAACTGATGGAACTGCCGGTAGCGTCCTTTCTGCGGCCGGTCGTACCGGAAGCACTGGCCAATCGAGTAGAGCTCCACGGGCTGGGGTAGCTGCTGCATCCCATGTTCGATGTATGCGCGGCAGATGCCAGCGGTGAACTCGGGCCGCAGCGCATACTCCCTTGCTTCACGGTCTTCCGACGGAGCCTGTTCTGAGTTTGCCGAAGGACGCTTGCCGGTCACGGTGAAGAGTTCCTTCTCGACGATATCCGTGTGCTCGCCGATGCCACGCTCGAATACACCCTTGTGCTCGAACATCGGCGGGTCGATGCGCGTGTAGCCGGCCTGCCGACAGCGGTGCCGCACGACCTTCTTAATGTACGTGTGGTACTGGTGGTCCTCGGGGAGGACGTCGTGGGTGCCTTTCGGAGTGCGGAAGAGCGGTTCGGGCATACAAAACGATCGTATCAATGCAGTGATACGTCTGAAGGCAGAGCCTATCAGTTTTTCACATGACTGGGAAGGGCTCCCCGGACTGAACGCATGGTCGGAGATGACGAGCGAAGCGAGTCATCGAAGACTACGAGCGAGCTCAGCTCCAGTTTGTCGAAAACTTGGGCAGGGCGAGCCAAATGGGGCGAGCGACGGGAGTTGAACCCGCGACCCTCTGGACCACAACCAGATGCTCTAACCACTGAGCTACGCTCGCCACGAGCGGAGACATGGTAATCGAAATACATGCAGAGTTCCAGCGGCAGTGGTATAATTGCCTCATGGCTCCCCTGTATTACATCATCTGGAAGGAAGGAAAGTATTACGTTTCACAGTGTCTCAATGTTGATGTATCCAGTTTTGGAGAGTCCCGAAAGGAAGCGATTGAAAATCTGAATGAGGCAGTAGCTCTCTATCGTGAAGATGATTCATCGTTGTCGCACGAAATGATTGAGCAGCCTGAAATCATCTCCGTGCCGCAAGAAAATGCCTGAGTTGTACTCCTCACAGCATGTCCAGAAAGTTCTCGAGCGTCATGGATTTTTGTTTGTGTCTCAGAAAGGAAGTCATATCAAACTGCGCAAGGTCGGAGTGCAGACGTTGACCGTCATCCTTCCCGCAAATCGGAAAGAAATTCCCCATGGAACATTTCGCTCGATTCTTCGGCAGTCTCAGCTCCCCGCAGCAGTGTTCCGTGGCTGATTGTTCTTCGTCCCATTCTTCGTCTCTTTCTCCACCCCCTCCGCCTTGATCATGAACGCGACCGTGTCATCAGCGGCAGTCGGCGTCTGAGCGGGAGTCGGTTGTGCCGGAGGAATGTCCTTTGCGACCGGCCTCGGTGACGGCGCGGATGCTGAGGTGTTCTGCACCAGTGTCGAAGTCGGCTTGACTGCAGCGGTTGGATCCGGCGCAGGCGCGGTGTTGACTGCCTGTGCTGGTGGATTGATCGGCGCGGCAGGCTCCGGACCCGGACTCGAGCTATTGCCCGCTTCCTTCCTCTTCTTCACATTCTCCCGGTATCGCTGCCTCTTGCGGCGCTTCCGCTCGCGTTCACGTTCCTCGACTTCCGTCGTGCCAGAGGCGATGACTGCCGGTACGGGACGAGGAGGCGGCGG
>CAZLYW010000058.1:0-6577 GCA_964563915.1 uncultured Candidatus Peribacteria bacterium | reverse complement strand
CCGTTGCCATCGTGGAACATGGCACCCAGTTCGAATTCCGCGTCGTGGTTTCCGTTGAGGGCGAGTTCCAGCACCTGCGGATAGCGGAGAGTGTTCCTCACCGCACCGGAAGCGGTTGCCGGCGGAAGAGGAGGCTCTGCCGCAGGAGGCTCAGTGCAGGCGAAAAGTCCCAGAGTGAGCAGAGCAGCGGCGCCGAGAACGGTGCGTGATCGCATGGGGACAGTCTAGAGGTGTGGTGCGGAGCCCCCAAGCTTTCTGTAGGCTTTCCCCGTGCTGCCCGTCGATCTCGCCATCGCTTTCACGACGCTCCTCGTTCTCGCTATCGTGGTCACCGCTACCTACGGGTTCATCGGCGGCGTGCCATACGTGCCGACCCCGAAGTTCGTCGCGCGGGTGATGGTCGATCTTGCACATCTGCGCGGATCCGAGACGGTCGTCGATCTCGGCGCGGGCAACGGCCGTGTGCTCATCGAAGCGAAGCGCAGGCACTCCGCGATCGATGCGACTGGCATCGAGCTCGCGCCGACGGTGTGGCTCCTGGGATGGATCACTATTCTCCTCAGCGGCCAGAACGTCCGACTGCTCCGCGGCAACGCCTTGACCTATGACGTGAGCGGCGCCAACGTGATCTTCCTCTACCTCTCGCCGTCGTTGATGGCGACACTCGAAGACAAATTCGACCACGAACTCGCGTCCGGGACCGTCGTCATCTCCCACGCGTTCAGCTTCCCGCGCCGGCAGCCGACGGAAACGATGATCCTGTCGCATTGGAGCGGGAAGAAGACGATTCGGCGGTATGCGTGGTAAATCGCTCGAGAGATTTACCCTGAGCGAGCTGCGTGGCGGCATGCATTGCGGACGTTGCGAGTCGAAGGGTGTGGTTCTTTCGGATCATCCAACCTACGAGAAGACCGTAGTACAGAACAATCCATATTGTTGAGAGTCCAGGCAGATCGAAGGACGCGTAGGGTAGAGAACTCAAGAGGCGAGCGACGCCGGTGATCCACTGCAGTGGAAGCCAGGCGATGACTGCGGTCATGCGTCCCATCGGAAGCCAGATTCCGCTGAGGAGAACGCTGACCGTTCCGAGGAGCATCGCAGCGGGGACGGCCGGCGGTGCCAGGAGATTGCTCACGGGCGCGATCAGGCTGAATTGCCCGAAGAGGTACAGGATCCACGGCGAGGCGAGCATCTGCGCCGAGAGCGTCAGGCAGAATGATTCCTGGATGCCCAGGAATTTCGGGAGGCGGCGAAGATACGGTTGTAAGAGCGGACCGATCTCCAGCACGCCGATCAGCGCGAGGAACGAGAGCTGGAACCCCGCATCGTACCAGAGCTGCTTCGGGTTCCATGCGAGCATCAGGAACGCCGACCAGAGCACCGTGAGCCGCGTCGTCTGGATACGGTTCAGTTGCAACGCGAGGAGACCCAGGATCCCCATCACCGCCGCGCGCACCGCGGAGGCCGAGGCTCCCGTGAGGAGTGTGAAGCCGGCAATGAGCAGCACCGACGGCCAGAAGCGCCACTTCAGCGGCAGCCAGAAGAGGAACGTGCCCATCACCGTGATCAGCATCGTGATGTTGTATCCCGAGATCGCGACGATATGCGTCAGGCCCGTTGTCCTGAAGTCCTGCGTGAGGTCTTCGGGCATGCCGCCGCGCGAGCCGAGCAGCAGTCCCGCAAGCAGGGAGGCGTGGGGTTCGGGGAGAACCAGATTGATGCGTTCCTGCAGAGAATTCTTGAATCGATAGATCGCTTTCAGAAGGACATTCCCCCTATTCCCTGTGGGGAGCCGTGTCGAACCATTTCCAGTGTGTTCGATCAGCGGATCGTTCATCAGGCTGTAGACGTCTTTGACGCTCAGATAATTGTCGTAGCGGAAGTCGTCGTCGCTTTCGGGGAGTTCCAGCGTTCCACGCGCCACGATCACGTCGCCGTACTCGAACAGGGGATTCCCAATCCGGACGGTCATGAGTACGCGTCCGACGACTGCGATCGCCCGCCCCCCATTCTTCATGAGCTCGGCACGCACGACGTAGTTCGTTTTGAGCGCGCGACGGTCCGGATCGTCGGCGATCGTTCCCCGGATGGCGATTTCTTCGCCGGTCGCGTACGTTTCTACGTTTTCGGGAGAGGGGATGTGGGTGCTCCAAGCGATCACAAGAAATCCCATCATTGTTCCGAGACAGGTTGCGAGCACGACCGCGCCTTCTCGTCTGGTTGTTTTCAGCATGCAACCAAGGAAACCGAAGAAACCAACGGAACCAAGGACCAGAAAAATCCACCACGGGAATGCGGGTTCCTGCCACCACTGAAGGAAGAACACTGCCGTGAGGAAACTACCGAGAAAGGCGTAGGAAATATACGAGGGGTGCATAGCGGATCAGGATCACCCTGTGATCGCACCCCGTGAATCCTCCTGCGGAGATTTTCTTTTCCGATCGTCTATTTTTCCTCTTCCAGAAGCCATGAAAGACGTTCTATGGGGGTGTGGAACGTGCCAAGTGGATCCATTCCTCCACCGTCAACGTTTCCGGCCTCCGCGTCGGATCAATCCCGGCTTTTGCGAGCAATTCCATCCCGTTCCCTGCCCATCGTAGCTTCAGCGAAGATGGGTCCATGCTGCCGAGCGTGTTGCGGAGCATTTTGCGCTTTCCCGCGAAGGCGATCTTCAGGAGTCGCAGAATCTGATCGATTGTCGGACGATCAGTGATAGGTTTCTCATGTGATCGGATGTGCAGGACCGCGGAATCCACAGCAGGTGGAGGAATGAATGACTGAGGAGCCACAGCGCAGATGAGTTCAGGAGTGCCGAAGAGCTTCACCATAATCGTCAGCATGCCCGAATGTTCTTCATCACAGATTTTCTCCGCCACTTCACGCTGGATTAGGAGCGTCATCGTCGTCGGAGGGACGGAAGACTCCAGGTAGGCATGGCGGAAGAGGGGAGAGGTGATGTGGTAGGGGATGTTGGCTACGATCTTGTACGGTTTTTCGGGCAATAGGATTTGTAATGCGTTGCCATGAATGATGGTCAGATGAGCAGATCCTTCGTCTGCGCTTAGGACTGAAATGGTTGAATGGTTCCTCAGGTAACTCTTGAGCAGTGGGATCATCCGATCATCCAACTCAATCGCGGTGACTGCTCCCGCGCGTTGCAGAAGTTCGCCCGTCAGGATGCCGATCCCGGGACCGATTTCCACAATGTGATCGTCAGATTGGATGTTGGCGGATGTCACGATGATCTCGAGAACATCTTCATCGACGAGAACATGCTGCCCGAGATCGGTATTGAGGCGGATGCCGCTGTGGCGCAAAAAATTGCCGACGCGGTCGCGTAATGAATCTATGGAGAGATCATACGCGCATTCGGACAGGGCTTGACATTGTCATTCGCTTGAGTACACTCGTTCTGCTCATGTCCACTCGGACTCTCGTCTACCGCAGCTTTTGGTACTTCGCGTTTAGCGCGGGGACGGCTGCAATGTCGTGAGCGAAGAAACGAACTCAGACGACACCACGCCCTCCCCCCGCAGCGGAGGGATTTTTGTATTTCTTCTTCTCGTTCCATCATGAATATCATCTCTTCTTCATCACCCAACGGCAAGCAAGCACACATTGTGGTCACAACACTCGTGACACTCGAGGATGCAATGCAACTCGAAGGCAACGGATGCCATCCTTCGCAACTCTCGGTCGGCGATAGGCAGCGCATCGCACTCGGTTTGCTTCTCAAGGATATCGGCATCATCGGGCACAATTACGATCCTTCACGAACGGTCATTGCGATCACGCGAGAACAATTGCAGCAGTTACACACTATTGAGGCACTCCCAAAATCTCTGCGTGCTGAAACGACGCACGTGTACGACCATCTTCAAGGTTGATACTCTTCCCCCTCCTCTCATGTCCGCCTTCTTCACTGTCGCTATCGTGCATCTCCTGGGTGTCGCCAGTCCCGGTCCGGACTTCGCGGTCATCGTGCAGAAGAGCCTCTCGCAGCCGCGCACAGTCGTCGTCTGGACCGCGCTCGGGATTGGTCTCGGCATTCTCGTTCACGTCGCGTACTCGCTGCTCGGGATTGGCCTCATTATTTCCCGGTCCATCGTGCTCTTCTCGATGATTAAGCTCCTGGGTGCCGCGTACCTGATCTTCATCGGATGGAGAGCCCTCCGCGCGACGCCTGCTCACTCTTCCGATGACGCCGTATCCGCGGTGGCTGAGGCCATGCCGGCCTGGGAAGCCTTCCGCGTCGGCTTCCTCTGCAATGTGTTGAACCCCAAAGCGACGCTCTTCTTCCTCGCGCTCTTCACACAAGTTATCGATCCGGGTACGCCCGCCGCCGTGCAGCTCTTCTACGGCCTGTACATGTCCATCGCAACCTTCCTGTGGTTCTCCATGCTCGGGTCCGTGCTCACAATGCGCCGCATCCGGATGTGGGTGGACTCCATCCATGTCTGGGCAGAACGCGCGATGGGTGCAGTGCTCATCGTACTCGGTGTGAAGGTCGCCTTGAGCGCGCGGAACTGATGTTGTTGATTTGCTACGAGAGAACTTGGAGTGGAGCTATAGAAAGTGCGAAATCCTTCTTCTTCCCCGAATCAAATTCGATCGTCACGACGTCGCCGCGTTTGTTCAGGATGGTGCCTGCACCGAAGGACGGGTGGCGAACGCGGGTGCCTTTGCGGAGTCCGGGGGCACCTGCGGTGAGCTCAGCCGAACTATCCTGATTGGTATCGTCGCTGAAGCTCAGGTCCTGATTAAATTCTGCGTTGAGTTTCTTGTGCTGCCGGTAGGGTTCAATGTGAGATTTCGCCGCCTCTCCTTCCGTTACTTTCAACCTACCACTCTCGGTCGCCCATGCGAATGCGCTGAGGAGTTCGTCGCTGCGGCGTTCGGTGACTTCTGACGGCAGATCATCGATGAAGCGGCTTGGGGCATTGGCCTGCGTATTGCCCCAGAGCTGCCGACTGCGCGTGAAGAAGATGCGCAGGTGCGTTTTGGCGCGGGTCATCCCCACGTACATGATGCGGCGCTCCTCCTCGAGCTGCTCTTTGTCGAACATCGAGCTCGAGTGGGGAAAAATTCCTTCTTCGCAGCCCGCGATCATCACGTGCTCGAACTCCAGACCCTTGCAGAGGTGCAAGGTCATCAACGTGAGCGCGTCGTCGCGAATGTCGCTCAGCTTGTCGACTTCGGAAATCAGCGCGACTTCCTCCAAGAAACTAACGAGCGACGTCATCGGATCGAGTTGATCATACTTGTGCATCACCGTGAGCAGTTCCTGCACGTTCTGCCAGCGGTCTTCGCCCTCGTCCGTATCGTCGCGCAGCCACTTCTCCAATCCGACGGCATCCAAGAGCTGCGCGGCAAGATCAGACACCACTAAGGCGGAGGAACGTGCACGCAATTGCTTAATAATCGCGATGAATTTGCTGATACGTTCCTTCACTCCGTCGTTGAGGTCGATCATGTCACTTGTGTGGCACAATGCATCCCAGAGCGTGAGACTCTCGCGCGCCGCGAAGGCTTGAATGTAACCGAGCGTGGCGTCGCCGATCTTGCGCGCCGGTACGTTCAGAATCCGCAAGAGCGAGAGCGTGTCCGCGGGATTCAGAATCACGTACAAGTAGGCGAGGACGTCCTTCACTTCCCTGCGCATGTAGAACTTTGTCCCGCCGACGATGCGGTAGGGGATGCCCGCGCGCATGCAGGCTTCTTCAAACAGTCGTGATTGGGCGTTGGTGCGGTAGAGGATCACCTGTTCGTTGTACGGAATCTTGTCGTTCTTCAGTTGTTCCGCCGACTTCACGGCCTCTTCCGCTTCCTTCCGCTCATCGCGCACTTCGTGGACGGTGATGAGCGGTCCAGTCTTCCGCTGCGTCCACATGTTCTTCTTTGGGCGGCGAGGATTCGCTTTGATCACCGCGTTGCTCGCATCGAGGATTACCTGCGTGCTGCGGTAGTTCTGCTCCAACGCAACGCGCTTAGCATCCGGATATTCCTGTTCGAATTCCAGAATGTTGCGCACATCAGCTCCCCGAAATGCGTAGATGGACTGGTCGGGATCGCCGATCACGCAGAGGTTGCGGTACTTCTGCGCGAGTAGACTGATGAAGAGGTACTGCGCGTGGTTCGTATCCTGATATTCATCCACGTGCAGGTAGCGCCACGTTTCCTGATAGCGATCGAGCACTTCGGGGACTTCGTGGAAGAGCCGCACCGTCTCGAGAATCAGATCGTCGAAATCGAGGGCGTTGCTGCTCCTCAGCATCTTCTCGTAGGTCTCGTACGCGCGGATCACCAGCGCCATCCGCTCCGTCGTCGCGTCTTTGATCGCCTCCTTCGGGCCGACCGCTTCGCTCTTGAACCGGCCGACGTAGCCGAGCGCCGGCCTCGGCTTGAGCGTGTTCTCATCGATCTTCAGTTCTTTCAGGACTTCCTTCATGAGTTTCTCCTGATCGTCCGTGTCGTAGATCACGAAGGACCGTTCGCGTCCGAGGTGCTCGATGTCACGGCGGAGAATGCGGACGCAGATGCTGTGGAAAGTACCCATCACAGGCAATCGGCCGGGAGG
>CAZLYW010000057.1:4744-6705 GCA_964563915.1 uncultured Candidatus Peribacteria bacterium | reverse complement strand
CGGCGCGGGCGGTCGCGGAGATCAACGTGCTCCTCGAATACGCGAGCCCGTTTGTGAGGCCTGGAGGAACGATCGTCCTGTGGAAGAGTCTCGATGTCGATCAAGAACTGAAAGATTCCGAAAAAGCGCAAAGAGAATTTCACAGTCGCCTCGTAGACCGCCACGTCTATGAACTTCCAGGTGACTTTGGGCAGAGGCAACTCCTGATTTTTGAGAAAACGGGGAAAATCTCCAATGGGTATCCTCGAGCGCTTGGCATGGCAAAGAAGAAACCCATTTGATGGTTATGACCTCTTGTGAGTTTCAATTCCTCACGCAAAACTTCACCTGTGCCTAAACCATATGTCCCCAACGACAAGTGGTCCCAGCGCGCAGCGAAGGAAGGCTACCGTGCGCGTTCCGTCTATAAGTTGATGGAACTAGACGAGCGCTTCGGGTTGCTCCAGCCAGGGATGACCGTTATTGATCTCGGGGCCGCGCCGGGCAGTTGGCTGCAGTACACGGCGCAGAGTGTCGGACCGATGGGGACGGTCTTCGGTTTTGATGTGCAAGAGATCAAGCCCATCGCGGAGAATGTGAAGACGTTCGTGATGGACATCACCGACAAATTCGCGATTGAGGATGCACTGCGGAAGAACGGCGTGCGAGATGTGGATCTGGTCCTCGCCGACATGGCACCGAATACGAGTGGAATCAAGGACATGGACCAATGGAGATCCATCGAACTCGCCCAAGCGGCGCTGGCGATCGGGAAGGATATTCTGAAACCGAACGGAACGTGCGTCGTGAAGGTCTTCCGCGGCGCGGATTTCGATGAGTTCTACAAGAACTTGAAGATGGACTGGCAGGAACCGGTGATTGCGGAAGTGATCGCGAGTCGTGACCGGAGCCGGGAAGTCTATATCGTTGTGAGGAAGCCCAACAATTGAATGTAGCATCATGAATTTTGCGCCGCCTGGTGGAGCCGGGGGGACTCGAACCCCCGCCTCTTGCGTTGTCGATCGCAGAGACACACCGTGTCGGCCCCGGCTACCTGGCGGTAAATTTCACAGTACGTCAATCACTTGACCCCATCAAGCGCTTTCAGTACACTGACTATGTTGTCGATCGCAGGGTAAACACCTGTCTGGAACTCGACCCCCGCTCTCATAAGCAGGGGTTTTGTTTATGTGCGCTCGCGTTATACTCACCGCCATGATCGTGCTGACAAGCGTTTCCAAGGACTTCGGTCGAGGGAAGATACTGGATGGAGTTTCATTGTGCATTGAACCGCATGAGTGCGTCTGTATCCTGGGACCGAGCGGCGCGGGGAAGTCCGTCCTGCTCTCGCTCCTCATCGGCGCAGAGGCTCCGACCGGCGGGACGATCACTATCGACGGCGCGGATCTGCGCGCAATCCCCCGTCCCGCACTGCAGCTCTTCCGCCGCAAGGTGGGCATTGTGTTCCAGGATGCCAAACTCCTGAGCATGCGCACAGTCGCCGAGAATATCGCATTCCCGCTCGAGGTGAACGGAGCGGATGACGCGATGATCCAGCGCCGGGTGGAGGAACTCCTGCGCAGGATGGATCTCGCGCAGCAGCGTGACGCTCTCCCGCACGAACTCTCCACCGGGCAGCAGGCACGTACGGCCATCGCCCGGGCGGTTGCCCACAAGCCCTTGATCCTGATCGCCGACGAGCCGCTGCGGAATCTCGATGCCGATCAAGCGCAGAATGCCCTGCAGCTCTTCCGCGAGCTCCATGCCACCGGCATGACGATGATCCTGATGACCTGCGATGTCGCGCTCGCGGATGCTCTGCGCGCACGCATCATCCGTCTCGCACATGGAAAGATCACCGGTGAAGATGCAGCGAAACCCGATCGCGAGGGAATCATGCAGACGCCGAAAGCATTGGTGAAAACACACGTCGAGGCGATTGAGAAGCGCAGGAAAGTGAGAGTGACCGCTATTCACTCTGA
>CAZLYW010000057.1:0-4644 GCA_964563915.1 uncultured Candidatus Peribacteria bacterium | reverse complement strand
CTCTATACTCGCGACATGAACAAGCGCCGATCAACTTCCTATAAGACTGCCGGAGTAGATATCGCCGCCAAGGAGCGCGCCCTCGCCAGCCTGGATCGAACGATGAAGACCGGCGACAAGCGTGTCCTGAATTCATCGGAAGCCTTTGCGACCCTCTACGACGCCAAATTCCCGGGGTACAAGCATCCCATCCTGGTGATGAAGACCGAAGAGCCCGGTAGCAAGCAGCTGCTCGCGTTTCAGCATGATCGGATTGAATCGGTCTGCGCCGATATGATCAACCACTTGATCAACGACATCGTCGTGATGGGCGCCATTCCGCTCGCCGTCCAGGACGCCGTGATCTGCGGGAAGCTCGAGCAGAAGAAGGTACGGCGGATCATCGCGGGGATCGCATCTGCCTGCCGGGCGCAGGGTTGCACGCTGACCGGCGGGGAGACCTCCGAACAGCCGGGCGTGATTCCCGTTGGGACGTACATCCTCGCCGCGAACATCGTCGGCATCGTTGAGAAGAGCAGGATCATCGACGGAAAGAAGATCCGAGCGGGCGACATTGTCCTCGCGGTCGCGAGCAACGGTCTCCACACCAACGGCTACTCGCTCGTCCGACGACTAATGAAGCAGCGGCCGAAGATCGCCAACGCGGCTTTCCTGTCCGCGATCTTGAAACCCCATCCCTGTTACTACGCAACGGTGAAGGGACTCTTCGACGAACGAGGGCTCCACGGGATGGCCCACATCACGGGCGCCGGGATCGAGGGGAATCTCTCGCGCGTCCTCCCGAAGAGTGTCGATGCACGCATCGATCTCGCCGCGGTGAAGGTCCTCCCGATCTTCCGGACGATCCGCGACGCTGGCGGCATCAGCGACGTCGAGATGCTGAAGACATACAACATGGGAGTGGGATTGACGATCATCGTCGATCGAAAGAGTGCGGCCACGATTGCATCGCATATCCGAAAGCACGGACATGGCTGCTATCCGATCGGCGCAATCACCCGTGGGGGAGGCGTCGTGGCATTCCACGGGAACATCCAGTGGAAGTGAAGGGTGTTCCGGGCAGGCTATGGAGATGATTCCGGAGCGACGGAAAGCCATTCACATGACTTCGGGAAGTCTTCTGCTTTTCGAAGTGGAAGCGGAACCGTAGTGTCTCCGGCCAATGCTGGTGCGACCACGATCGTTCTCGACACTCGCTGAAGCCGGAGAGGGGTCCCCCTCCCTGCTCCACCAATGTCGCACCACCATTACTGCGTCCATCCGGTGGGTGCGCGCGAATGTGGAAGCGATAATCCGGCATCCGCGGAATACTGGTCATCCTCTCGTCGAGTACTGCGATGTCGCATGTGCCGTCCTTGACGCAGCGGATACCGTTCGACACTGGCTACAGGGAACGCTGTGGCCGCCGCTCCGCGTTTCTCGAGAACGCAGTTCTTTCCTCGTCCCCGGTGCCGCGGCCGTGCTGCTCGCTATCGCGGGCGGCGGAGTTACTGTCATGGACACGTTCCGCAGAGTCATCTTGCCGCAGGAGACAGTACCTCAGTCGGCGGTAGACACTGCTTCCGGGCAACGTCGCACATTCCGACAGATGCCGAATGGCAATGTCATCAATTTGCCGTTCGTCGATGTCGATCCGGAAAGCGGAGAGGATGTCCACAGCAAGATTGGCTTCGATCAACAAAACGGCCTCTTCTTCATCGTCAATAACCACAAATTTGTCAGTGCGCAGTTGCTACCGGCGCAGGATGAGAACGGGCGAAGCATCGACCGAGATCCGAAGACACTGATTACATCCGTGGAGAAATTCGGCGATGATGTCGTGATAAAGATCATCGGTGGCGAAGGCACCATCAGTATTCCGCATAGCATCTTCGTGGAGATCGCTCGTCAGTTGAGGGCGCAGAAGGAACCCGTGCCCACGATGAGTGTGTCCGTCCAGTACAAGATGGAACTCTACGGAATCCTGGACCTCATTGCGCCGAAATCTGCCGTTCCGCGGGAGAGTACAGCGTTCATTCCGATGCACGTGTACTACCCTCCCACGCCAACCACATCACGGGTCAGGGAGTAATTATTCCCTCTTGTAAACTCCTCACATATCCCTAGACTGCCCCCACTTCTTTCTTCGTACAATGGAACTCGCCCTCCAAGTAACCGTCGTGATGCCCAATGTCCCAAGTTCGCTCGCGAAGATCGGTGATGCGTTGCGAGCAGCGGGCGTGAACATCGAGGCGATCAGCTGCACCGAGGGATCCACGCACACGATGATCCATCTGATCGTCGACGATCCCGAGACGGCGAAGCTCGCCCTGAGGAACCTGGGCGAGGTCACGATGACCTCCGTCATCGCCTTCCGTATGAAGAATACCCCCGGCGCTATCGCAAATATTGGTCGCGCCTGCGCAGCGGTGGGGGCCAACATCGGCATGATCTACGCCACGACGTGCGGCAGGGAGGCCATGGTCTACGTGTCCGTCGGAGACGTTCTGGCGACCATCGAGAATTTGCGGAAGTGGGAGAATGGCGCAGGGAAGTTGGCATGATCCCTACGCCGCCACCTTCAACTGTATCGGAGATTCACTCGCAGCAAACCGCGCCAGGATCTCGCGCGAGATGCGGGTGACGGTCGAGCGCCGCTGCCCGATCGGAACGTAGAATCGTAGCACGAAATGTACGCCTTTCTCGGTGATATCGACGAAGACGCGGGGATCGGGCGGCTCCTGGATGGCGAAGAAGTACGCCGTGCGGAGCGTGTGCTGCATGCGCGCGCGGGGGACGAACTGCTCCACTTCGTCGTGGAGGATCTGTCGCAAGATCTCCTCGGCCTTCCGCCAGTCGGAATCGAGCGTGACGGTCACGGGCATCTCGGCTTCCATGAAATCCGAGGTCGTGTGGAAGTTCATCACGGGCTGGTCGAGCACCATGGAATTCGGCAGGTAGATCATTTGGCCGATGCGCGCCGGGTCCGGGTTCTGCGTGTTGTGGACCTCCGCGAGTGTGGTCCTGAGCAGGCTGATGTCGGCAACGTCGCCGGTGTACGGGCCGATCGTCACGCGCTGCCCGAGCGTGAAGAGGCGTTTCTGCATGATGATGATCCAACCGACGATGTCCTTGATCACCGCCTGCAGCGCCACGGCAATGCCTGCGCCGACGATGGCAAATGAGGTGACGATGCCCGGGTAGTCAGCTGCGATCCGGTACAGGATCCACCCGAGGATGACGACGTAGATGACGCCGGTGAACACCTTCATCGCCAAGTACCGCCGGTTGCGGTCGCGGATGCGGCCGATGAGCTGCTGCCGGATGAATCGCTCCCCGACGATGATGAGGATGAAGATGCCGGCGTACATCCCGATCTGGATGACGCCGACGAAGGCCTGGGTGCGCCCCTGTGCGCCGAGGCGATCGAGCCGGTCCTGCTGCTGTGCGAGTATCTCATCGATGGCGGAGAGCCGTTCTTCGAGGATAGACCGCTTGAAGAGGAGATCGGCTGTGCGCCGGCGGATACCGTCGAGCATCGTGCCCTTCGCCGCGCCAGCGCTCTCGTCGAGCGCGGCTTCCTCCTCGTCCAGGAGATCGTGGTCCACCTGCGTCTCCTGGCGCCGGGCGGTGAGCATGTCGACGAGCGCCTGCTGCTGCGCGACTGCGGTTGCTATCGTCGACGGCGTGTCGCTCTGGACGAGAGTGGCAGCCCCGGCGAGAGCGGTCAACTGCTTCAGCTCCGCCGAACGGATGCGAGCGCGTTCTGCTTGGATATTCTTCTCCAGAGCGGCATTGGGATTCTTGGCGGTGAGCTGAGTCAGGTACAGCTGTCGCAGCGCGGGATCGACCATCTGCTCTGTGGCGAGGACAGAAACAGGGGATAGGAGGAACGCAAGGATGGCGGAGCCGATGACGAGCGCTTGGCGCAGAAACATGGGAAAAGAAGTGTACGCGAAAAATCTCACAACTGATAATTCAGCAGTAGATTCGCGGTTTTCTTAAAAAACGGTCGCGTGACCGTATTGGCCGCGTAAAGAGCCTAGCGGCTCCACGCGGCTCACGTAAAATCGCTTCTCGCGTGGGAAGCTATCCATGTTCGAATCTGTTGGCTGTGCCACGTGATCGCGAGCAGCTGCGAGCGATTTTACGTGGCTGGGGAGGAGGGTCTGCTACGCGAGCTTCGCAGACCCTGGATTCGACCATAAATGTCTCTTTGCAAAGGCATAGCCGGAGCCATTCTTGAGATACTTTTCGAATTGCTCCGCCTTTTGACGATCACGAAATGTTACAACCACTTCAATTGACCAGGGAACGTGAGGTCGCGTTGTATGAGTGAATCCTCTGTTATGTTCTTGCATTCTTTTGCAGACATCTTTGGTTGTAAAACCCACATAAGTCATTTGTGGATGTAAGACACTTCGGAGTAGATACACATGGAACATAGCAAAACATTCTGGCCCTTTTCTCCGCAAGCTACAAAGAGTGCTTTTTTGGAATGGTCTCAGCCAATTCTGCGAAGCTTGCGTAGCAGAATGGCTGGGGAGGAGGGATTCCCCTCGGTACGTCCGCCTGCGGCGGACTACTCGGGGTAAACTTCTCATCCCTCCTCTGCCCGCTTTTCTGACTTCGGGCAGGTTGGCGGAAGTAAAAGAATTCTGGCTG
>CAZLYW010000056.1:0-6825 GCA_964563915.1 uncultured Candidatus Peribacteria bacterium | reverse complement strand
ATGCCCCTCCTCCGCCTCTATCCCTTCCTGATCCCCCTCGTTGTCGGCTTGCTGTGCGAGCTGGTGAAGGTCATTCACGAAGGAATCAAAACCGGCAACTGGCACGAGGGGATCTTCCGCTCCGGAGGGATGCCGAGTACGCACTCTGCCTTCGTCACGTCGCTCCTCATCGTCGTGTGGAGGAAGACCGGTGTCGATTCGGTGGGGTTCGCCATCGCGTTCGTCTTCGCCGTCGTCGTCTGGTACGATGCGATGAGCTCGCGTCGCGCGATCGGCGAGCAGGCGACCGTCCTCAACCGTCTGCAGAAGTGGAAACACTTGAGCGAGCGTGTGGGGCATTCAGGGAAACAAGTACTTGGAGGGATTGTGTTCGGAGGAGTGATTACTTGGATCGGCATCTGGCTGAGCATCTGACCACCTGTAGTACCTCCCCACTCTCGTGAACATCGGGCGGAAATTTGCTGCCCGCAGCGCCGTGATCGCCCGGCGCGCGGTATCGACCATCACTGGCAATTCCAGGTAATCGATCGAGAGCGCCAGCCACGCGAGCCAGACGGGGAGGATCGTCCCGTGCGAAGCGGGATGCCGCGTGAACTGCTCCATGACGAATTCGTCCGTGATCCAGAAGAGGTGCAACCACTGGGAGTTGAGAAAGAGGAGGAAGAATACTCCTCTCCAGCGAAATCGCTTTCGCAAGTCGTTGGTGTAGATAAGGGACATGGCGAAGAGTGCGGGGACTTCGGTGTAATCGACGGCGATGAGGAGGAACTGATAGAACGAGGAAAGGGTGAAGGCGCTCATGCCGAAGAGGCGGAGGTACACCACATGCATTGTCAGCCAGTAGAGATGGACGAGCTGGAGGAGGAAGAGTCCCGTGGCGACGTACAGGTTCAGGGCGTAGTGGCGTTCGTACCAAGACCAGAAGATACTCGTGCGCGATTGTGCCATTCTGCGATTGTACCAGAGCGATCGCAGATTCGATAATTCGCTCATTCGATAACCCGTACTCCTCGGTCACGAATTATCGAGCATGTTCGTCCCGCTGTCCTGTACACTTCTCCCATGCCCCGCCTCGCCGACCCGCAGAAGGACTTCCCCCAATGGTACCTCGACGTCATCGCCCAGGCCGATCTCGCCGAGCATGCTGACGTGAAAGGTTGCATCATCTTCAAGCCGTACGGGTACGCGCTGTGGGAGGCGATCCAACAGGACTTGAATCGGCGCATCAAGGCGCTCGGCGTCCAGAACTGCTACTTTCCGCTCTTCATCCCCGAGTCGCTCCTCAACAAGGAGAAGGATCACGTGAAAGGCTTCGCACCCGAGTGCGCGGTGGTGACGCATGGCGGAGGGAAGGAGCTCACCGAAAAACTCTACGTCCGCCCGACGAGCGAGACGATCATGTACCCGACGTTCGCGAAATGGATCCACTCGCATCGCGATCTTCCTTTGAAGATCAATCAGTGGGCGAACATCGTCCGGTGGGAGATGCGTACGCGGCCATTCCTCCGCACGCTCGAATTCCTCTGGCAGGAGGGCCACACCGCGCATGCGACGAAAGCCGAGGCCGATGCAATGGTGAGCGATGCGCTCCAGATGTACGTCGATTTCGACCGCGCATTCCTAGCGCTGCCTGTCTTCCGCGGACGCAAGCCCGATCATGAGAAGTTCGCCGGCGCGCTCTACACGTTGACGACGGAAGCTCTTGCGAAGGACGGGAAGGCGATCCAGGCTGGTACTTCCCACAACCTCGGCCAGGGCTTTTCGGAAGTGTACGATGTGAAATTCCTGGATGAACAAGGAGTCCAGCAGCGTCCCTGGATCACCAGTTGGGGCCTCAGTACCCGCATCATCGGCACAGTGATCGTCGTCCACGGAGATGAGAAAGGTCTCCGCCTCCCGCCGACGCTTGCGCCGATCCAGGTTGTTGTCGTGCCCATCTATAAGACCGATGCGGAGAAGTCGTCGGTTCTCGCGGTGTGCAACGATCTCAAGAAATCATGGTCGTCTTCTCTGCGGATGAACATCGACGACCGCGACGATAAGTCTCCCGGTTTCAAGTTCAACGAATGGGAAGTGAAAGGCGTTCCGCTGCGCGTTGAAATCGGACCAAACGATCTCGAGAAGAAGCAGATCACGGTCGTGCGGCGCGATACAGGCGAGAAGAGCGCAGTGCCGATGGCGTCGGCGTCCGTTTCCGCGATAGAGAAGTTGCTGCGGGACATTCAAGATACTCTCTACGTGCAGGCGAAACAGTACCTTGATGATCATACGAAGGAGGCTTCATCTGTGGGAGATCTCTCACGCCTGGTCGACCAGGGGAACATGGTCTGGGTGCCCTGGGATGGGACGGTCGCATCTGCGAACACCGTCAAAGAGAAGACGAAGGCGACGATTCGGCTCCTCCCCGACGCTTCGACCACGCTCAGCGTGACAACGGTGAAAGGGAAGGATCCCGTCTCCGGGAAGCACGGAACGACGATGGCGTTGTATGGGAAGGCGTATTAGGGATGAGGTGCCCTCCTCCTCTGAAACTGCACCAGGCAGTCGCTGATCGCGGAACACGCACGCTGCGCGTGCGGAATGTAGCGGAGCTTCAAGCCTTCGCCGATGCCTTCCTTCAATTCGAAGTGCAGCTTGCCGAAGGGGAACATGCCCCCGTACTGCGTCAGCGCGGAGACCGAAGCCAGATTCTCGAGGTTCATCTGCTGAATCTGCTGTCGAATAATGGACGACTGGTTCACCACGATGACTTTTTCGGTCGTCACGAGCAATTCGTCGTACCGCCAGTCGATGAAGGCGCGCAGGAGCGGCCGGAAGACGAAGAAGAGCCAGAGGACGAAGAGCACCGACACCCCGATGCCCATGGGGACCCCGGCCATACCCGCGCCGATGCCGACCGTGATGAAGATCAGGGTAATGATGGTGGCGCCCAACGCTCGCATGAAGAAGAGGAAACCGTGGAAGCGCGCCTGCAGGACGATCTGCTCGCCGGGGGAGAGGAGGCTCCGGTTGAGTTTTTCGATGTCGGTCTCGAGGGCGAGGATTCTCATACGCGTAGCTTACTCCTTTTTTGTCTTGCGCCGGAGGTGATCGGGGATTCGTTCCGTGCTCGTTCATTCGTTACTTCGTATCTCGATTCACAATATCTATGAAAGAGATCCTTTCCTCATATCTTGCTTCAATTTTTGAATAGCCTTTCCACGTTGATCAACAATCGTCGTTTCCCATTCCACATTGATCTTTACGTCGTAGTGAGAGTCGGATTTCAGAGAGAGCCGGACGGTCTGTCCTTTCTTCACCGGCAGGAGATCGAGCAGCGGCAGATAGATCTGTTTCCAGTGCGTCGACGGTTCGTGTGGATTCGTGCTCAGCATGATGTCGTTGACTAGGGTCGCTTCCCACCAGACGGCGAAGCCGTAGAGAGTGACGGGGGAATCCATTCTCCACTCGAGCGTGCCTTCACGGATGGAGGAGTTTTCCATTTGGAAATCAATAACATCCCAAAGTTGCCCTTCTTTTCTGCCCTCACCCCCCCGCCCCTCTCCCATTGCGATGGGAGAGGGGAGTAGGTCGTCCTTTCTCATATCTTTTACGTACATGTTGTTCATGCAGATCTCTTTTGCCGCGGAGAAGTCCAATGTGCTCCCGACGCGATCCCAGACGTTCAGTTCATCGTAGAGTCGCGACGAGGTCACGGGTGCGACGAATGAGCGGAGACACTGCGGGATGATGATGCCTCCCGGTTTCAGGAATCGCTGCGCATCGTTCATCGTTTCGATGATGTTCTCTTCGTACGGCCAGTTGCCCAGCGTCTCACTCACGATGACATCGACCTGCGGCGGATGCTTCACGACAGTCGAGTGCGTCTTGAAGAAGCGGCAGTGCTCCATGCCGTTCTCCTTCGCGATGGTCTTGCTGAGATCGAGCAGATTACTCACTTCATAGAGGAAACACTCTTTGGCTCCCAATTTCTCCGCGAGGAAGCTCAGATACCCCGTCCCCGAGCCGATATCTGCCATCGTCGTCTTGCCGGGAATGATCACAGCCTTCAGCGCTCGCGCGAACGCGTCATTGCGCACCTGATCGCCGAGCAGGAGGCGCTGGAATTCGATCATGGGGGGATGTTACACCCCCACCCTCCTTCGCTCCTTCCCACTTCGTCCTGCGGACTTCGCGGGACAGGTCGGAGCTACGGATGGGCAGGCCCCCAGCCCCCTCCCCCCACGCCTCCCCGCTGAGCGGGTCGGCGAGGGAGAGGGAGAGGCGGTTATTCACCGGAATCTGCGCCGTCCCCTTCCTCCACCGCGTCCTCCTTGCCCACCGGAGCCTTGGCGAAGGTGGGCGCGATGCGCATGCTGCGGTCGTCCGCGCTGGAATGATCTCGGTTGCTCATGGCGATGTTCTTCCTGAACTGGAACTGCCCGCGGAGGCGGCAAGTTCGGCAGGGGAGAGCGTCGGATGGGAATGCGCGTCAGGCGCTCGATGCTCCGGATATCGTTGTTCTGGTCCGGCGTGGCGAACGAGATCGCGCGGCCGGCGCGCCCCGCCCGCGCCGTCCTCCCGATGCGGTGGACGTAATCTCCCGGATCATCTGGCAGGTCGTAGTTGATGACGACCGCAATGCCCGTCACGTCGATGCCGCGCGCGGCGATGTCGGTCGCGATCAGTACGCGGTACCGACCGGCTTTGAATCCTTCCAGTGCTTCACGACGCTGCGGGAGCGAGCGGTTGGCATGGATTTCGGCGACGGCGTGCCCCATGGCGCGCACGGCCCGCGTCATCTTCTTCGCGCCGTGCTTCGTGCGCGAGAAGACGAGCACGGAGCCCGTGTACTCCTGCAGAAGTTTTTCGAGGAGGCGCAGCTTCTCTTCCTTGCGGACGACGAAGATCTCCTGCTCCACCTTTTCGACCGTCGTTCCCGAGGGAGCCACTTCGATCCGCAGCGGCAGCTGCATCTGTGACGTCGCCAATTGGAGAATCTCGCGCGGCATCGTCGCGGAGAAGAGCATCGTCTGGCGCTTCTTCGGGACGTGCGCGAGGATCCGGTCAATCTGCGGCTTGAATCCCATATCAAGCATCCGGTCGGCTTCGTCGAGAACGAGAACATTCACTTCCTTCAAGGTCACCGTTCGCTGTTCCAAATGGTCATTCAACCTCCCCGGCGTTGCGATCAGCACGCGAGGGTTTTGCCGCAGCATCCCGCGTTGCAGATGCATCGACGCGCCGCCGACGAAGACTGCCGTGCGGATATTGAGCGCCGCCGCGAAGGGCTCGAGCGCTTCTTCCACCTGGTACGCGAGTTCGCGCGTGGGGAGGATCACGAGCCCCCGTCCCCCGTACTGCGCCAGCCGCTGGAGCATCGGTATGCCGAACGCCATCGTCTTGCCCGTTCCCGTTTGCGCGATACCGATCACATCTTTGCCTTCGACCGCGATCGGGATCGCCTGGTGCTGGATCGGCGTCGGGGTTGTGAACTTGAGCCGAGCGATCGTCTGCAGAATGCCGGGGGCGATGCCCAGACCTGAGAATGTAGTGGTGAGTTGTGTCACAGTGCCAGTGTAGTATATGCGTTCACCATGAACAATATTCATGAGATCAGTCCCTCCTTTTTGATTCTTTTCCACCGCTTCACCTCCGCTTCCCGTTTCCTCGCTTCTCCGAGCGTGGCGAATTCTTCGTGATAGATGATCTGTACCGGCAGACGTGACCGCGTGTACTTCGCACCTTTGCCTTCATTATGCTTCGCCTCGCGTGCCGCGAGATCCACGCACGTTCCCGTGTAGAGCGAACCGTCGCGGCAGCGGGCGAGGTAGAAGTAGTGAGATATAGATACAGTATAGATGGGTACTTTTCCGCATTCCAAAGCTCGCTATACTGTCAGCGCCGTTCATTCTGGCCCCATCGTCCTTCGTCTACGCTCAGGACGATGTCGCAGATAATTCTTGAGTCTCGTTTTCGTTCATTTCACTCGCACGGCCCCATCGTCTAACGGTTAGGACAGCGGGTTTTCAATCCGTTAATCGGAGTTCGATTCTCCGTGGGGCTGCCACGTAAAATCGCTCGCAGCGGCTCGCGATCACGTGGCGCGGCCAACAATGTCACTCTTCAAATAACATCATCAAATATTAGGCTCCTCTCGGGTTGGTAGGTGCATCCGGAAACCGCAGCCTTCAACCGATCGTCAAATTCTTCCCTTTCCAGAAATGGCGACTGATAATTTTGAAACCCTTTTTCCCCCTCTCGATAGAGAGCCGCTTGAAGTCTTGGAATGGCATATGCGGTGAGGCAGTGCCTGCTGTACTCATACCTTTCTTTTCCACTCATACCGAAGTCAAAACCGTGCTTCTGCTCCAACATCGTGACAATTTGCTCGGCGAACTTCCATGCCCTCCTCTCCAATGCTCCTAGAATTTTTTCGTCTTCTACAGAAAAACGATTGATGTCGATGTTCTGTCGAAGAAGCTGAAGCATGGAATCCCGCTGAGTCGACGCCAGAGATGTGAAGGGACGAAATTGTTCAACAACCGTTCTCAGACGATTGAACAGATCCTCGCACTCACTGATGTCCCCGGTCCGCAGCAAAGAATCGAGCTCCCAGCATATCTCTTTAAATTCCGGTTCGTTTCTAATGAAGGAGAAGTGCGAATGGTCTGTTTCGTGGAGAACATCGTACGGGAAGGATGCTGTGTCAGATTTCTTCTCGGCAACTTGGACGATTTTCTCCGTAGCATTGCAATACCCACCTGCCTCAAATCCACCCACAAAGCGGTATCCGGGGGCAAGATGTTGATTGAGGAAGTATCGCTGACCGTCCTTCGCGAGGGA
>CAZLYW010000055.1:0-6837 GCA_964563915.1 uncultured Candidatus Peribacteria bacterium | reverse complement strand
TTCTGCTTTGCGGCTTCATCCTCGAGCTTCTTCGCCGCTGCGATCTTGTCCTCGATCACTTTGACGCTCGTTTCGAGTCCTGCGATGCGCTTGAACTCAGCGGCCACCACTTCGTTGCGGGATTCTGTGCGGCTACGGGCATCGTTGTGCTCTTCATTCGTCCAGAGAGCGGCGTTCTTCTGAATGGTCTGCTGTTCCGTCTGGAGGAGGGTGCGATAAGCATCGAGGGCCTTGCGGTAGGCGGCAACGTTGACGGAGGTGAGGGGCCCCACGTTCTCGAGGGCCTGTCCGGCCTTGTCGCCGCGGGCAGCATTGTCTTCGAGGGTATTCAGGAACGCTTCGACGCTCGCCTCGCGCTTGGAATGATCGTCTTCCAGCTTCTTCTGCTCGGCGGCGTCCTTGAGTTTCTTCGCTGCTGCGATTTTGTCATTCATCAGTTTCTTGACTACAGCGTCGTTCTCGATCTTCTTCTTATCCTGCTGGTTCTGTTCTTCAATCTTTTGTTTTGCAGGAATCCGGCTAGCGATCATGTCCGATTCCGCACGCATTGATGCTAGTTCTTTCCTGCGAGCGGCGACTTCCTCCATCGTCTTCTTGGTAGCTGCGTTGGGATTGCCATCGAGAATGGCGGCAGCACCTTGCAGATAACTGTTTTCCCGATGATGATGAATCACAAAGGCATCGTAGCTTTCATAGGAAGGATTCTTGTGAAGATCTTGTAATTGCGCATTCGTGATCTGAGCGAGACGAGCGCGCTCCTTGTTGAAGACTTCTAAGCGCTTTTGTGGGGTTTCACCACCAGGTTCCGGCGAAGAAGGGGGATTGGCCTTCACCGTTTTCTCCAACTTCGCAAGTTCCTGGCGGATGGTCTTTAAGATTTTTGCGGCTTCTTGCCACGCATTGAACGCTCCGTCGCGGAACGTCACCGGCAGATCCTCATCACCAGCGATCTCTTCCGCTCGGGTGTATTGCACCCGTGCCGCGGATTCTGCAGCACGTCCGAGCTTCACTCGGACGGCGTTTAATTGTCCTGTAGATTTGTTGAAGGCTTCGACGACTTTTTGGGTGGTACCGCGCAAGGCGATAATCTCTTTGTTCAATGCTTCGAGACGCTTATCGGATGGCTCTGGACCGGGCTCCGGGGATGATGGCGGGATGGTTTTTGCCCGTGCCTCTTTGTGGAGCTTGGCAGCCTCTTTGCTCAAAGCTTGGAGTTCACTGAGACGCACATTGATATAGGCGAATGCCTTCTTCTGTTGTTCGGGGAGACCAACTGTCGCCTTGAGCAGGGCATCTCCGATAGTGGAAGTGAATGGCAAAACCGAGAGGCCGAGCATGGCGACGGTCTTCTGGAGATACTCCGACTCGGTCTTGATTGCTCCATTGAGAGAAGTAAAGAGGCCGACGTCGGCGCGATTCTTGGTGAACACTTCGTTTGTGGCAGTCGTCCGTCCGCGGAGCACAGCGCTCTCCTTGTCGAAGGCTTCAACGGCTTTGGCGGGCGGTTCTTTTCCACCGCTCTCCGCCTCCCTACCGAACTGCGCGAGCAATTCCCAGATGTGGTGTCTCTCGGCGACCATGCGCTTGCTGCTCGCGCCACTACCCTCGGCGAACAAGCCGAAGTCAGCACGCTTGATGGTGAGCGTGTTGCCGCGGGCCTCGTAGATGCCGAGCTTCACCATACGTTGCACTGTTGGATGGGCGGCAATATTCAAAGAAGCGTTGTTGTATGTCACGATGATCTGGTCGCCTTGTTCGGGATTCTCGGTCACACGAGCGGCAGTGCCGTCGAGGCGAGCAGTGTAGATCGCGCTAAATTCAGGAACGGACGTTTCGGCCACCACAATCTTCTGACGGCGCTCGAGTTCGGCAATGAGCTCTTTGACGCGCTTCTCGCGGCCTTCGGCGGGCTTGTTCGCCTTCTCAATTTGTGCCGTCACGTCCTTGATTTGCTTGCTGAGATCGGCGATCTCCTTGGCATCTGTCATGGGATTGAGGCTGTTGAGACGAGTGACGAGATTATTGCGTTGTTCAACGAGCTTCTTCGCCTCAGGATTCAGCCTTTCCGTGTCCAACGCCTGGAGCCGCTTCATGATTTCCTCCATGCGCGCGAGGACTTTGGTCTGAGCTTCACGTCCTTCTTTCGTGAGAACATTGATGGGTCCGAGTTCCGCGGCAGCTTTGCGATACTCGCCGGCGATCTTCTCGCGCTCCACCGAGTTGTCTTTCGTTAGCCCTTCGCTCAGTTGCCTTGCAGCTTCTTTCGGATTCTGCACTGCCCGCACGTCTCCGTTCTCGGTCGTCGCTTCCGGTGTGCGCTCGGGGCTGATAGTTCCGGTACCGCCGATGCCGCTCTTGCCAGCAATTTCCTTCTTGATGCTCTCGTTTGAACCTGGCGGCGTTATCCCGGGACTGACGACCCTGCCAACGAGTAATCCCATCTCGCGCATGATCGACCTGCCGATATTGATAACGCCGAAGAGAACATGCATCGCGATCTGCGTGTTGATCGCGTGTCGTGCCTCGCCAATGGCCTTGCCCGCCTGTTCGCTGAGGTCTTTGAGCGTTTTCTGGAATTCCGTGATTTCCTTCGTTACGTTTTCGATCCCGGTTTTGGCTTGGGTATCGAGGGTGTTCTTTGCCCCCGCTTGCTTGTTCGCAGCATCGATTTTGGCCTGCACAGTGATCTTCTCTATACCTGCTCCGATTCCTGCTGCTGTTTTTTTCTCCTGCTGCGCCTGGCCGAAGAAGAAGTTGTGGGCGAACTTAGCTGCACTGCTCAGAGGGCCGATGAGCGGAGCGAAGGGCGCAGTAGCTTTTATAGCTTTTTGAATCGACTCTTGACTGGACGGCTCGCTCGTATTCTCCTCTTTCATCTCCGCCTGATTCTTCGTCTCTTCTTGTTTCTTCTGCGCTTCAGGAAGATTTCCTGAGGTCCATAGCTGGAAGCACAATCGATGCTCCCGAGGGGAGAACGATCGTTGTGGGTAAAGAATGTGTGTGTCCATAGAAGATAGGGAATTAGGCGTGAGTGATGTCCGAGAGGAGTTTGTTCGCCGTCGCCTCTTCTTCATCATGGAATTTCCGCTCTGTGGCAATGCGGGTCGCGGCGCGCGACTTCTTCGATGCATCGCGCAGGTGTGCGACGTACGCGGTGAAGCATTTCTCGTACAGCGCGAACGCCTTGCGATATCTCTCCATGCGTGCGTTCCACTTCGCTTTGGACTCGCCCCTGCGGCGGACATCCGTACTCACCCCCGAGGTGGTAACGAGATCGGGTTCGATCTCCCCCATGATGGCGTTGTAGATCTGTTCGCCCGTGATGATCTTCTTCGGAGGCATGGTGGATGTTTGTGAGAGGAATCTCCATAGTCTATCAAAAATCCGCATTCGAGGCAAGGGGGGTACCGTCCACGGGAACGAGGGGAGACGAGAGGAGACATGGACAAAATTAAAGATTAGCGTGTGATGATCAAATGATGCCCTTCAGAGAGAGTTTATGCATTCTGTTGCTTCTCCGTCTGCTCCATCACACCAGTCGCCTCGACGACATCTTGCTTCTTCTGCTGCGCTTGATCGGCTTCGACCGCAAGCTTTGCCGTCGGTTGGTCGGAGGATTTTTGCACAGGTTCCGCCGCCTTCATAGCGGCCTCTTTCGTCTGTGGTTGTTCGATGGCAGCGGCGTTCTTCTTCTCCTGCTGCTCCGTTGACGAATCATTGGTGATGTTCCGTGTGGTCTGTGTCTTCTCAAATGGACGGAGGAGGGGGGCGCCTGTCATGCCCTCCATGAACAATGCGGCGGTATCCGCTCTCTCATTGCCCCGTTTCCTGGCCGCATAGTCATCTTTTGTACTGCCACTGTTCGCCTGCGCCTCGAGCTTCTTCTGTGTGGCGTTCGTATCATTGATCCGGCTGTTCTGGCGAGCAAGTTCAGCATCAGCTTTCCTCTGCCGGTCCACAATGCGCTTATCAATGGATTGTTCTATTTGCTTCTCCCTCTGGTCTTTCGTCTTCTCCATCTTGTTCTTGTCTCGTACCTCCATTCCCGGCTTCCGATCGGCAAGTTCGTTCTGCAGCCCCGCCTCGTCGGGATTCCGCTCGATGTTGAAAGCGAGCAATCGTGCTTCCCAGAAATGGCGCGTGGGGAATGTCATACGGCGGCTTGCTGAAACATGCTTCCAAGTTGATCGAGAACATTCTCTTCTCCAGCACGATCTTGCACTTCTGTATGGGCAAAAGCCTGATGTCTGTACCGCGTCACCTGGACATCGAGCGTCGCCATGTACTCGCGATATGCCTCCTCGTAGCGCTCGAAGGCGAGATCATAGCGCTTCGTCCGGAGTGCGCGCTGCTCCGGCGTCTCGTCCTTGTACTTCACGTCGAGCGTCTTCGCCATGTCCGTCACCAGTTCTGGTTCGATGTGCCCCATGAGCGTGTCGTAGAGTTCACGCCCGGTGGGGATTTTCGGCGGCTGCGGAGGAATTGATGTTGGCATTGTGTGGGTTTCTGACCATTCTATCATAAAACCGAATTGTACGGAAGGTCTCGGATTCATACGCTGGGTTGTTTAGGCACTCTGAAAAATATTCGCCGTACGCCTTTGATCTGCGTATACTCTGGCGAATGAATTCGCCAGTTTCCCGATGTGGGTAGCCCGGCATTTAAATGCCGGGCTACCCCATTGCTTTGAATGTGGAATTCATTCCGCATGGAATGTCTGCATAATAATTTAGAGCTTCCTTTAGTTTATTTTACCGCCTTCACCTTCTTCCGCTGCAGAAGGGCGACTTCTGAAGTGAGTTCCCGCAACCAGTCTCCTCTTTCGGCTTTCTGCTCAAGAGCGGCCTCAGGTATTTTCAGCGATGCCCCGCTGATCTTCCACTGCGAATTGTGGTGGAGTAATTGCATGATCTCCTTGGCGGTAACGCGCGGGCCCAAGGTAAGAACAATCTCAGTGCCATTGGGCACTTGCCCTGAGCGAAGCGAAGGGTCTTCCGCCTTCACGCGGATCACGCCCGCGCGGCGGCAGGCCATCTTCAGGCGCAGGATCTGGAAGAGGGATTTCACCTGCGCCGGCAGCTCGCCGAACTCCTCGTGCAAGTCAGTTTCGAATTCCTTCAACATCGCTTCATCTTCGCTACCTGCAAGCTTCTGGTAGACAGAGATCTTCTCCTCATTATCCGTTATGTAGAAGGAGGGGATCAGCGCCTCGATTGGCAGCTGGATCTCGACGGTGATGTCTTCCTCTTCCGCTTCGCCCTTCGTGCCACGGCGGAGTTCCTCGACCGCGTTCTTTAGGAGCCGCAGGTAGTGGCTGACGCCGACTGTCTGCATCGTTCCCGACTGACTCGCGCCGAGGATTTCGCCCGCACCACGGATTTCGAGATCACGCATGGCGACTTGGAAGCCCGATCCAAGTTCGCATGCTTCCACGATTGCACGCAGGCGCTTTTTGGCATCGTCCTTGAGTTTCTGGCTGTGGTAGAGGAAATACGCGTACGCTTGAACCTTGCTCCGGCCGACTCGTCCACGCAGCTGGTAGAGCTGACTGAGCCCGAATCGTTCAGCTTCGTTCACAATGAGGGTGTTGGCACAGGGGAGGTCGATACCGTTCTCGATGATCGTGGAACTCACGAGCACGTCGTATTTGCGATCCTTGAAGGCGATGATCCGTTCTTCGAGCGTCTCGGACTTGAGTTGCCCATGGCCGACGACAAAGCTTGCCTCGGGAACGAGCGCCTGGAGTTTCTGCGCGAAGGCGTCGATCGTCTCGACGCGGTTGTGGAGGACGAAGCTTTGGCCCTGTCGTTTGATCTCGGCGAGGATCGCCTGGCGGGTCAGCTCATCGGAGTACTTCCGAACCTCAGTAATGATCGGGAGACGCCCGGGTGGTGGAGTGGTGATGGTGGTGATGTCACGAAGCTTGTGGAGGCCGAGGTTGAGTGTCCGGGGAATTGGCGTCGCGGTGAGCGTCAAGATGTCAACCGATGCGCGCATCTCCTTGAACTTCTCCTTCTGTTTCACTCCGAAGCGCTGCTCCTCATCGATGATCACGAGGCCGAGGTTGTGAAATTGCACGTCATCTTGAAGCAAGCGATGGGTGCCGATGACGATTTGCACGTTGCCTTTCCGCAAGCCCTCGAGCGTCTTCTTCTGCTCCGCGACACTTCGGAAGCGGCTCATCATATCGATGTGGATCTTGAATGGGTTCATGCGCTCGATGAAATTGCGGTAGTGCTGGTCAGCAAGAATTGTGATCGGCGCGATCACCGCTACCTGCTTGCCGGCTTCCGCCGCTTTGAACGCCGCACGCATCGCGACTTCCGTCTTGCCGAAGCCGACGTCACCGCAAACGAGGCGGTCCATGGGGTGCTCACTCTCCATATCGCGCTTGATATCCTCGATCGCCTTGAGCTGCCCTGGAGTTTCGGTGTAGACGAAAGCTTCTTCGAATATGCGCTGACGATTGCTGTCATCAGGGAAGGCGTGGCCTTTGGTTTTCGCTCGCCTCGCGTACAGATTGAGGAGCTCCTTCGCAATCTCTTTCGTCTCCGCCCGCAACTTTTCATTGACACGCTTCCACTCAATCGTCCCGAGGCGCGTGAGCACGGGTTCTTCGCCTTCCTCATGGACGAATTTACTCAATTTATCCGCTTGGTCGACCGGGACGAACAGCTTGTCGTCCTCCGCATAGGTGAGTTCGAGGTACTCACGCGAGACATCGTCAATCTCCTTCTGCGTCATCCCCTCAAAGTGCCCGATGCCGTGCTCCATGTGTACAACGTAGTCACCAGGCTGGAGGGAAGTGATGAAATCGAGCGCCAGCTTGGCCATGCT
>CAZLYW010000054.1:0-7030 GCA_964563915.1 uncultured Candidatus Peribacteria bacterium | reverse complement strand
GGAAACGCTGAAAAACTCCGCCACTGACAGCGCCATTTCTCCGCATGCGCACAAGGGAAAATGATGGTTAAAAGTGCTAGATTTCCTCATGTTCTAGCCACATTCCCCCACTTCCCCATGTGCGCCCAAGCCTCCTTCCTCTCGATTGCCCACACGAAGAAACTGCGCTGCGAGAAGTTTCTCAATGAGATGGAGAAGATCGTTCCCTGGGACCGCCTGACACAGGCTGTGGAACCCCACTACCCGCATCATGAGACGGGACGGAGGCGCAAAGAATTGAAGATGATGCACAAGATCCTCTGCCTCCAGCAGTGGTACAACCTGAGTGATGCCGGGATGGAAGATGCCATCTACGACCGCTGTTCCTTCCAGAAGTTCCTAGAGGTGGATCTTCTCGGCGACACCGTCCCGGACGAAACGACGATCTGCAAGTTCCGTCACCTTTTGGAAGAACACAAGCTCCAGGAAGTGTTTTTCGCGGTAGTGAACGATCTCCTCACAGCGAAGAAGATCATCGTGAAGAATGGAACAATCGTGGATGCCACCATCATTTCTGCTCCTCCCAGTACAAAGAATGAGGAACGGAAGCGTGATCCAGACATGTCTTCCACAAAGAAGGGGCAGAAATGGTTCTTCGGCATGAAGGCGCACATCGGCACGGACATGAAGGGGTTCGTGCATTCCCTGAAAGCGACAACAGCAAAAGTTCACGACTCCGCCATGCTCCCGCAGCTTCTGCATGGAGAAGAGAAGGTCGTTCTCGGAGACAAAGCGTATGCGAAAGATGAACGCAAGAGACAAGCAAGAGCTGCTGGAGTCGTCTGGGGAATTACCGACAGAGGGAAGAGAGGACATGTGCTGTCCTCTTCCCAACGAAAACGGAACAGGAAGCTTTCCTCCGTCCGTTCCTTCGTCGAGCATCCGTTCCGCGTGATCAAGTGCCAGTGGAAGTTCGTGAAAGTGCGGTACCGAGGGTTGGCAAAGAACGACGCGCATCTGCATCTGCTGTTTGCTCTCACCAATCTCTACCGTGCGAGGAGGCTTCTCCTCGCATGAGGGGACACTGTGCCTGAATGCAGGAAAAAGCCCCTAGTAAGCCAAGAATCCTTCACATCGCCGCACCTGCAAACACGTGAAATCACCGCCCGCTGTCAGTGGCGGAGTTTTTCAGCAGCTCCTATGGTTGACGTTGAGTTGTAGCGAGTTCACACCCGTATTTCCCTTAAGAAAACACCTCACCACCCCGCCGCCACCGCATTCGCCAGGAGGACGCAGAGACCGGCGATGAGGAGCCACAGGTAGAGGCCGGCACGAACATGGGCGTCGCGCAGGGCATTCCAGAGAGAGCATCTGCCGATGCGTGCAAAGGAGACGTTCATGGGATGTGTTCTTGAGTATTATACTATAATTTTTGTATTCCTGCAAATCACTCCAGATACAGCATGGGGTTCCTCTTCACGCCGCCGACTCGCACTTCGAAGTGAATGTGGACGCCCGTCGGGCCGTAGACGAGTCCTGTGTTGCCCATCTCGGCGATCGTCTGGCCGCGCTTGACGGTATCGCCCTGCGCGACGTAGAGCCTTCTGTTGTGCGCGTAGAGCGTGACGAGGTCATTGCCATGATCGATCTCGATGACGTTCCCGAAGCCCCCGTTCCATCCTACATCTGCACGAATGACGGTGCCGTCTTCCGCCGCGAAGATGGGACCGCCGTCGCGCGTCTGGAGATCGACCGCGTAGTGACCCGGGTGGTACCTCTGCGTGAAGAAACACTCTCTGCAAGGCATCTGCAGGAGCGTCTGCGAGAGGACCGCGCTGACAGACGGCGCGATGGCAGGAACGGGCGCTGGGGCCGACCCGATGGGGAGACGGATTTCCCTGGAGGGAAGAGCATCGGCGAAGCGCAAGACTTGATCAACCGAGGCAATGGCCGAGTCGCCGGTGACGGGCTTGCCTCCGGGGATAATGATCTGCTCTCCCGCAACGACGAAGCTCCCCTGAATGCGGTTCTGCCGGACGATCGCGTCCAAGGGAATATCGTAGAGCTGCGCGATACGGCTAAGCGTCTGGCCGCGGCGAACGGTGTGCAGGACGCCGTCGACGGGGAGGACGATGAGCTCCTGATTGGGCCGGAGCGTGGACGTCTCCGTGAGGCCGTTGGCCCAGCGGATCGTTTGGGCGGAGACGCCGTAGCGGGTCGCGATCCTCTCGATGGAATCGCCCTCCTTGACTCGATGCACCAGACCTTCGCTGAACGCGAGCCGCGATCCCTGCTCGCCGAGCGAGGAAGTTTTCATGAGGAAACCTTCCTCCACGAAGAGGAACTGCTGCGCGGGGAATTCCATTTCCTCTGCGGTGGTCGCGGATGTCTGCACGTACGGCGGTAGCAAGGTGCTCCCGAGGAAGATCAGAGTGAGGAGTACGCGCACGCGCAGAGAAAGCCAGCGAACGAGTGGGGTGCGCATGGACATCAGGTGAGCAGCGAGCGGAGGACCCGCAAGACTGTGCGAAGGTCGCCGTACCGCTCATTGGAGCCGAGCAGGACGACGAGGTATTCCCTTCCGCCTTCGTTCACGAGCGAGAGTAGGCACTGCCGCGCCGCCGCGGTGGTGCCGGTTTTCCCCGCGATGACGGTACCGCCCTTGCCGAGGAGCGCATGGGTGTTCTCAAGCGCGATGGCACGGCCCTCTGTACTCCGGATGGACAACTGCGTCGTGGACATGCGGCTCCGGATGGCGGGATTGCGCAGTGCGTACGCGGCAAGCCATGCGATATCGCGCGGGGTCGACCACTGGGAAGCGTCGTCGAGCCCACTGGGGTTGGCGAACGAGGTGTTCTCGAGACCGAGCGGCTTCGTGCGCGCGTTCATTGCGGCGACGAAGGCCGCAGTGGAACCGCTGTGGAACCGGGCGAGCGCTTCTGCCGCGTCATTCGCGGATGCAATGAGGAGGGCCGACAGGAGATCGCCGACGGTGAAGTGCGAGCCCGGCGGCAGGCGGACGGTGTTGCCGTCGATTCCGGCGATATCGGAGGGGATGACGACGATCTCATCGAGCTGGTGGGATTCCGTGATGATGATGGCAGTCATAATCTTCGTTAGGCTCCCCATAGACCTGCGACGGCCGCCATTGCGCGCGAAGAGTTCCTGGCCGCTCTGGAGATCCAGAATGATGACGCCCGACGCTGAGAGCGACCGTGCGAGCGTGCGTCCGGGAAATTGCCTGCCAGTGGCGACCGCTGGAGGCGAGAGCGACAGGGTATGGATCGAGACGGGATCCGATGCGCCACCGGGGGCTACGGGAAGCAGCCCCATCAGGAAGACCGATAGGAGGAGATGAAGGCTCTCCATTTGGAGAGATGGTAGCAGGAGAAATGGTGTTAAAAACAAAAAGAATGATTTTTGTCTAGACACGGCGTCGTTTGCTCGTACATTTCACATGACTGACGAAAGCCACGAGATTCTCAATCTTTTTCATGGACAAACGACGCCGTGCCTAGATTTCAGGACTATTGATAGACGACTCTTCCTATGAGCCGCAGATCCACGTGACTCTTCACATCCTGCAGCTTGACGTTGGCGAGGAAGACCCGCAGGCGCTGCAATTGGTCGCCCAGCGGCGACCGCACGTCGAACCAGAAACTGACCGTCGGCGAATCGAGGTGGAATTCGCGCGCGCGGAGGTAGACCGTTCGCGTCCGTACCTGCTGACCGAACTCGAGCGTGAGAGCGTCTTCGCCGCGCCGCATGCGGTCGAGGAAGGCAGGAGTGAGGAGGGGGGTCATGGGCACGGGGCGCGCCCCCCAATCGACTACGCGTATGAGCGGGAGCGGTTGCGAGAGCGTCGCATGGACGGTCGACACGAGCAGGCCGTTCTCCGTGAGAAAATCCGTGGTGCGGGCACCGGTGAGAGTGCCGGAACCGCGGAGATCGATGGCAGCTCCGCTTCCGGATTCCCTCTCTCCGCCAATCTGCGGCTCGATGAGGATACGCGCAACGAGAGGGACAACGGCAATCCGTACCAGGAGTTCCGAGGGATACTGCTTCCGTACCGTCACGTCGCTGGCATCAGGAACTACTGCTCGCACGCGCTCGTCGACATCATACGTGGAAACGAACAGTAGGTGCCTGCCATAGAGAGGAGTGAGTGTCCGGAGTACCGCGGGGAGATCGACGCGCCCCTCCGTGCGGATAACGCGGATTTCCCGCACGTGCAGAATGGGTGAGAAGAGGAGGAGGCAGATGGCGAAGGCCGTGAGCCCGAGTACCAGGAACTTCAACCAGCGCCGTGCCGCGGACATCCACTCCTCGATCGCCCCTCTCCACCGACGCATCGACCGCTTCCACTGTTCGCTGCGGTGTTGCCGAACACGCCGGTGCCGCCGTTCGACGAACCTGCGCGTCTGCGCGGTCAGCGGGCGGTTGAATTGGCGGGGGAGGGGACAGGTCGGCTTCCTTAACACGGAGGATATTCTAATGATAGGAATGCATTCTGCATGGGATTGTAGGGGCATTGCATGCAATGCCCCTACATGCCCGTTGAATCCATTTTCCTATAGCATTTGGTCATGCGATTAGCATTGGTTACAGATTGGCTGACGACCGCAGGCGGCGCAGAGCGAGCGTTGGCAGAACTCCACGCAATTTGGCCGGCGAGTCCGCTCTTCACGACGGTGACAAGGGAGGACGTTCATGACAGTTTTCGTATGGCGGACGTTCGAACCACGCGTCTGCAATTCCTGTACCGCATCATCGGGAAACACCAATTGCTGCTCCCTTTCATGCCCCGCGCCGTGGAAGAGATCGACCTGCGCGGGTATGACGTCATCTTGAGTTCATCACATGCGGTGGGGAAGGGAATCATCCCGCCGAGCAACGCCGTCCACGTCTGTTACTGCCACACGCCGATGCGGTACGCGTGGGAAATGGAGGACCAGTATCTCAAGGATTTCCGCGTGCCGCGCCTCCTCTGGACACTCGTGAAACGACAGTTGACAACACTGCGACGATGGGATCTTTCGACCGCAAAACGCGTTGACGCGTTTATCGCGAATTCCAGCGAAACCGCGGCGCGCATCGAGCGGATCTACGGAAGAGCGTCGACGGTGATCCCCCCTCCTGTGCATGACCGGTTTTTCGAGACGCCGCTGTACCCTGCAGATCGCCGATCGGGATTCCTCGCCGTTGGGAGATTCGTCCCGTACAAGCGTTTCGATCTCCTGATTGCTTGTGCGAACGCGCTGCGCCTGCCACTGACGATCATTGGAACCGGACAGGAGGAGAGGCGGCTGCGAGACAAAGCGGGACCAACGGTGACGTTCCTCGGACGCGTGACAGATGAAAAGCTGCCCTCACTCTACGCTTCTGCAAAAGCCGTCCTCTTCCCCACACACGAAGACGCCGGCATCGTCCCGATCGAGGCGCAAGCGTGCGGAACGCCGATGATCGCCTTCGGCAAAGGTGGCGTGCGCGATACGGTCAACGATGGGAAAACGGGATTGTTCTTTGAAGAACAGAACGCGGAGTCGCTCACGCATGCGATTGAGAAATTTTCCACGATGCAATTCGATCATGCGGCGATTCGGAAACATGCGAGGCAGTTTTCGTCCGAACGATTCCGAGAGAGGATTCTCCATGAGGTAGAGAAAGCGATGGTACGATATCGCCATGCAACGCGCGCCTGATTCGCACAAAGGCGAAAATGGCAAAGTCGCCGTCATCGGCGGTTCCCTTCACCAGCACGGCGCACCGATCTTCTCCGCCCTCGCCGCCGAAGCGAGCGGCGTCGATCTGATCTTTCTCGCGCTCCCCAACATCCATCAAGAAGTCTCGCGGATGCAGTCACTCAATTTCCAGGTGCATCCGTTCGAGAAAGATGAGCTTTCCGGCGCAGACGTCCAATCGCTCCTCGAGATACTGGCAACGGTCGATTGCGCGGTGATCGGGCCGGGATTGAGCCGGACTCCGGCGGCGCAGCGCGTCATCCGAGAACTCATTGAGAGCGCCACCTGCCCGCTTGTTCTGGATGCGAGTGCCTTACAGGAATGGACCGTGCTTGCCGCGAAAGGAAAATCGGCGGTGTTGACGCCGCACTTGGGCGAACTGGAACGGATGGGAGTGCACCCGAAGACCATCGGCGCGGTGGCAAAGCTATCGCAACTCACGATCCACGTGAAAGGCAAGATCGACCATATCGCCGGACCGGACGGAACAGTCCGCAACGTCGCGGGAGGGAACGCCGGACTGACCGTCGGCGGAACGGGTGACGCGCTCGCGGGACTCATCTGCGGTCTGATCGCCCAAGGCATGAAGCCCGTGGAGGCCTCCATGACCGCCAGCAAAATCATCAAGCGGGCGGGAAGTGTCCTCTTCTATGAAAAAAGCTTCGCGTATACAACGCGGGAGGTGATCGGGCAGATTCCGCACATGCTCAATACGCTTTGCGATTAATTTTTTTCTTCGTAATGGCTTCGATGAAGGCGGATTTGTGTTCATCGTACATCTGAGAACAGGTGTTGTGCTTGACACTTACTTATTGATAAGTAAAAAATTCCATATGCTTTCTGCAACTTTGCAAGTCACTGGGTTGATGGATAACGAAGTGCTGTTACTCAGTGGACAAGAACGAATGGGAAATATTTTCAAAATCCTGTTGTTGTTGAACTGTTAGGCAAAAAAATTCATCAAACGATAACAATGGAACATGATAAGGTAACTGCATTGCTCAAAGTCCTCTCAATGCATTGTTCGCATTGTGTAATCAGTCGGCCTTCATGAACGTCTCATATGACCTCTTTCAGAAAATTCCGCGTGATGAGTGATGTTTATCTCACCCTTCTCTCTTCTCCGGCCCTTTGAAAATCGCCTGACGATCGGCCTCTTCACGAAGGCCGATGATATTCGAACTGACGCTGATACTGCTCGTACTCTTGTAATGAAGGATGTCGCCACTGCAAAAATTTTGGGTGCCAAGAATGCTGCCAGCCTCAATCAAATGCACGGAAAGCGAACGGTTATCGTCCGCGAACCGACG
>CAZLYW010000053.1:0-7229 GCA_964563915.1 uncultured Candidatus Peribacteria bacterium | reverse complement strand
CGGCCGTGTGATCGACCGCGGACTTCGGCCAATGATTGACAAGAACATCCGCCGCGACATCCAGGTCTTCTGCACGGTCCTGAGCTACGACTTCGAGCACGAGCACGATATCGTCTCGGGTAACGCGGCCAACCTGGCCGTTGCTCTCAGCGACTGCCCCGCGGACGGTCCCCTCGGCATGGTCCGCGTGGGACTCATCGGCGGCGAGTTGGTCCTCAATCCGTCGCGTGAAGCTCGATTGAAGAGCGACCTTGATATGTTCGTCACGGCGTCGCTCGAACGGGTAGTGATGATCGAGGCCGGCGCCAACCAGGTTCCCGAAGTCGAGATTCTCCGCGCCGTCCAGTTCGGCAAGAAGTGGGCGCAGAAGATCGCGCGGTTCTTCGCCGATATCCAGAAGGAGATGGGCAAGGAGAAGTTCGTGGTTGATCCTGTGTTCACACACGACGAGGCCTACCAATTCCTCAAGGCCTGGGCGCTCTCGGAGATCACGAAAGCGATCAAGACGCACATGCCGAAGAACGTACGTCGGGGAATCTTCAACCGGTTGATGGAAGAGTCGGTCGACAAGCTCAAAGAGAAATTCCCGACGCCGAAAGACTTCACCGAAGAGCAGCTGGAGGAATTCCAGAAGCTCCATAACTACGGTCCGGTCTTCATCGACAAGATCGTCAAAAACGAAATGCGCCGTCTTGTCCTCGAGGAGGGGACACGTATGAGTGGCCGCAAGGTCGATCAAATTCGTCAGTTGAGCGCCATGATCGACATTCTCCCCAACCGCGTCCACGGCTCTGCGCTCTTCGAGCGCGGCGAGACGCAGGGACTCACGACTATCACGCTCGGCGGTCCCGGCGACAAGCAAATCGTCGAAGGCATGGAGGGTGAGCACGAGCTGCGGTTCATGCACCACTACAACTTCCCGCCGTTCTCTGTCGGCGAAACCAGCAATCGCCTCTTCGTCGGCAATCGCGAAATCGGCCACGGCAACCTTGCCCAGCGGGGGATCGAACCGGTCCTGCCGAAAACCGAGACCTACCCCTACACGATCCGCGCCGTCACGGAGATCCTCAGCTCGAACGGATCGAGTTCTATGGCTGCGACTTGTGGCTGCACGCTCGCTCTGATGGCGGCGGGCGTGCCCATCACGGCGCCGGTTTCCGCCATCGCGCTCGGTCTCATCAGCGATGAGACCCAAGGCAAGTACATCATCCTCACCGACCTTCAAGACGAGGAAGACTTCGGCGGCGACATGGACTTCAAGGTCACTGGCACGGCGAAGGGCGTCACGGCGATCCAGATGGACATCAAGATCAAGGGCTTGCCCGATTCGGTCTTCGAAGAAGCGTTTGAACGCGCCAGGAAGGGTCGGATAGAAGTGCTCGACGTCATGCTCAAAGCCATCAAGGAGCCACGCAAGGAGATGAGCCCCTACGCGCCGCGCATCGAGACGATCCAGATCGACCCCGATGACATCCGCATCGTCATCGGCAAGGGGGGAGAGATGATCCAGAAGATCACCAAGGATCTCGGCGTCGAAATCGACATCGAGGACAGCGGCCTCGTCTTCATCACATCCGTCAACAGCGAGGCTATGGGGAAAGCCAAGGCGTGGGTCAAAGGTCTCGTCGAGAAGCCGGAGGTCGGAAAAGTCTACAAGGGTAAGGTCGTCCGGATCATCGACGGCACGGGCGCGATTGTTGAATTCCTCCCCGGCAAAGACGCGATGATCCACATCAGTGAGCTTGCATGGGGCCGCACGGAGAGGGTAGAAGACGTCCTCAAGATGGGCCAGGAAGTCGAAGCCAAGTGCATCGAGTACGATCCGATCGAAGGCAAGACGCGCATGTCGCTCAAGCAGATGGGTGCGCCGCCGGAAGGATTCGTGCCTCCCATGCGCGGTCCCGGGGGTTCTCCACGTGGGGGATTTGGGGGTAGATCTGGTGGGGGCGGATTCGGGGGACGTCCCGGTGGAGGACATCGGGGGCCGAGACGGTGATTATTTTGCAGTCGGTTTGTCAGCGGAGATTCCGGAATCTCCGCTGACTTTCGCGTTTTCATTTTTCGACTGTTTCGCTTCCTTCTTCGGTTCATCCGCTTTCTTCTCTTCCTTCTTCTTCGCCGGAGATGCGTCATCGGCATGGGCGGAGCGTGCTCCGCCCCTACTATCCGTCTTATACCATCCACTCCCTTTAAAATGCACCGCCGGCGGCGCGATCAACTTCTCCACGCGCTTGCTGCTGCAGGTAGGACAGGCGGGACTCACGGTACTGCCGAACGGCCGCGTGCATTCAAAAACGTGCTGGCATGCGCGGCACTGGAAATCGAAGGTGGGCATCGACGAACACTATAGCAAGGAGCGGCGCAATGCGTTTACCCCATATGCCGCGCGCTCTTCGGCGTGAAGGGATTTCCCAGAGCTCCGCCGAGAATCATGTCTGCTCCCAGCCATGTCAGGAATCCGATGCCCGCGATAGGGAGCAGAGGTGAGAGGCCGCCGAGAACATTCATGATGCCGAGACCCGCCGCATTCCGCGCGAGCGGCGCATGCTCGGCGATGACGGCCGCCGGCGACGCTGGCATCAACTCCGGACCTACAGGAATGGGCGTCGGGCCAGTGGGAAGAATGTTGGGGTTGTGCATGTGGGTTTCTCACCAGTATAGCGTTTTTCCCTTTCTCGCGCATCACTTCAACGGGAACCGAAGAGCTTCCGCAGTCCCCAGGCGGTTGCACCGATCAGGAAGACGATTCCGCCAATTTCCAGTGGACTCAACGGTCCGATGATATCTTCCGTGAGGAACTCGCCGGCGGACGAAGTATTGAGGGCCATTGCTATCTATTCACTCCTGCAAGCATATCCGCCCCATCCGCGGCAACATCTCCGACGATGTTGATGACTTTGGTAAATGCTGAGAATACCTTGTGGTGATAGAGATCTTTCACTGCGCCGATCGTGTCTTCCCGAGTCCGCGGCAGAAAGCCCTCCAAATGCGGCACGGGAGATTTGTCTCCGTCGAGCAAGCGACCCAAATCCCTCGTTGCCGGATCGATGCCGAACAATTGACTCACTGTATGAACACCAGCTGCTCCGATCTGGAGAGGATCCTTATAGTCGTAATTTTTCAATCGATCCACAAACCTCCCGGTGTAGGAGTTGAAATGGATCCGCCGTTGTTCCGCAGAGAAAAATCTCACGTGAGCATTATCGTTTTTCTCTCAGAAAAGTCCACCAAAAAGTCGTTTTTATCACATTGAACCGAACTGACCAGCGGTGTAGCCCTTCACGATGCCGAATGACCCTTGCGAGCGAAGTATCGCTCGTGTATACACTTCGTCGCTTTCCGGTCCTGAGCTTGTCGAAGGATGGAATCGCGTTGCTCTTTCTCTCTGACGAACGGCCCTCTTCATATCTAGAGAAGAGCGGTCGTTTTTTTGTTCCTCGATACGCTCGCGCATCCTGCGCGAGCTACTCGGAATGACAAAAAAACACTAAGATACCATCCGATGCTCCCCAAAGCATATCCCTCGTCTCGGCCCTCGGCGCAGCTCGGGCCTCGCTCGGGACAGGCTCGCAACTCCTAAACTATGTTGCCCAAGGCTTACGATCCGGCTGCTACCGAAGACCGCATCTACAGGATGTGGGAGGAGTCCGGTGCCTTCACGGCTCATGCAAGGAGTGGGAAAGCACCCTTCACGATCAGCATGCCCCCGCCGAATGCGACGGGGAACCTCCACTTAGGTCATGCGGTAATGCTCGCGCTTGAAGATATCTTCATTCGGTTTCAGCGGATGCTCGGCAGAGAGGTTCTCTGGGTTCCCGGCACCGACCATGCGGCGATTGCGACGGAGAGCATGGTTATCAAGAAGCTGCAGAAAGAGAAGAAGATGAAGGATCCCCGTGCGGCGCTCGGACGCGAGGCGCTCGTGAATGAAATCCGGGACTTCGTCGAGCAGAGTAAGAAGACCATCCGCGGCCAGGTCCGCAAGATGGGCTCATCGTGCGACTGGTCCCGCGAGCGCTACACGATGGATGCGACGCTCAACCGCTGCGTGAACGAAGTGTTCGTGAAGATGTACCGCGACGGACTCATCTACCGTGGCCACCGCATCGTCCATTGGGATCCCAAGCTCCAGACCACCGTCAGTGACGACGAGATCGAATACGAAGAGCGCACCGAGCCGTTCTACACCTTCACGTACGGTCCGTTCGAGATCAGCACGTCGCGTCCCGAGACCAAATTCGGCGACAAGTACGTCGTGATGCATCCCGATGACAAGCGATACGCGAAGTATACGCACGGTGAGAAAATGACGGTCGAGTGGATCAACGGCCCTGTGGAAGCGACGATCATCAAAGACAAAGCGGTCGATCCCGAGTTCGGCACTGGCGTCATGACCATCACGCCATGGCACGATCACGTCGATTTCGACCTCGCCGAGCGGCACAAACTGGAAAAGGAGCAGATCATCGGCTTCGACGGCAAACTCCTGCCCATCGCTGGGGAGTTCAGCGGGATGCACATCGATGACGCGCGCGAGAAAATCGTCGAAAAATTGAAGGCGAAAGGTCTTCTCGTTGCTATCAAAGAGGACTATGTGCACAATGTCTCTCTCAGTCAGCGCGGCAAGGGAAAGATCGAGCCGCAAATCAAAGAGCAGTGGTTCATCGATGTGAATAAGAGAGTGGTCAAATGGAAGCGGAAGGAACTGAGCCTCAAGGAAGTGATGCAGGATGTCGTCAAAACCGGCCTGATCAAGATCATCCCCGACCGGTTCGAGAAGACGTACTTCCACTGGATCGATAACCTCCGCGATTGGTGCATCAGCCGGCAGATTTGGTGGGGACATCGCATTCCTGTGTGGTATCGAAATCAGGAAGGGAGTGCAGATGTCCATGTTGGGGTTCAGCCTCCCACGGGCTCGGGCTCGGGCTCGGTTTCTGGCTCGGGGGAGTGGGAACAAGATCCCGACACCCTCGATACCTGGTTCAGTTCGGCGCTCTGGACCTGGAGTACGCTTGTTGATCCGGGTCTTGCCGAGGATTTCAACCTGAGTCTTGAGGATCTTCTCAAAAAGAGCCCCGACTTCCTGAAGTTCCATCCCACCGACGTGATGGAGACCGGCTACGACATCCTCTTCTTCTGGGTCGCGCGCATGATTCTGATGACGACCTACGTCACCGGATCGATGCCGGAGCTCGAGTACGGCCAAGTGCCCTTCGATACCGTCTACCTCCACGGCATGATCCGCACGCGGGACGGCCGTAAGATGAGCAAGAGCGAGCCCAATACGATGATCGATCCGCTGGATATGATCACCAAGTACGGTGCCGACGCCCTGCGTCTTTCGATGATCGTCGGGCAAAGTCCGGGCAACGACAGCCGTCTCTACGAGGAGAAGATCGCCGGATACCGGAATTTCGTGAACAAACTCTGGAACGCGTCGCGATTCGTACTGATGAAGTGTGAGGAGCAAGGAAGAAACGCTGAGGATATTTCAAAATGTTCTCCAACGACTCTCGCAGATAAGGCCCTCATGCATGCCCTAGTCCGACTTCAGAATGGTGTAACTTCAGGATTAAAAGGATATCGTCTGAGTGAGGTGGGAGAGCAGCTCTATACTTTCGTATGGGACTTTTTCTGTGATTGGTATTTGGAACTTAGTAAGGGTGAGGCCAATCTTGATGTTCTCATTCACGCATTGCGCGGTATTCTCGTGCTCCTTCATCCATATTGCCCCTTTGTCACGGAAGAAATCTGGGCTCAAATTCGAGAAAAAGGAGCGGACATGTTAATCAAACATCCATGGCCAATTTCTCTGTTGTCCATTGATGGCGATGATTGGGAGCAGGCACACGATCAACTCCAAATCCTTATCGACGTGATCACCGCGATACGCAAGCTCAGGAGCGAGCAGGGGATTGAGCCCGGGGAAGAAGTTACGGTGACGATCTTCAGCAAAGAGCACACCGCGTTGTTCGATTCACAGCCGGAGCACATCCGGCGTCTCGCGAAAGTGGGATCACTGACGCTCTCGTCCAAGCCGGAAAAGCTGAAGAACACCGCGGTCGCCATCCTTTCCGGTGCCGAAGTGCATCTCTCCTTGGAAGGATTGATCGACGTCGAGGTGGAAAAGAAGAAATTGTGTAACGAGCACGCGGATCTCACGAAGTATCTCAGCGGTATCGAAGTGAAGTTGAAGGACAAGTCGTTTACCGAAAAAGCGCCACCAAAAGTCGTTGAGATGGAGAAGAGGAAGATGGAGGAGACAAGTGTGAAGTTGAAGAAGATAGAAATGCGTCTGAACAACCTAGGATAGGCTGTTGTTCCATGACTCCGTGGAACGTATGATTTTGGCTAATGTATCAGGAAAAATGACAATTGGGGAAAGTGATTTTCCTGGAGGGCATTTTCCCACTTGCATCTTGCTCCTACAGTCGTCAGCAATGGTTTCCCATCAGTATTCCTTTCGCCGGCGAAGACTGAATGAAGCACAGTTGCTGAGGCTTGCTGATGCTGTTGGCGATATTGCGCAGGTGGTATTCGCAACATTTTGTATCCCGCTTTTCTTCGGAGAATCCTCATTTTTCGGTGCCTTTTCTGGCATTTGTATCGCCATGATGTTATGGTGCTGGAGTATTTCCATCGTTCGACTATGTGGCAATTGATTTCCTCCATTGACCCTCTGGTAGCGTTCTTTTTTGGTATTGCTGTTTTTGTGATGGTTGCCTCTTACATCGCAACAAAATTTTATATTCCCGATTCCGAGTGGCGCAGGCGGTATTCGCATCCTCGTTCACATAAAACGGTTCACTGATAGATCGACAAATCTACCGTCACATTCGTTCCCGTCTTTACCGCCATCGCCGATCCGCGGGTGATGGAGCTTCTGCCGAAGCGTTCGTGGAGGCTATCGAGCGTGTGCTGGATCGCTTCGTCGCGGTCGGTCTGCTCCGGCGCGCGGAAGAGCGAATACTGTGGAACGCCGGTCGGGACGAGCTGCCAGAGCGCAAGGCCGACTTGCGTGTAGGTTCTCCGGGAATCATAACTCCGCTCAAAGCAGTTCCGCAGAAAAGGGAGAATGGCATCGGCGGTCTGGCCGGGTTGGGGGAGCGATGCGTTCATGCCGCTGCCTTCGTAGTCTCCATCTCTCAGCCACACGGAAATTCCTTTGCAGGAGAGATCGTGTCGGCGCATTTTGAGGACGATGTACTCCAGATGCTTCAGGAGTT
>CAZLYW010000052.1:0-7517 GCA_964563915.1 uncultured Candidatus Peribacteria bacterium | reverse complement strand
GGTGTCGCCGCCGACGCCGCCAGTCGCGGGATCGGTGGTCATTTGGATTTTCATGACGAACAGGTGCGTCGTTCCGTCGAGGTTGAACGACGGGGGCGCGTTCTCAATGATCTGCTGATTCCCGTTGATGATCATGGTCGCACCGGCGCTGTAGAGCCTTCCGTTCCGCCGTACGTAGATTGTGTCCGGCCCCATTTCCAGATCCATGCCGGCTGTACGCAAGGTCCACCCCGGATCCGTGAGCAGAGCCCCATCTTCGCGTGTGAGGAGAGCATCTGTAAATTCCTTTGTCGATTGTTTCATGAGGACTTGTTTCGCCAGCTTCTCTTTGGCGGCCGCTGCCTTCTTGTTAGCTGCATTCTTCGCTTCCTCTGCTTTCTTATTCACTGCAGCGTTATCCTCCTCAGCCTGATTCTTCCCTTGCAGCTGTGCTATCTCTCCTTTCTTTTTTCCTTGCTCCTGTTCCGCCGCTTCTTTCTTCTTTCCCTGCTGCTGCTTGATCTTCTCCACCTGCTGCTTGTCATTCCTTCCCGTGACCCAATCCGGCATCCAGTCCGGCAGTCCGTTGCGGATATTTCGGAAGAAATTGCCGATGACGGACCAGTTCTCCTGCAACTTCTGGAATCCGAGGAAACCCAGAGAACCCGCAACACCCGTCGCGACGGTTTTCCCGATGAGACCGAGTTCGTCCCACAGCCATTTCACAGCGAGAAGGATAGCGACGCCGGCGCCGGCGAAGATTCCCACCCGCGCGACGGTTGGTAATTCACGTGTTGCCGCGTTGAGCGTCCTCCACCCGACATCCAGTGAGCCCGCCGTAAACTGCAAGGTCTTACGGACCGCATCCGGGCTATCCGGAGCGTAGTCGGGGAGGATGAACCGCTTGTCCATGACTTCGCGCAAGCTCTGCAGCTCCGCGACGATATCCTTACGCACATCGTCCGAGATATCCGCAGCGGCTTCGATCAAGGAGATGCGCGTGCCGATGATTGCCTGCAGACGCTCGAGTTTCCTCTGCTGCTGCGGGGTCATGTCCGCTCCTGCACGGAGATCTTCGCGCAATCGGCGGATCTGCTGCGCGCCCAGTGCGACGATTTGCTCGCGAGAGGTATTGCGACCGACGAGAGTATCGATCGTGGGGAGAACATCGGAAGAAAGAGGTGGAGGCATGAACGAGGAGGAACAAAAGAGATCACTCAAACGTGACAGCTGTGCGCGATGCAAAGACTGCTTTTGGTTTTCCAGGTTGATTGATTGCATTGGTGACGAGTGTTCCGAGAGCCATGGCATCGGGTTCCGTGCCGTTGTTCAAGACAACCTTCACCGATGCGGCATCCGTCGCTCCCCTATTGGAAAGTTCCAGCTTGTTGAAGTTGCCGCGCTGTCCGGCAGTCGAGAATGCATCGACCAATTCGATCCGGCGCGTGCCATTGCCTTCGGGGAAGGACATTGTGTAGACGGTGCCTTCTTTCTTGAACGTGACGCGCTTGTTCGCCACCTCGACGCTCCTGCCGGTCGCATCCGGCGTCACTTCCACTTTGCCAGCTGTGGTGAAATCGAGGGTGCCGATGATCTGTGTCCGCGGGGCTTCCGTCGGTGCCGTCACAGGCACCGGCACCGCCTGCACCTTCGCCAATTTGGCCTGATACTCCTGCACTGCAGTTTCCGTGAAGGCGTCTTTGGCCGTCGGCATCGGTACTCTGATCTGTTGACTGTTCACCTTGCACCGCTGCGCGTAGCGACTCCAGTCCGTGTACAGAGTGTCCCAGCGTTGTTTGACCGATGCGATTTCTTGCGCATTTGTGCCGGGCAGAATCAGCGCCTGTAATTGATCCGTGGACATCGTGCTGACTTCGGTGAAGGAGGGACGACCGTTCACTGTGCGTCCGCGCGCCGCGGCCTGCTTGCGACCGTCAGGCGTGCTCCAGTACGCCTCCAGTGCGAGCCTCCAGTGGAGCCCGCGACCGAGTTCCCGGGCGCGGCCTTCGACCTCGGGCCCGAACCGTGCGACGATGGAGGAGGTCGCGAGGAAGTTGGCAATCGCTCCGCGCACGAGTTGAAAGACCATGCGTGCGATGGTCTCGACGTTCGGGTTGACCTTGCCTCTCGTCAGCGTTCGCACGTTCTCGATACCGTTCTGCACGATGTCGCTCTGGACGAACGTGTTGGTGAACGAAAGGATGTTCTGTGTCACGTCGTCGACACCGAGGGTGAATTCTTCGTCCACGAAATCGGTGACATTGCCACCTTGCAAGCGACTCAGGGCGGCAACGATGCTATTGCGCGCCTCGGTCGTCCCCAGATTGGGACGGACGATCTGCTGCAATTGCTCGGCATTGATCCCTGTTTCACGCTGGATTTCGGCGACACCGAGCGGATCGACCGCTTGTAGGTCTTGGAAAGCCCGAATCACGACATCGACTTTTTTTGCTTCCTGCTCCAGACGCTTCTTGCGTGCGGCGTCATTCTCTTTGTTGACTGCCTGCTTGTTTCCGCGCTCCACTTCAACTTTGAGCGCCAATAACTCTCGGCGAAGATTCGTTTCCTTGATGGTCATCTGTCTCTGCTTCACCAGGGTATCCAATGAGCCTTTCGTTTGCTGTTCGATAAAATCACCGATCTCTTTCTGCAAAGCGGGTGTGAGAGTCACGATGGATTGACCAGTGCCCACAGCAATCAACAGCGGACGGATGCTCACATTCGCCATTGCCTGTTTCTGCAGGTCGTCCAAGCGTTTGATCACCAGGGGGTTGTTCGTCTTCCGCGCTGCCTGGATCGCGTCACGGAATTCTGAGACGTTGACTTGACCGTTGGAAGGCAACGGTGTGTGCGCGATAGAAAGTATTGCCTTGTACACGGACTCCATGTGCTGCTTCTCCTGTTGCTCCGGTGATGGAACGTTACTTCTCGCTTCCGGATTGTCTCCAGGGCCATTTTGGAAGCACAATCGCGCTTCTTGGAAGGAGAGAGAGGAACGGAGATGGGTGAATGTGTGTATCATACGAGATGGAGGGTGTTGAAGTACTGGTGCACTTTCTCTTCGACGTGGATCGTCTCGCCTTCGCTCAGGATCGCTTCGAGCTTCGCGACGTGCTGCTGCTTCATGGTCGAGAGGGACTGGAGCCAGTACACGCGCTCGTCATTGGTGAGAAGCGTGCTCTTCTGGATGAGCGCCTGGAGTTGGGAAAGGTCCATTGAGGAAATTGGTGTGCAATCGGATAATTATAGCAGAAATTTGCATCGAAGAGAAGGACCATTTATCCTCTCGCGGATGAACATCCAACACTTCGAGAAAGGCCTCTCCTACAACGACCAGGAGCTCCTGATCCTTGTAAAGAAGATCGGGAAACTCGCGACGTACTGCAAGAAACTGAAAGATGCAGACTCGACCATCCGCGTCGAAGCCGAGCGACGCCCGACGAAGAAGAACCGCGATCAAGTGAAGGTGATGGTGACAGTGGAGCTGCCGAGGAGAACCCTCCGCGCCGAATCGCGTCGAAACCGCGTCATCGAAGCGGTTGACCGGGCGATCGAGAAGATGGAGCCGCAGATCAAGAGGTATAAGGAAGAGGGGACGCGAAGGGAGAGGGCGAAACGACGGTGACAAAAGGGACACGTGGAACACAAGATTTCTTCCAGCAAAAAATCCTTTTGTCCCTTTTGTTCCCTTTGTCGCTTTTGTCGCTCTACTTTTTCTTCTCCGCCGTCTTTTCTTTGACAGCTTTCTCCTTCGACTGCTCTTCTCCTGCCGGAGCAGCTCCCTCCGCCACCGGAGCACCCTCAACTCCAGGAGTGGCTGCCGCCGCCTCTCCCTCCGCCGGCGTCGGTGCCGCCACGACGATTTCCTCAATCGCTCGTGGTTCCTGCACCGTCATGAGGACTGTTTCAGCGGGATCCATGACCCTCACTCCCGCAGGCACCTGGAGATTCTTCACGGAGACCGACATGTGGAACGCCTCGAGCGTCGCGATGTTCATGGTGATGCTGTGCGGCAGGTTCTTGGGTAGACAACGGACCTTCACGTGATCATGCGTGATCACGAGCACGCCGCCGATGGTCTTGACCGCTGGGGCTTCGCCTTCAAAGTGGACCGGCACGAGCGTCTCGATCTCCTTGTCCATGTTCACCGCGTAGAAGTCGGCGTGGATCTCGCGGTCGCTGACCGGATCGAAGTCGACCGCTTTGAACAGCACAGGGATCTTCTTCCCGCCCACATCCAATTCCACGAGCGTGCTCTCCCCTGCTTTGACGAACGCATTGTGCAGCTCCTGCGCCGGGCACTGGATGTTCATCTGCGCCTTGTGGCCATAGACGACTCCGGGCACGAATTTTCCGCGGCGGAGAACCTTCGGATTCGTCTTCGTATCGCGAGCCGATGCGGTGAGGGGGATCATGTGCATGGACGATCCAGGGTAGGTGGGAGTAGGGGGATGGTCAATAGGAGGCACATTTCCACTTCCAAAAATACTTTACCGCACTCGCGAGATGAATCCGTGCTGTCTTCTTTGTAAGGAGTGAGAACACCCCTCCCTCGCTCAACCTGCTCTTCCGATCCGTCCCCCACGCATCGGGAAAGTAGACAACACGCTTGCCGGCATTCCAGCATCGGCGGCAGAAGTCGGTGTCCTCGAAGAAGAGGAAGAACCGCTCGTCGAAACCACCGAGCTCTTCACAGAGATCACGGCGGATCATCAAGCATCCTCCCGCGACCCAATCGGCATCGCCACTGACGGTGGGATTCCGATCCCACTGCAGGTACCACCGCATCCGGTTTGGGAAGAGCGTCCGGAGTGCCGTTCGCTTGATGAAGACGTCGAGCAGTCGCGGGAAGCTCCGGTACGAATCACGGACGGTGCCGTCGTCGTAGACGAGCTTAGGAGCGAGGATGCCAATCGTCGGATCGCTTTCCATGGCCGCGACCATCTTCTCGACGGCGTCGGGTGCAAGGAGCTTGGCGGGATTGTTCACGAGAATATATTTTCCGCGGGCCTGACGGAACCCGAGGTTGTACCCGTGCCCGAAACCGAGGTTCTTCGGAGTCTCGATGACACAGATCTGGAGTGCCGATACCTCGCTTGACGCTCGGTACCGGACGCGATTGCGGATGTATCCGATGGAGTCGTCGTCGGAGTGGTTGTCGACGATCAGGATTTCGATCCGATCTACAACAGTCTGATGAAGAAGAGCCTCGGCACACTTCCAGGCGTCGCGGCCGGTCCTATAGTTCAGAATGACAGCGGAGACGAGCGGCTGCAGTGAATGTTCAATGGTCATTTCAACAACAAAAGAAATGTCAGCGCCAATAGCATCCTATATACCCCGAACACCGCAAACGAGTGCTCCTTCACGTACGCAACGAACCACCGAACTGCGACGAGTGCGAAGAAGAACGAGAGGACGAACCCGATCAGCAGATTCCCCCAATCTCCGGACGTGAATTCTCCCGCTGATTTCAAGAGATCATATCCTATTGCCGCCGCCATCGTCGGGATAGCGAGGAGGAACGAGAATTCGACGATCGCTTTCCGCGAGATCCCCAGCAGTTCCCCTCCGACGATCGTCGCCGCGGAGCGCGAGACACCGGGTATGATTGCAAGAGATTGGCACATGCCCACCATGATCGCCTGCAACAACGAAATCTCCGTAGGCAAACCTTCAGGTTTGCCCGGTCGACGGGAAGGAAGGAATGATTCAAATATCACGAGGACAATTCCCCCGATGAAGAGCGCCCAAAGAACGACGGAGACATTGCCGAGGAGGAATTGCTTGACGATCCCGTGCAGGAGAAACCCGATGACTGCGATCGGGACAAAGGCCGTAGCCGTGAGGAGAAGCGTCCGACGGTTTCGCAGCAACGTCGGTCCGTACAGTACGACGACCGCGAGAATGGCGCCAAGCTGGATCGCGATCTCGAAGCTCTTATGGACATCGGTGGAGGGAATGCGCAGAAGTTCCGACGCGAGGATCAGATGTCCTGTTGAAGACACGGGGAGGAACTCGGTAAGTCCCTCAATGAAGGAGAGGATGGCCGTCTGCGTGAGCGTCATTGCTTCCGGAGTGTAGTGAAACCGACGCAACCAAGGAAACCGAAGACACCGAGGAATTGTCCTGAGCAGGATCCTCGGTTTCGTCGGTTACGTCGGTTACGTCGGTTTCTTCGGTTGTCTACGCCTTCTCCCACCCCACCTTCGCATCGAAGGACCACTTCCCCGCTCCCATCGTCATGATCATGACACAGGCCGCGAAGATGATGGCATCGAATTCCCACATTGGAGGCTGCGAGAATCCGGCGAATCCCGCACCGTTGAATTTCATGTACATGGCTCCGAGCATGATGATCGAAAGGCCCAAGGCCGCCCAGCGGGTGAGGAGGCCGACGAGGATGGCGACACCCCCGAGCGGCTCGGTAATCGCCAAGATGTTCATGAGAGTGAGCGTCCCATCGAAATTCGACCACTTCATGGTGCCGTGCGAGAGGAAGATCGCGGCGACCACGACGCGGAGCAGGAGGACGCTCCAGTCCTTGTTTCTCTGAAGGGTGTGGAAGCACATACGAGGGGGAGTGGGGAAGGATTGTTGGTTACTGTAGCCTGAAACACGGCGGGAAGTGGATGTCCGCGGACGGGAAAGTGTGACGTAATCATATGAAGAGATTTCTTCGGCCTGTTACGCTGCAGTCAAGAACCTGGTGATCGATGGGATGCCGCAGCGGAAGGATGCTTGATACTCATGCGCACAGATCCGGGACGAGGATCTTGCACTCCACCAGAGCCCGAATCATAATGTCCCCAATCCAATGAAGCGCTTCCTCTCCTCTGCATGGTTCCCCTTTCTGATGAGCTTGGTGCTCGCCGGGGTGACGGTGGCCGCATTTGCCGTACTCCAGCCGGCGGGTGACGACGTGGGGAATTCCCAGATCGTCGCTGCGTTCAAGATTGCAGGATGGGCCGCCGGTCCCGTGATCGGCCTCCTCTCCTTCTTCCTGATCTGCATGCTGAATCTGCTTCGCCGCATGGTCCGACTCCGGAAGATTCCCTTCCTGCACCCGGTGATCGTCCTTCTTGGAATTGGACCGTGGCTCGTCTTCAGTTGGATACTGATGGATGAACCCCGTTTCACCCCGTTCGCGCGCGCCGCGATCGACTTCGTCGGGCGCCCGATGCTGTGGGGATCTCTCTCCACCGCACTGTTGACGGTCGCGCTTGCACTGCCTTTGTTCTTCTCCAAAAAAAAGTGAAGAGGTACTCATTGTTCCTGGCTCTTCCCTCAGCTCTGCTCCTGAGCGGTTGTCTGGGCGATATCATGGAAGTTTTCTGTGATGCGGGCCCCGATAGCGACCACTGCTACCAGACCGCTGCGATCCAGGAGAGCGATCCGGACGAGTGCGAGAAGATCAAGGGGGAGAAATTCGGTGGCGGCAGCAATCCGCCCAAGGACAAGTGTCATCTTCTGATCGCGGAGAATACGGGCGATCCCTCTGCGTGCGAAGGCGTCGAAGGCGGATTCATGAGCTACTC
>CAZLYW010000051.1:0-7868 GCA_964563915.1 uncultured Candidatus Peribacteria bacterium | reverse complement strand
AAAGCAAAAGCAGATGCTGAAAAGAGGCTTCAGGACATCGAAAAGCGCTTTACGGATTTCACGGCGACGTGGGTCGCGCTCACGGCGGCTCGCGAGCAGACTCGAAAAGCATTCCGGAACACTCCTACTGATGCTATGTATCGAGCGGCACGCAGCGCGCTTTCCGCTGAGCAGAAACACATCGTCGAAGCCCATGTGAATATCGCTCTCGAGGGAAATACGTCGGCAACAGCGGCCAGTCTCCGCAAGGATATCGTCGGCAGCCGCCAAACACTCGATGAGATCGCCGGCACGATCGAGAGCGAATGGCAGACGGCACGGCAGGAAATGATCAAGAAGGATATCGCCCGGATCAACAAGCAGATCCAGGACATCGAAAACAACGAAAAGGACCTGCTTGCTCTCTACAACGCGAGTACTGATCGGCAGCGCATGTTGGTGGCGCAACCCCCCGCCAGTCCCGAACGTCAGGCTGCGGAGAAACGTACTGCCGAAATCGGTCTCCAGCTCGATGCCGTCCGCAAGCAGCTTGCCGGGCAGCGCATTGCGCTCGCTGCGAGCACCAAGGCCCTCCGCGAGGCATAATACACCCCCTCCCCTAACCCCTCCCCCGTTATGTCACCAGTCACTCCAAACTCTGAACAGGAACTCCTGAATCGGTATCTCTCCCTCGTGAACGCAGCGAACGATGCCGTCGCTGCGGGGGACACCGCAGCGCGCATCGCTGCAGAGCGCGAGATCACCAAGGTCGGGACACAACTCGATGCGCTACGCGCCAGTCAGCGGTAACCATCCCGGCACCCCCTCCCGTCACACCAACATGACCACCTCCGCCCTCCACAATGCGCTCTTCTCGGACGTTGCCGGTTACAGCCTCTCGGCCACGGGCAAGGCTGTGATCGGTCGCGAGTCGGATCCTGCGCTCACGTACGGCGAATGCACACCCGAAGCGGTGGAGCACATCCTTGCCGTGACGGGTGCGAAGCCCGACGAGGTCTTCTACGATCTTGGCTCAGGAACGGGGAAAATGGTCGTCTTCGCCGCATTCTTCCTGCCGCTCAAGAAGTCCGTCGGCATCGAGCTGCTGTCGGAACTCCACGAAGCGGCGCGGATGGTCGGACGCCGGTACATCGAGGAAATTCAGCCGCAGCTCGCTGACGCTCGCTGTAACACGAAGCTTGAGTACCGCCTCGGTGATATCTTTGAAGCCAATCTCTCGGATGCCGATATCGTCGTCAGCCACTGTTGCACCTGCTTCGATGATGTATTGATGCAGAAACTCAGCGACAAGCTCGAAACCTGCACATCTGGCACACGCATTGTCACGATCACGCGTGGCCTCTCCTCCCCAGCGTTTGAATCCATCAGTGTGACCCCCGTCCAGATGGGATGGGGACAGGCCACCGCCAATGCGTATCGAAGACGTTGATATCCATCCTTACCCTTCAATCGTATGACCGCCACGGAACTCCACGATCTGTTGTTCGGTGCTGTGCAGGGGTATTCCCTCTCAGCATCCGGGCGCGCGAAAGTCGGTCGCGAGGCGGATCCCATCCTCACGTACGGCGAGATCACGCCGGAATCCGTGCAGTACATGATGGAAATGACCAATCCGCAGACCGGTGAGATTTTCTATGACCTCGGTTCTGGAACTGGAAAAGCCGTCATCTTCGCAGCGTTCCTCGCACCGTTCAAGCGCGCCACCGGCATCGAACTCATTGAAGATCTGTATCAATCGGCGTCGGAGAGCGCTGCGCGGTATCACAACGAAGTCAAACCCCTGCATCCAGAGAAGAGCGGTCAGGAAGTGGATTTCCGCTTCGGAAGCATGTTCGACCACGATACGAGCGACGGTGACGTATTCTTTACGCATTGCACCTGCTTCGACGATCCGATGATGGAGCAGATTTCCAAGAAGCTCGAAGCCTGCAAGCCTGGCACGCGCGTCATTACGGTCACCAAGGGGCTCACGTCGCCGGAATTCGACCTCGTCCACTCGGCGCCGTTCCGGTTGGGGTGGGGGGAGGCGACACTATGCTTTCATCGGAGGAAGTAGCGCGATTCCGCTATGATTATGGTCGTGCTGGGGTGGCGGAATTGGCAGACGCGCCGGCCTTAGGAGCCGGTGGAGCTTAGCTCTTTGGAGGTTCGAATCCTCTCCCCAGCACCATTGTTCTAAGACGAATAGATACCCAAAATCTCCACTCCATCCACCGTGATCGCATGTACTTTCTTCTCTTCGGGGAACGTGTGGGCGTATCCGTTTCCCCGGAAATTATCGAGGATGTAGTCAGCCTCGCTGGGTTCGACGAAATAGAGCCGGTTCCAGTCTTTCAGTGGGAGAGTATCCGCAGCGGCTTTCCCCGTGCGCGCTGCGACAGAGACATTGATGCGCTTTCGCAGATCGTTCTTCACGATCCATTCGAGGCCAGCGCGGTAGCTGAGGCCCCAGTAATCGAGCTCGAATTTTCCGTCGATGAATCGTGTCGGAAGACTGAAGTACGCGTACTCGAAGGGATGATTGCGGATCATCCATATTCCAGTTAAGCCCATCTGCAAGCCGATAATGCCGCATAGAGTCCATCGGGAAATCCTCGACCAGTGATCCGGCAATTGCTTCGCGGTCATCAGGAGCCACCACAATCCCTCGAGGGCGATCAGGAGGAACGCAGGATAAAGGAAGAGCATGTGACGCCATTCGTCGAAGATGCCGATGGGGAGAATCAAGAGTGCCCCTACAGGGAGCGAAAACCAGAGGAGCGCCAGTCCCTCTGCCGGATGTTCGTGCAGCAGGCAGAGAGGGTTCCTGATGAAGCGGATCCAGAGCGTCACGAGTCCGATCAAAAAAAAGAACGAATAGGCGACCGGCGTCGTGATGCCAATCCACACGGGAAGATAGTGCCAGGGAACGCCGACTGCAGAGACAGACTCTCCGAGGTAGAAGCCGCCGCCGAGACGGGAGGTATTGTTCAGGAAGGCGCCGAGGAGTCCGTGAATCGGATCATGCCAGAGGAGTGGCCAAATCAGGACGAGCGTTGGAACCAGTATGAGAACATAGACGGCGCCTAGTGCACGTCTTCTGACGTGCGATCTTCTGACGTGCGATCCGGTCCACAAAGATACCATCGCCAGCACCGGCATCATCAATCCAAACGTCCGCATACTGATCAGGATTGCGGTTGCCATGATGTGCATGACCAATCGCAGGACGGTTCTTCTCTCAAGCAGCCGAAGCAGTGTCCACGCGCTGAGTGTGAAGAACAAGAGCGCGGGAAGATCTTTGGGGTTGTAGAAGCCATGTGCAAACAGACGCGGGCTCAGGAAGAACATCACACTCCCCAGGAGTGGCAGTTTCCAGCCTCCGCTCGCTGATGGGGAGCTGCGGCTGGCAGGCCAATCACCGAACATCCTACGAGCGATGTGGTGAAACGCGATCACCGTGAAGAAGAACATCAGAAACGTCACGAGATGCCGGATGAACCAGATATCCGCGCCGTCCGTCAGCCCAAGTCCGAGCTCAATTCCCCGCATGAGCACTTGCACGACGGGATTGTAGAATACCCAATCCTGCTCCATGGGAACCGGCCCACGTTGGAACAGAAACGCGAAAACGTCATTTCCAAAGCTCCGCAATGCGGGTTCATCGGCAGAGACGCCGTAGTCGCGGTGCGCTGCAATCCCGATGATCAGCATTGCCAGGAAAACGTACATGACGAATGCCGAGTCCCACCGACGGGGGAAGAGCCGGGATGCGGTGTTCCGGAGAATTCCCATAGAGTTCATGTTCTGCTATACTAGAGGATTCCGGGCGATTCCCACCTATGACGGACCAGATCCAGATTCCCACCGGGGACGAACTGTACAACATACTCATGAAGGGTATTGAGCCGGATCTCACGACGGATCAACTTCCTCTGCTCGATGGGAAGTACAAGGACGAAAACCCCGAAGAAGCGACGATCCGCGCGGAACGATACCAGAAAGCATTCGCCGAGTATGACCGGCAACTTTCCGCGTACCTCGCGAAATTGAAGACGAAACTTCACACATTCCAGTCGACTGCGCGGGAATCACTCGAACATGAGGAGCGGACGAAGGAAGAGGAAGCGCTTTCAGGGCTTGAGGAAGCGATGAATCTCTAGATGCCGAGACAACGCCGTTCCTTGGTAATCGCGGCCTTCTTCGTCCAGAGGTCGGTGTCGATCTCCGCCTTGCGCTTGCGCGTGCTGACTTCGACGTCGTCTTTCCTCTTCACGGTATCCTGATCCAGTTGCGCGCGTCGTCGTTGCTTTTCCGCAAAGAGATCGGCACGTTGCTTCTGCATTGCTTTCGTCAGCTCATCCAGCCGGTCGTGAGAGCCAGCAGGACCCGTTGCCTGATACTGGGCTTTCCCTCGCGCTTCTTCGTCGTACAATTTCCTCTCCAGATCGCGGAATTCCCTCATAATCTCATCGCGCTTGCGAAGACCCTCCCGTTCGATGTCGTTCTTCCGTTGGAGTTCCTCCGCATCCACTTTCAATTTCTCCTGGTAAGCATCGCGTTCAATGCGCAGCACCTCCGCTTTTAATTCCTGATCTTTCTCATACAACGTTCGTTCTTTGAGAGCCTTCGCCGCCGCGGCTGCACGGAAGGACTCGAAGAATTTGCGCTGCTTGTCCTCTTCTTCCCGCCGTTTCTTCCTGCGCTCCTTCATGTCTCTTGTTTCCTCCGCCCGCCGCTTCTTGTCCCGCGCGATCTGTTCCTTGTTTGCCTGCTCTGCCGCACGCCACTGACGGTCTTGTTTCTTCTTTTTTTCCGTAGCGAGTTCTCCTTCCACGATCGCCTTCTTACCACGCTCTTCCAGCAGATGTTGATCTTCCCTGTGGCGAGAAAGGCTGCGCTGGGCCTGTTCCTGCAATTCCTTCACCCCCTTCAGGCTCTGTTCGTGGAATTTCTGGAGAGCCTCTTTCTTCTTCCGCGCCGTGTCGGATGTCTGAGGGTCGTCCATAGATGAGTCATGAATGATCATTCTTCAATAACCTTTATCCCCAGCTCCTTCAGTTGCTTCTCGAGGATCACGGTTGGTGCCCCGAGCATCAAATCCTTCGCCTTCTGATCTTTAGGGAAGACGATCACTTCGCGAATGTTCGGCTCAAAGCAGAAGATCATCGCAATGCGGTCGAAGCCCCATGCGATGCCGCCGTGGGGAGGGGCGCCATAGCGGAATGCACGAAGAAGATGACCGAATCGGCGCTCGGCGTCCTCGTCAGTGATCTTGAGGATGTCGAAAACCTTCTTCTGGAGTTCCGGCTCGTGAATCCGGATCGACCCACCTGCAATCTCAAAGCCGTTGAGCGCGACGTCATATGCCTCGGCCTTCGCCCTCATCGGATCCGTATGGACGAGCTCCACACTCGCCGCGTTCGGGCGCGTGAATGGATGGTGGACCGCCGCGATCTCGCCCGTGTCCTTGTCTTTCTCGAACATCGGGAAATCGGTGATCCAGCAGTAGGCGAAGACACCAGGCGACGCGAGATTTTTTTTGCGTGCTATCTCCACTCGCACAGCTCCGAGACTCGTGCAGGCAACGGAGAACTCATCAGCAGCGAAGAGGAGCAGGTCTCCCTCTTCCATGCCTGTCGCAGTTGCCATCTTCTCCATGACCTCCTTGCCGAGCTTCTCCACTGGAACGCCCTCGAATTTGCCGCTCTGTTTCTTGATCCATGCAAGTCCCTTGGCACTGTAGACCTTCGCGTGCTCAGTGAGCTCATCGATATCCTTGCGCGAGAGCTCACTCCCTCCGGGTACCCGCAATACCTTCACAACTCCGGACTCGGCGGCTTTCGCGAAGATACCGAATCCACAATTCCGTGACAGCTCCGTGACATCCGTGAGAGGCAGATCGTACCGCAGATCCGGCTTATCCGATCCGTAGGTGTTCATCACGTTTTCGTACGTGAAGCGCGGGAACGGAATTTGCTGGATCTTCACATTCGGTCGTAATTCCTCAGTGAGTGCAATCAGTGCTTCCTCAGTCAGTTTCATGACATCTTCTGCCTGTACGAAGGACATTTCCACGTCGACCTGCGTGAATTCAGGTTGGCGATCGCCGCGCTGGTCTTCGTCGCGGAAGCACCGGGCGATCTGCATGTACCGGTCGAGCCCCGCAATCATGCAGAGCTGCTTGAGCTGCTGGGGGGACTGAGGGAGGACGTAGAATTGACCATGATGGAGGCGTGATGGAACGAGGTATTCACGAGCCCCCTCCGGAGTCCCCTTAATCAACATCGGCGTTTCGACTTCTACAAACCCGCGATCGTAGAAGAACGTCCGAACTGACTGCAGGAGGCGGTGCCGCAGCATCACGTTGCGCTTCATCCGCTCGCGGCGAATGTCGAGATAACGGAATTCCAAGCGAAGCTCTTCATTGATACCCACGTCCTGGTCGATTTCGAATGGAGGAGTCTGCGCCTCGTTCAATATCGCGAGTTCCACCACCTCCACTTCAATGGCCCCAGTGGGATTCTCCGTGCGCTCCGCTCCCTCCAAACGCTTCCGCACGTTTCCCGTCACTTTCAGCACCCACTCGGGGCGAATGCGTTCGCCGGTCTTGAAGGCCTCCTTCTTCTCCGGGTGAATAACAACTTGTGTGAAGCCGTAGCGGTCCCGCAGATCGATGAAGATGAGCCCGCCATGGTCGCGGCGACGATGAACCCAACCACAGAGGGTGGCAGGTTTCCCCGTGTGGGATTCATGGAGTTCGCCGCAGGTGTGGGTACGGAGCATGCGCTGAGTATAAGGTGACAAAGGGAACAAAGGGAACAAGCGGCCTTTTGTCCCGTTTGTCGCTTTTGTGCAGCCTCTCGGATTATTTGAACAATCTCCCTAACTCCTCTTTAAACTCCTCAACATCTTTGAATTCCCGATGCACGCTCGCAAAGCGGATGTACGCGACCTGATCCAACTTCTTCAGTTCTCGCATCACGTCCGTTCCGATGGTGGAGGACGAGACCTCCTTCTTATTCGCTGCCCACTTCTCTTCCAATCGTGTGAGCAGCTTGTCGATCTTCTCCTGCGTCACCGGTCGCTTGGTGCACGAGAGCCAAATGCCGCGCTCGAGCTTGCCCCGCGAGTATGGCTCGCTGGTAGCATCGCGCTTCACGACGATCAATGAACTCAATTCCTGCCGCTCGAAGGTGGTAAAACGGTGCTGGCACTTGGGGCACTCGCGCCGACGTCGGACAGCCCGGCCTTCTTCGCTCAAACGAGAGTCGATGACCGAGGTGTCCTCGAATTTACAGCGGGGACAGAACATGCGCTAATGATAGCGAAAGGCAGTGCATTCGCCATCCGCTTATTTCTTGAACAATCCGATGAAACGGGCACGAGCCTCACGTTCTGCAAGGTTGAGAGACACCTGAGAAGCCATGAGGTCACCTTCACTGACCGTCGTATTACTCGTGTCTGCAATCGTATGTTCTTGATCAACTGAGCTGTTCCCGAGATGTCGCTTTGCATTCCTGTCACATAACTCCTGTATCGCTTCGGCCAAATTTCCATCGTTTGAGCGGGATATCGAGAGTGCTGCATCGGACATACAATTAGGTGGGTAAATGTGCGCGGCTTGTACGGATGATGGACAAGAAGGTCAAGGGTCCGGCGTATAGATTCCGGTGATAATGTGGAAAAAGATCACCTGGAAGCGGAAAAATCACAACAACTCTCAAGATTCTCCGGAGAAGGCCACTTTTTCTACACGTCTATCATCCCGCGACGGAGCAGTCTGGCATCCCGCTGCGTCAAATCAATAACCGTCGAGGGCGGGTTCGGGGGGAGCGTGCCGGAGTCGAGAATGAGATCGGGCTGAAATTCCTGTTCCGAGAATTGCT
>CAZLYW010000050.1:4399-8155 GCA_964563915.1 uncultured Candidatus Peribacteria bacterium | reverse complement strand
TTATCCAGCTGAGAATCCCTCCTCTGCCAATCAGCGTGTCATGCACGGTAGTCGCCAGTGCCTGTGGAAAAAAGAAGAAGTTCCCGATCAATCTACGATCGCGCCAGCGGACTTCGGGCGGCCGTCGATTCTCTGGAAGACCTTCTAGAGACATATTGAGTGGTTGAGAATGAGGAATTAATCGGAAAAGACAGCGGCGTTCTTTTCGAGAATTGTATGGCGTGCTCGGGAAAGAGCGGCAACAGCCTCCATGATTTCTGCGTTTCCTTGAGCATCCGGGCTGCGGAGATACATGTCGATGAATGCGGAGATACCCGAAGCACCGATGCTGTAGAGGAAACTATCGACTGCCTCTTCCGGAAAATCTTCGAGAGAAAAATCTGTTGCTTTGCCCTTCTGCATATCGGCGACATACTGGTCGATTTTCTCCTGCAGCTCGGGAAACCTCTTATACGAAACGGCCTTCATGCGGGCAGAAATCTGCGGCGGCGTTTCGTACGCAGTGATGGTTTCTCTCTTCAACTTGTTTTCCCATGCCTTTCTGGTCGCAGGCAACAGAAGGGCCAACTCTTCATCGACGATATAGAACGTCGTATCGTCATTTTGCGTACTCTTCGGCATAGGAGCGGGGGGGCGAAAGTACTGTAGCAATCGAGGTCTATTTCACCTTCTATTATACACAAAAACGCAGTTTCCCGCAAAGCATTCCGCTTGATCATTCATAGACGGAATGGTCGCCAATATCGAGCAAAACCGCCTTTTTGTTCTCGAAATGAAAAATAATCCGGTGAGAGTAATTCACGGAAAAACTCCAACAGTCTCTATGCTTCCCTTTCAGTTTATGCATGCGGAGAGAAGGCAAACGGGGATCACGTGCAAAGAGCGCTATTTTTTCATCAGCTTCCTCCTGCAACATCTTCGGAAGTTTTCTGTATTCCCGAATGAATGTCGGCTTATAGGCGATGTGGATCATGGGTTGATTATCGGAGACGCTTTGCGAGGTCGTGAAGATCTCCTTCGAGCGTGGGTTCTCTCTTTGCACGAAGAATCCTCTCGACAGCCTGATCCTCCAGATACATTTTGATCGCTCTGCGGATCGCATCGGCCTTGTTCGACGCAATGCCATCACGAATCAAATTCTCAATAGCCTTCAACATCTCCTCGCTGAGTGGTACGGAAACGGTTGTCATAGATATGATAAAGTAATACGAAAATATCATACGCCCCCTTCCGTCGTTCTGCAAGAAGAATTCTGATATTCTTTGCCCTGATGGATTCCTTTCGTTTGCAGAAAGCGCAGAAAATACGTCAATCGGGAGGTCAGCCGTACGCTTCGACGTTTGAAAGGAGCCACATGTTCATCGGGGCACGTGACCTGAAAGACGGCCAAAAAGCGGCCGTTGCCGGCAGGATTGTGCTCCTGCGGGACATGGGGAAAATGACCTTTTTGACCCTGCAGGACCACACGGGACGGCTGCAGGTGGCGGTGAAAGAAGGGGATGTAGGAAAGGATGCATACAAGGAAATGCTCTCCTTGATCGACCTCGGCGACTTCGTTGGGGTGCAAGGGGAACGATTCACGACGCAGAAAGGAGAACCGACGGTCCGGGTGAAAACGTGGACGATGCTGAGCAAAGCGCTGCGGCAGCCGCCGGAGAAGTGGCACGGCATCGCCGATCAGGAGACGGCATGGCGGCAGCGCTACCTGGATACCATCAGCAATCGCGAGGGCTTCGACCGCTTCCAGATGCGCAGCCTCTTCGTGCGGAAGCTGCGGGAGTTCTACTGGAACAATGATTTCACCGAAGTGGAGACGCCCGTGCTCGTGAATGTCGCCTCGGGAGCGCTCGCGAAGCCCTTCAAGACCTACCATGAAGCATACGACATGGATGTGTTCCTGCGCATCGCGCCGGAAACATTCTTGAAAGAATGCCTGATGGGAGGCTTCGACCGCGTCTTTGAAGTCGCGCGGGTCTTCCGTAATGAAGGCCTGGATCCGAGCCACCTCCAGGATTTCACGATGGTGGAGCATTACGCCGCATACTGGGACTACAGGAAGAACATGGAATTCACCGAGAAGATGTTTAGCACCATCGTGAAAGAGATGCTCGGAACGACGAAAGTGAAGATCCCCGACCGGGAGGGGAAGCTCGTCGAGGTCGACTTCAAGCCCCCCTGGCCTCGCGTGAGCATCCGGCAGGCGTTGATGGACGGATGCGACATCAATATCGAGAAGAGCAATTCACGCGAAGCCCTCCTGGAAGCCATAAAAAAGAAGTCTATCCGCTTGGATGTTCCGGTGGAGAACTTAGGCGTCGGGAACTTGATCGACCAGCTGTACAAGAAGGTCTGCCGCCCCCACATCGTCCACCCGACCTTCATGACCGAGCACCCGATTGAGCTTTCCCCTCTCGCGCGGAGCAATGACAAGAACCCTGCCATTACCGACCGCTTCCAACTTGTCGTCGGTGGATGGGAGGTCGTGAACGCCTATTCGGAGTTGATCGATCCCGTTGACCAGGCGGAGCGATTTGAACAACAGGCGAAGGCTCATGCCGGCGGAGACAGCGAAGCGCATCGGAAGGATGATGAATTTGTGACCGCACTGGAATACGGCTGCCCTCCTTGCTCTGGTTGGGGCATGGGCGTGGACCGTGTGGTGGCGCTGCTCACGCAGCAGACGAATCTTCGCGATGTCGTCCTCTTTCCGTTAATGAAGCCTTTGGCTAAACCTCCCTCTCCCACCGCAGTGGGAGAGGGCAGGGGTGAGGGCAGAGGGAGAGGCTCGACGAGCAACGCACCGGGTGAGGGGAAAGGAACGAGCCCTATAGTCAGCCAAAATATGACACTTCCACCTCAACACCTCGCCCTTCGGCAAGCTCAAGGTGGCATGCTCGAGCATGGCAAATACGGTCACCTCCTCCCAGCCGCTCACGGCCTCCTGACCAAACATGCCGATAAAACTCGTGCCCACTTGCTCGCCACCGGCGCCGCTATGGAGGCACTCGCGAAGAAATTCGGTGGTGACCCCGCAACGTGGCGCGTCGTCGGCATGCTCCATGACCTGGACTGGGATCGTCTGGAGAAGGATGCTGAGGAGCACTGTGGGAAAACATTGGAACAGATGCTCGCAGAAATCAGCTCCCCGAAAGAACTTTTGGAGGACATCCGCTCCCATTATGCCGCCAAGTACGGTGCCGACTATCCGCTGAACACGATGCTGAGGAAGTCTCTCTACTGCGTGGATGAACTGACCGGCTTCATCATCGCCGTCACTCTTGTCAGGCCCTCGAGGCAGATTGCTGACGTTGAAGTTTCCAGCGTGAAGAAGAAGATGAAGGACAAAGGCTTCGCGGCGCAGGTTGACCGAGAGCAAATAAAGAAATGTGAAGAACTCCTTGGGATGTCTTTAGATGAGATAATCGGGCTGACACTAGGGGCCATGAAGATGGTTGCTGCTGATTTAGGTTTGTAAAAAAACAAACAACATACGGGGTGATCGCGCGCCACGGAGAGCGAAGGGTTCCTCGTACGCCCGTGCTTCGCACGGGCTACTCGGAATGACAATGATTTATTATACAAAAGAGTGTGCTAAGAAAGGACGTCGAGTAGCCCGCCGGAGGCGGGCGTAACGAGACGATTGTGTTTCATAACGGTTGTCATTCCGAGTAGCTCGTCCTGAGCTTGTCGAAGGGCGAGCGTACGAGGAACGGAGCTTGTCCCGAGCGAAGCGAGAGGGACGAGCAAAGAAAATGG
>CAZLYW010000050.1:0-4299 GCA_964563915.1 uncultured Candidatus Peribacteria bacterium | reverse complement strand
TTTTTCTTTCAACCTCTGACTGAATGGAGTCATTTGTTCAAGTTCACCATGTACCAGAATGACCTTCTTGAGCCCCTCCACTGCCGCAACGTACCCATCGAGATCGTCCATGTCCGCATGCCCCGAGTACGCGTCGATGGAAACGATTTCCGCCTTCTTCTGGTACATCTGATCGAAGATCTTGATCGCACCGACCGTCGGATCGACCACGCGTCTGCCGAGGGTGTTCTCGGCCATATAGCCAACCGCGAGAATCGTATTCTTGGGATTCTCGATCTCGTTTTTGAGGTGATGGCGGATGCGGCCGGCTTCGCACATACCCGACGCCGCCATGATGATCATGGGGCCGGGCGTCCCATTGAGCTCCTTGCTCTGCTCGACGGTGTCGGTGTAGCGGACGAGGGAGAACTGGAACGGGTTGTGCTGCTTGCCCAGGAACTGCGCGAACATCTCCTGATCGTAGCACTCCGGGTGCTTCATGAACACGTCGGTGACGCTCGAGGCAAGCGGTGAATCGATGATGATGGGCACGGGAGGAATCGAACGCGCGTCCCATAGGACATGCAGGTCGTAGACGATCTCCTGCGTCCGTTCAAGGCTGAACGCCGGGATGATGATCTTCCCTCCTCTCTCGGCGGTCCGGACGATCACCTCCTGCAGGTGGTTTTTCGCGAGGCCGATTTCCTCGTGCCGAAGGTTGCCATAGGTACTCTCGCAGATGAGAGTATCGACCGGCTGCATGGGGACCGGATCACGGATGATGGGGAGCTCGCTGCGACCGAGGTCTGCACTGAACCCGATATGACGCACAGTCGCAGCGACGGATAGTCCCGGCGGAGTCGAAGCGGAGCCGGACGAAGCCGGGCTGACATCCGTGACCTCCATGAGCAACTGCGCCGATCCAATGATGTGCCCGGCATCGAAGAGTTGCACACGCAGCCCCGGGCAGACGGTGATCCAGTCGCCGTAGTTCTGTCCTTTGAAGAGCTTCATACACGCGGCTGCGTCCTCCTGGGTGTACAGCGGCCCGTCGAAAGCGATCATTGAGCCTTTCAGGTGCTTCTGGAAGAATTCCTCGTCCTGCTCCTGGATGTACCCCGCATCACGCAACATCACTGCCGCCAGATCCTTGGACGCATACGTGCAGTACACCGGCCCGCGGTATCCCTTTTTATAGAGGAGAGGGATGCGCCCGACGTGATCCATGTGGGCATGACTGAGGACGACCGCGTCGATATCCGTCACCTTGAAGGTAAATGTGGCATTCTTCTGTGCCGCCTCTTGCCGCCGCCCTTGGAAGAGCCCGCAGTCGAGGAGCACGCGGCTCACCTTACCCGGCGCGTACTCGACCTGCAGTTCATGACAGGTACCGGTGACTTCCTGCGCAGCTCCATGAGAAATAAACTTCATACATCATGTGAGTACATTGCCGCACCGCTTGCCCACCGTAGCTTTAGCGAAGGTGGGTGGGAGATGAATTTCATAAACGCGCTATGCACTCTTCACTGCTCCACACTTGCTCCATAGTGGAACCAACAGGCAGTCGCCCGAGCACCTCAAGGGTAGTGACGAGTGCGCCGACACTCGTATCTCCCTGTACATCAGCAAGTGCACGGATCGCGGCAAGCTGCTCTGGAGTCCACTCTCTGAGGAGGGAAACAAGCTCCTCATCGCAATCATCATCAGCCGACGGTGCAGTGTCATCTGTGGGAGGATTGGTAGTATCAGTCGACTCTTGATCAGGAACGAAGACGTTCTCCGTCGTCGGTGACAATGTGTCGCCTTGTGTACCCACCCACCAATCGGCAATATCCTCGAAACTCGCCGGCACAACATCAAAAAAACTTGCCTGTAGTGGAGATTCCACTGCCGCCGTGCCCACTTGCACCATCGCCGCGACCACGAATGCCGTGGCGATCACACCGCCGTAGTGCGGGTGCACCGCACGGGACTTCTTCCGCTTCATCGCAGCCGATGATAGTGCAGTGACGACAGAAACGGGTAGGCACAATGCTCATACTTGTTCTGGACACGAAAAAATTTCATGGAGGAATGTATATCCCCACTGCCGCAAGCAGCGCTGCTCTCTCCTGCGCCGTCAGAGACCGCACCATTCCGGGCTTCAGTGAAGAATCCTCCAGAGTCATGATCTGCACGCGCTTGAGCGTCTCGACCGGCGCGCCGACCTTCTGGCACATGCGCCGGATTTGGCGGTTCTTGCCTTCGGTGAGCGTAATCAAGAAACGCGACGGGGTGATCCGCTTGATCTTCGCGGGCTTGGTTTTCTCCCCTGAGATTGTCATCCCCTCCCGCAGTTTTTTCAGCTGCCCGTCTTTGATCACGTGCGTGACAGTCACTTCGTACTCTTTTTCGTGATCGAACTTCGGGTGCGTGAGACGATAGGCGAGGACGCCATCGTTCGTCAGGAGGAGAAGACCTTCGGAATCTTTGTCGAGACGGCCAACGGGGTAGACCTTCCCACGTAAGTTTGGTGGAAGAAGATCACGCACGGTAGTTTGGTTTCGGGTTGCGGGTTTCGAGTGACGGGACTTCTCGTAACCTGCAACTCGCAACTCGTAACCTTGATGTTCGATATTGCTGGTCTCAATCCCTCTTGGCTTGTATAGAAGGTAATAGAGCATCTCCTGTCTCGCCTCCATCACCTTGCCGCTGACCTCGATCTTATCGACATCAGGATCCGCTTTCTGTCCAAGCGTAGCGACCGTGCCGTTGACCGTCACCAGCCCCTGCGTGATGTATTCCTCGGCTTTGCGGCGGGAGGCGATGCCCCTTGCTGAGAGAATTTTTTGCAATCGCTCAAGCATGACGATTAAGGGAATCTGAGCCTACCTTGGCATGCATGAGTAACCGTTGCATCGCCCGATAGCAATGAAATTTACTTCGCCGGATCGTCCGGCACGTTCGGAAAATCAATCAGCGGAGCGCTGAGTAACTGAAGCAACTGTCCCGTGTACATGTTCAGAGCTGCCCTGAGATAATCTTCCTTTTCTTCCGGCGTGTGCTGGGTCTGTCGGATGACCAGACTGCTCAGCGCAGGCGGTACGAATGTGCAGTGTTCTGGCAAAGATTCTGGAGAGTTCATAGCAATAATGTATAACATAGATATTTCTTGTCAATTCCCGCCAAACCCCTGTAATCCATGATTAAAGACCCACGGCAATGTGGTGGATGAGTGATTGCTAGAGCTCATTGTCCTGGCACCGACCTACTCTTGCAGGCTGTGCCGCCGGCTACCATCGGCTCAGACGGGCTTAACTTCTGAGTTCGGCCCCGCACCAGGCGCTTCGGCGCCGGTGCGGGGTAAAAATGGGATCAGGCCTGCCCCGCACCGATCGAGCGAAGCGAGATCTGGTGCGGGGTGTGACCTATGTCAAAAAAACCTAGAAAATTCCAGGCAGTGATATGAGTCCAAAGTCTTGGCGCTGACCTACTCTTGCAGGCTGTGCCGCCGGCTACCATCGGCCCAGATGGGCTTAACTGCCGAGTTCGGCCCCGCACCAGGCGCTTCGGCGCCGGTGCGGGGTAAAAATGGGATCAGGCCTGCCCCGCACCGATCGAGCGAAGCGAGATCTGGTGCGGGGTGTGACCTATGTCAAAAAAACCTAGAAAATTCCAGGCAGTGATATGAGTCCAAAGTCTTGGCGCTGACCTACTCTTGCAGGCTGTGCCGCCGGCTACCATCGGCCCAGATGGGCTTAACTGCCGAGTTCGGAATGGGATCGGGTGTTGCCCCATCGGTAGAAGCACCAAGATTTTGGACTCGTTGTTGTAAAAGAATCAATTCTTGAGGAGTGCCCAAGTTGTAGCACAAGAACAGTGTGCTTCGCGGACAATTGACAGTAACAGTTAACAATTGACCGAGAAAGCAACAACCGCAATCTGCGATTACGGAGTTATTTCCACAGTCAACTGTCAAAAGTTAATTTGTTAATTGTTTTCGCGAAGCGAATAGAAAAATGTTCAATTGCCCGTTCGTATCGCTCGGCTGAACACATTGCTGTGCGTACACCTGCGACCGATCTAGCAGCTAGTCTTGCTGCGGGCTGATGGAGAAACGCTATCTCAGAAGGGGCTTCCCACTTAGATGCTTTCAGCGGTTATCCCGTCCGAACATAGCTACCCTGCAATGCCGCTGACGCGACAACAGGTACACCAGAGGTTCGTCCACTCCGGTCCTCTCGTACTAGGAGCGGCTTCCTTCACGTCTCTAGATGATCACGGAGGATAGAGGCCAAACTGTCTCACGACGTTCTGAACCCAGCTCGCGTACCGCTTTAA
>CAZLYW010000049.1:0-8196 GCA_964563915.1 uncultured Candidatus Peribacteria bacterium | reverse complement strand
GACCGCATGAAGCAGCTCACGAACGAGATCATCGTTCGGATCGGCGCGTCGTGAGATCATCCCTCGTACGCCCGTGCTTCGCACGGGCTACTCGGGATGACAGGCCTTCCTTGCTAGACTTCAACGACGAATGGGATAACCATTGGTTCACGGTCTAATTTTCTGTCGAAGTACCTGAAGAGCGCCCCCGTCACTGCCCTCTTCAGCGCCTTGCGGTCCTTCTCCCCCCGATTGAGCTCTTCGTCGTACGCGCGCTTGGCGGTATCGACGATTTCCTTGGTGATCTGCGCCTGCTCGGAGCCGTAGAGGAGTCCGCGGCTGATCACTTCGGGGTCGCCGACGAGGCGCTTGCTCTCCGCGTACGCCTTGAAGACAATGACGATGGCGCCCGCGTTGCTCATCACCTTGCGGTCAAGGAGCGTGCGTTCGCCTTCGCCGGCGGAACCGCGTCCATCGATGATGACGTCGCGGAAAGGAAGCTTGGTCTTGCTGCGCCGTGCATCTCCCTTGCCGTCGAACTCCAGGATCTCGCCATTGATCATCAAATGCACCTGGTTGTCGGGATACCCCAAGCTCTTGGCGAGTCCCGCGTGCGCCACGCGCATGTGCGGCTCGCCGTGTTCGGGGATGACGTGCTTGGCGCGGACGAGGCGGTGCATCAGCAGGAGGTCCTGCTGGTAGCCGTGGCCGGTGGTGTGGAGCGCAAGCTCAGCGTTCGTTTTGACGATGGCGCCCTGCAGGTCGAGGTTGTTGATCACCTTCGCGACGGCGCGTTCATTTCCCAAGATCGGATTGCTACTCAGGATGACCGTATCGCCTTTCTTCACTGCGATGTGGCGGTGCGTGCCGAGACCGATGCGGGCGAGACCCGCCATTTCTTCGCCCTGGCTGCCGGTTGTAATGATGAGCACCTCGCTGTCGGGGAGCCTATCCATCGCGGGATTCACCTTGCGGATGAGCCCGCGTGGCGCCTTGAGGTAACCGAGACTCTCGGCGATTTCGATGTTCGTCTCCATACTCCTGCCGGAGATGAATACTTTGCGGTTGAACGCCTTCGCGTGATCGACGACCTGCGCGATGCGGTTGAGGAGCGAGCTGAATGTGGAGATGATCACGCGGCCCTTGGCGTCGCGGATCAAGCCGAACAGCGTTTCGGAGATCTCCTTCTCGCTCTTGCTCTGGCCGGGTTTCGTGGCATTGGTGGAGTCTGCGATGATCGCGAGCACGCCTTCGTCGCCGAGTTCCGCGAGTCGCGAGAAATCGGCAGGAAGCTCGTTCGTCGGCGTCATGTCGAACTTGAAGTCGCCGGTGTGGACGATCTTCCCGTACGGAGTAGTGACCGCAATAGCGGCGGAGTCGGGGATTGAGTGCGTGACGCGGAGGAATTCCACCTCGATTTTTCCGAGACGGATCTTTTCGCGGAAGTTGATGGTGTGGAGTCGACATTTCCCCGTGAGGCCTTCTTCATCCAGGCGTTTCTTGACGAACGCCATCGTGAGCTTGGTGCCGTAGCACGGCGGAAAGTGGAGTTGCGGGAGCAGGTGCTGTACCGCGCCGATGTGGTCGAGATGTCCGTGCGTGAAGAGGATCGCCTTGATACGGCTTTCTCGGCCTCGCAAAGCCGAGAGATCGGGGATCAGGTAATCGATCCCGAGCATGTCCTCGTCCGGGAATTGGAGCCCCAGGTCGATGAGGATCAAGTCGCCGTCGACATCGATCACGAAGCAGTTGCGGCCGACTTGCTCAAAACCGCCGAGGGGATAGACGCGGAGCCCTTTCCCCGCAGCCATCGGAACAATGGGAGACGGCGCGGGCGTCATCCGCGGGCTGGCTGTCTGTCGGGGCTGTTGGCCGCCCGGATTGCGCTGGCCGGAAATCGGAGCGCGCGAAAACAGAACGGTCTTCGTTGGTCCTGCGTTCGGGGCGCCGGTCGGACTGAGAGATTGCTGATTCTGCCCGCCCCGGCCTCCGCGACGCCGGCGTCTCCGCCGACCGCCTTGCGAGCCACCGGATCCGGGCTTATTGAATGACTGCCCACCTGGGCTCTGTGAAGGAGCTGGTCCGTTTGCAGCGGGTCCTCCTCCAGTAACTTCGAACATGTCTGATACGGAAGTAGTTGAAACTGTCTCCATCGTACTCCCCTGCGGATGAAATAGCAAGAGTATATTTGTCATATATGCCATTTTCTGGCTTCAGATAAACGATTTTTTACTTACATTTTCTGCCCCTTGATACGCCAGCGACTCTGTCGCGGGCTACTCGGGGTGACACGCGTGTCACCATCAACGTACTTGCCGCCTGTGCGTATGAACGGTAGCCTTTCCTCTCGATGGACATCGTCGTCCGTACAGGCGAGACGAAGACGAGTGCCGGCACTGCACTGGCGGCTCTCTCTTTTTCATCTCCCCATGGCGAGCAGGCATGCCTACTCCTACACGGAGAGGCGCAGGCGCGCGACGGCAAGACGCTCCAAGATGAGTGCACGACGATCATGCAGCACTCGCTGCTCGGGACGGAAGGCGAGGCGTGGAACCGGCTCGACGGCACGCTGAAGGAATTGAACGGCCTCCTGAAAGGTTTCATCATTTCCGGCACTCTCGAGGGCATCCATGCCGTCGTCACACTCGTCGACCGTGGTGGGCAATTGCATGTAGCAGCGGCGGGCCGTGCGGAGGCGTACCTCATCCGCGGCGGCACCGCGAGTCAGATCACCGAATATACGAAAGGGAAGCCCGTATCGGCCTTTGTCCACATCAGCAGCGGAACGCTCGAACCGGGTGATGCAGTCATTTTCTCGACGCAGAGGCTGCTGAGGGCCCTCACGCCAGCCCAGCTTTCGCAGCACGGCCACCGCGGCGAGCGCTTCCTCGACGAGGTCATCGCCGCGTTGGAGAGCGAGAAGGAAGCCGCGGCGCTCGCAACGATGCACGTGCTGGCACATGCCGTATCCGTCGACGATCCCAGCACTCGAGCCATCCTCCCTTCGCGCCGTGGCGGAGCGCGCCGGACGAAGAGCGGCATTGTGAGAATGCTGCAGACAATCGGTGGCCGACTCCTCCCGTTGGCGCAATCGGCGGGGAGGGCGGGTGTTGCCTTCAGCAAACGCGGTGCCATGACGATGATCGGCTCCGGCGGTCTGCAGTCGCTTCGGGACAAGGGCAAGACCTTCCTCGTCGATCTGAAGGATCCGCAACGAAAGCGCCGCGCACACCTCTTCCTCCTCGCAGGGGCCATCGGCGCATTCCTCATCATTTGGCTCGCTGTCAGCCTCACGACGAGCAGCCAGCGGAGTAAGACCCGCGCGGAACTGAGCGAGCTCGTCACGCAGATCAGCGATGAGCTCCGGACGGCCGATAACCGACGCCTCGCCGGCGATATTGACGGCGCCAACCGCATTCTCGAGGGTGCGGAGGAACAGGCGAAACAGGTGATGAGCAACACATCTGGCCAGTTCCGCACTGAGGCGCTCAACCTCCTCGACCAGATCCGCGGCAAGCGCGAGGAAATCAACAATATCCTCCGGGTGCCTGCGCGTGTGCTCGTGAATATGAGCACGAAGAACGCAGACATCGTCGCACAGGGAATCATCGGACTTGGCGAAGGGGAATTCCTGGTGTACGACCGCCAGAGCGGGTACCGGGTGCTCCTCAACCGTCTCGATGAGCCCAAGCGGCTGGTCGAAGACGACCTGATTCTGCAAGGGACCAATTTTCCGCGGTACAAATCACAGGTGTTCATGACGACTGGCAACGGCGTCATCGAGCTCTCGGCGAACCAGATCGTCCCCATGAAGACGGAAGATCCCGCCGGCTGGACGACGGGTAAAGACATCGAAGCGTACCTGCGCTACCTCTACGTCCTCGCTCCCGAGAAGAAGCAAATCTTCAAGTACGAGCGGCTCTCTAGCCGCTACTCCGCTCCGGTCCAGTACAACGTGAACGGCAACCTGGCGGGCGCCATCGACATGGCGATCGACACGAGCGTATACGTGCTCAAGGAAGGAGGCGTGATCCTCAAACTCCTCCGCGGCGAGGCGCAGCCGTTCGTGATCAACCACGCTCCGGAGGGCGCGCCCGCCTCGACGGCGAATACTTCGGGGGGTGCGTATCCGGTACTGAAGAGCGCATCGAAGATCTTCAAAGTCCCTGGGGGTAACTTCTACTTCCTCGATCCCACCAAGGGGCGCGTGATTGTGGCGACCGACAGCACTGCGACCGGCGAGTCGTCGTACCTCAAGCAGTACGTCCTAGAAGGCGAACAGCTCGGGACGCTGCATGATCTCTACGTCGATCCCGAGGAGAGTAGATTGTATGTCTTGGATGAAAAGCGAGTCTATGTCGTCGATCTTGCTACGCGATAATGATTAATAATAAAATTAGATCTTCCTTAACGATTAATCATTTGCCATTTTCTATGATGAGAGTTCTCATATTTGGCACGTTTGATCACCTACACCCCGGCCACATCTTTGTCCTCACGGAGGCGACGAAAAAAGGCGACGTGACGGTCATCATCGCGCGCGATGAGAACGTGGAGCGTATCAAGGGCCATCTGCCGTCGCAATCCGAGAGTGAGCGCGCACAATCGATCAAAAAGCTCTTCCCGGCCGTTACCGTCCTCCTCGGCGACCCGGAAGATTTCCTGGCACCCGTGCACTCCGTCCACCCCGATCTCATTTTGCTCGGGTATGACCAGAATCTGCCACCGGGGGTGAGTGAAAAGGATCTCCACTGTCCCGTCGAAAGGCTACCTGCGTTTAAGCCGGAGATGTTCAAGAGCAGCAAAAGAGCGAAGGTGACATAAGGATGCACAGGATCGATAAATAGCGTTGTTCATGCAACTTGGTATCACAAGAAAACCTTTGTCGCCTTTGTTTCTTTTGTTCCATTTCTTCGATTCCTACGAGGGTGGTTGAATCCCTTCAAATGAGTTATACTGTAAGGAAATGCCCGCACCAAACACCAATCCCAAGCCTCCTCTCTGGAAGCAGCTCCTCGGCGCACTCACGGGTGCGATCATCGCGTTCGTGCTCTACCAGGCGTACACATTCACCTCGAGTCACCTCCAGGCTATGAACCAGTCGCGGAGTTCATCCCGAGTCGCATCGAGGGGCTTCGGTTCATGGCAGGCGTCCGTGTGGCCCACCGATATTCAGGGCTCCTCCGCGTCTTCTTCTTCCGCAATCTCGATAGATGATCATGTGCTGGTGTCACAACTAGTTGAATCCGAGCCGCAGCCACCGTCGCCGTGGCCAGAACCTACTCCGGTTCCGGAGGAATCCGACTCCATGGTCGCCGATATTCCTCCCGAGGAGTCGCTTCACGAGGCTCCGGATCCCATCGTCGCCGGTGTTCCGCAGCACAGTGGACAACTACCGCAGTCCGGATTCGGATTGGACCTCCTCGCGTTCACGGCATTGGGAGCGGTGATAGGGAGCAGGAGGATGAGGCGAAAATAAACAGGGGCTACGCCCTATTGAAGGTGAGCCCCTGAATAGTGTCAGGAGCGTCAACTTCATATGAAGGGATCGCTCCCCTCATCTTGTTGAACTCCATCGAATGGCAGGCTCTTTCATCGAAGATCCACCTACTGAATGCAGTTCAACAAGATGAGGGGAGAATCACACGCATCTGACACTAGGAATTGTACTTTATTTCTCGGAAATGTCAAATGCAATTGTGGCTTTCTGAAGGGCTGCAATGGGGATTCATGGACTTCCTTGTCTCTACAATACTTCCATGAAGGTCGTCGCCCAGAATCGCCGCGCGCGGTATGACTACGAGATTATCGGCACGACCGAAGCCGGGATCATGCTCACGGGGTCCGAAGTGAAATCGTGCCGGAAGGGGCATATCCACCTCTCGGGCTCGTACGTCTCCTTCCTGAATGGGAAGCCGATGCTCAAAGGTGCGGGAATCAGCAAGTACGCGTTCAGCGGGCCGAACATCGCGCATGAAGAGCATCGTGACCGCCCGCTGCTCCTCAAGAAGAACGAACTCGCCAAATTGCAGCGGGTTTCGGAGGAGAAGGGAATGACCATCATCCCGCTTGAGGTTCGCGCCGGCAAATTCATCAAGATCGTCATCGGTCTCGGGCGGGGGAAGAAGAAGCAGGATAAGCGCCAGGCTATTAAGGAACGCGAGGTTGGGAGGAGATTACGGGAGGGAAGAGAATACTAGGGCTGGGGCTGGGACAAGGGCTGGGGCTGGGACTAGGGCTGGGACGTTGGAACGGCAGTGGAAAAGTTGTCTGAAGCCCCCAGTATTCTAGTATTCTAGTACTCCCACCTTCCTACGAATGTCATTGCTTCCACTTCAAATTCAGAAAACTATCGAAGAATTCAGCAAGCTCCCCGGCATCGGTCCCAAATCCGCAGAACGGCTGACGTTCCATCTGCTCCGCAGTTCCAAGGCATCGCCCGAAGGATTGGGACAGTCTCTGTTGCAGCTGAAGTTGCAACTACAGTTCTGCAAGACGTGCCAGATGGTCACAACAGAGGAAGAGTGTGAAGTGTGCAGGGATTCTTCGCGGGATCGCGGGATGGTCTTGGTCGTCGAAAACCCGCTTGACGTCGTTGCGTTCGAGAAGACGTCCTACGCCGGTCTCTACCACGTCCTCCACGGCGTTCTCTCGCCGATCGATGGCATGGGGCCGGAGCAACTGAAGCTGAAGGAACTCATCGAACGCGTCCTTCGACGAAGCTCCCATTCGCTACGCTCCCATTCGCTACGCTCCCATTCGCTACGCTCCCATTCGCTACGCTCAGGGCCTTCGGCAGGGCCTTCGGCAGGGCCTTCGGCACGGCCTACGGCAGGGCCTTCGGCAGGGCCTTCGGCAGGGCCTCCGGCAGGACAGGCTGAAATTCAGGAAGTCATCCTTGCCATGAACCCGGACGTGGAAGGGGAGGCGACGGCGAGTTACCTCCGAAGCAAACTTCATGGTCTCGTTCCGAAGATCACTCGTCTGGCACATGGGTTGCCGATGGGAGCGGATATTGAATTCGCTGACCAAGAAACATTACGTGAAGCTTTGGCGGGAAGAAGAAATTTATAGAGATGTCACCCCGAGTAGTTCGCGTCGAAGACGCGAACGTATCGAGGGGGAGTTTGCTGATCAAGGGACGCTGAGAGAAGCGTTGGCCGGTAGGAGAAGTTTGTAGACGCCGTGTTCTTTGCTCACTTCCCCTCGCTTCGCTCGGGACAAGCTCCGAAAATAGCAAGAAGCCCCTCGTACGTTCGCGCCTCCCCTTCGGCTCGGCTCCCATTCGCTACGCTCCCATTCGCTACGCTCCCATTCGCTACGCTCCCATTCGCTACGCTCAGGGCCTTCGGCAGGGCCTTCGGCAGGGCCTTCGGCAGGGCCTTCGGCAGGGCAGGCTCCGCGAACTACTCGGGATGACACTACTTTCTCAACAATGCGTCCCTCGTACGCCCGTGCTTCGCACGGGCTACTCGGGATGACAAACGCTTTGTAAACGATGCGCCTCGCTACGATCGCGCTCCGCGCGATCTACTCGGCGATCGACGAGTAGCTCCTGGCGGAGCCAGGAGCGTATCGAGGCGTTATGATTAAAACCTCATTGTCATCCCGAGTAGAAAATCGTGGCCTGATTTTTGTACGAAGGATCTTTCACCCTCCCATTCCCGTGATGTGTGGTGCCCCTCCGTATGTGCTTGTTGTTTGTGTCGGCCATCAATGTCGAAATGCTCTTATCCCTGTTGTTACCATCGCCAGTCCCAGCTCATCTGCCTTCGCGAAGACTTCCTGGTCCTTCACCGATCCTCCGGGTTGGATGATCGCGGCGATGCCGTGCTTGGCGGCTTCTTCCACCGAATCGGTGAAGGGGAAGAAGGCGTCGCTTGCCATGATGGCACTGCGGGCAAGCAGCCCGCTCCTTTTTGCGGCAATCCATGTTGCATCCACCCGGCTGGTCTGTCCTGCGCCGATGCCCAATGTCGCGCGGTCCTTGGCGAAGACGATCGCGTTGCTCTTGGCGTGCTTCACGCATTTCCAGGCGAAAAGAAGATCGAGGATTTGATCAGGAGAGGGCTTCTTTTTTGTGACGACGGTCAGGTCGTTCTCCGTAATGAGGCGGTCATCGAGGTTTTGGACGAGGAGACCGCCCAAGGCCGAACGGTATGTGGTATGTGGTATGTCGTATGTGGTATTCGTTTGTAAGATACGGATATTCGGTTT
>CAZLYW010000048.1:0-8540 GCA_964563915.1 uncultured Candidatus Peribacteria bacterium | reverse complement strand
GCCGCGAGTAGATGTCGTACACGCGCTCGCCGAACTGCGTCTTCTCGATGACGGTCGGGATGATGAAGTTGCTGATCGGAGCGCCATGGGAGATCTTCTTTGCGACGGATTGAATGAGGGGATGCATATGGCAACATGATACCGTTTTCTCAGCATTTTTGATAGTCATGGATGCTTTACATTCCTTCCTCGCCGGCGCTTCGAACCCTCTGATCGTCATCCTCGGACCAACGGCAAGTGGCAAAACATCTTTTTCAATCGACCTCGCGTCAAACATTCCCGGAGCGGAAATTATCAATGCTGACTCACGACAGCTCTACAAATATCTGAATATTGGAACGACCAAGATCACCGACGGAGAAATGCGCGGAATTCCGCACCACTTGCTCGGCGTCCTGGATCCGAAGGAAGAGGCGACTGCGGCATGGTATCAGAACGAGGCCAAGAAGATCATCGGTGACATTCACGCACGAGGGCATGTTCCGATTCTCGTCGGCGGCTCGATGCTCTATGTCAGTGCCGTGACCGATGATTTGAAATTTCCAACCGAACGGAATCTGAGGAGCCCCTTGCAGACACGGAAAAACATGAAGCCCAGAGATGATCTGTTTGTCATGGGGATGGAGTGCCCGCGCCATGAGATCATGCTGCGCATCAACGAGCGAACTGCGGAACTGTTCAAGCGGGGATGGGTCGATGAAGTACGGAGCCTGCTCAAACGGGGGTACGGCCCGAATGATCCCGCGATGAAGAGTCATGGCTACCGAGAAATCATCGCTTGGCTGGAAACCTGCACTCCGTCTCTCTCAGAACTTCAAGAACAGATCGCTGCAAAAACGCGGCAGTATGCAAAAAGGCAACTCACTTGGTGGAAACATGACTCACGAATTCATTGGGTATCTGCAGATGACGTGGCTTGCCGGCCGTAGCCCGATGGCGAAGGCCGGTGGAAACATGACTCACGAATTCATTGGGTATCTGCAGATGACGTGGCTTGGAGGGATCTGAGCATTCACTGGGTCGATCCTGATGACGCCGCCCTGTAGAAGTCGGGAGCTGTGGCGTTGATCTGAGGATACTGCTCGTTGATCGTCACGGCGGCTTCCTGCAGATTGTCTTCGGTCGCATTCACCACAGGAAACTTCTGCTTCAAAACGGTCTCGCGTAGCTTTTGGAACGCGTCGATGTTCTCCTTCACCTTCTGGAGATTTTCCGAGGCCTTCGGGACGCCTTCGGACGGGCTGCCTCGTGCGTTGTCCTTCGACTTGTCTGGCACGATCTCGATCTTCTTGTTCATATATGTGTTGGGAAGGTGGCTAAAATTTGAGGACGTCGCCGTGCTTCTCCTCCAGCCTGCTCTTCATGTCCCACAGGTGCTCGATCATCGTCTGCAACTGCGGAGAGGCGTTCGGGGTCGTGGAGCTACGGAAGTACCACTCGATGTGCCGGAGTTCGTCGGCGATGTTCAGGAGCGCGTAGTCGACTGCGTCTTTGGATTCCTGGGGGAGAGCGGTGTACTCCCTCTGGTTGAGGAGCGAAGAAGGAACGGTCGCATCGATTTCCTTGCGGTCGAGCATGGCGATGAGATCGGCGAGGAACTGCTTATGCTTAGCGTTCATGTCTGAACCCGTCGCCTGGCCGGCCTTCTTCTGCGCCTCTTCGGAAAGATTCTGGTGTTGCGCAATGGCGGTCGTGAAATCAGTCATGGTGAGCGTACCGAACTATTCTACCACGTTTTGGCTTCTCGTTCTATCCTTCGCTACGCTCAAGACACGTATGGAGCTTTCTACCCACCTTTCGGCCGTTCTCCGCACCACGAAGGACTTTGTGGAGGCATTAGCATTCATGGGAATCCGGACAGTCGAAGATCTCCTCCTGTATCTGCCCCGTGCTCACGAGGATCTTAGTCAGATGCAGACAATTGCGACAGCCACGATCGGAGAGAAGATCACCATCCGCGGTGCTGTCGATCAGATCAAGCTCGTCCGGATCCGCGGCGGCAAGCAGATCGTGACCGCACGGTTCACCGATACCGATGGAGCGATCGCTGAAGTCGTCTGGTTCAACCAGCCGCACGTCAAGCGAATGATCGAAGGAAACGACCCTTCGACTACCGCTCAGGATCAACGCTGCGGCGTTGAGGTTGTTCTCACGGGGAAGCTCACGCTGAACGGGCGGAAGATCCAGCTCCAGAGTCCCGTCTTCGAAAAACAGACCGGGAAGCCGCTCGTGCACTCCGGCCGCCTCGTCCCGATCTACCCGCAGCATGACCGGATCTCTTCACGGTGGCTGCGCGAGAAGATTGCTCTCCTGAAGCCCGTGATCGTGCAGATTCCGGAGACACTGCCAGAAGACATCGTTTCTGAGGAGAATCTGCTGAGTCGATCGGACACGATCAAGGCGCTGCACTTCCCCGACGATCCCACGCAGGTCGAGCGCGCGATGGAACGCCTCGCGTTCGAGAACATGTACGATCTCCAGCGGGCGGCTCTGGAGCGCAAGCGCGAGTGGCAGCAGGCGACACAGTCGCGGCTCCGGACGCCGATGGACGTGGAACTTATTCGCGCGCTGTTCCAGTCCCTCAACTTCACACCGACGAGCAGTCAGAAGATCGCCATCTACGAAATCCTCCGCGACATGGAGAAGGACGTGCCAATGTCCCGCTTGCTCGAAGGGGACGTCGGTTCAGGCAAGACACTCGTTGCCGTTGCGGTCATGGCCAACGTCCTGCGACATCACGGGCAGACCGCCTTGATGGTTCCGACGGAGGTCCTGGCGCGGCAGCATGCGGGGGGAGTCGGGAGGATGCTCCTGTATTTTCATGGCTTTCTTCATGGGAATGTAACGACGAAAAATCGTGCGTCTTTACCCATGCCTAGGTTGGCTCTCCTCACCGGTTCAACCCCCACATCCGAAGCCGATGCAATCCGGCACGGCCTCGCCGCCGGCACCGTCGATATCGTGATCGGCACGCATGCGTTGATCGAAGACAAGGTTACCTTCCACGATCTACGACTCGTGATCGTCGATGAGCAGCACCGGTTCGGCGTCCTGCAGCGCAAGAAGCTCCGGGAGAAGGGGAGCCCGCACTTCCTCTCCATGACGGCGACGCCGATTCCCCGGACGCTCGCGCTCACCGCGTACGGCGATCACGATCTCAGCGTTCTCCTGGAAAAACCCGGCCGTCGCCAGCCGATTCATACCAACGTTGTCTCGCCCAATGACAGGATCACGGTCGAACGGTTCATTGATCATCAAATAGATGAAGGTCGCCAGATCTTCGTCATCTGTCCGCTGATTCAGGAGAGCACGGAATTAGCGGAGGTGAAGAACGTTCAGGCGGAGATGAAGAGACTACAAGCAGAATTTCCGCGCAGGGCCATCGCGATGTTGCACGGCAAGCTCGCCTCGGAGGAGAAGCAGCGCATCATGCAGGATTTCCGCGATCGCAACAGTGACATCCTCGTCTCGACTTCCGTCATCGAAGTCGGCATTGACGTGCCCAATGCGACGATCATCTGCATCGAAGGCGCCGAGCGCTTCGGTCTGGCACAATTGCATCAACTCAGAGGAAGAGTCGGTAGAGGGGATCACAAGAGCCACTGCTTCCTCTTCGCGACTTCCCAGCAGCAGGCCAGATCGCTGCGATTGAAGGCGATGGAGAAGCACGATTCGGGCTTCATGCTCGCCGAAATCGATCTGAAGCTGCGCGGCCCCGGCGAACTCTTCGGTCTCCGGCAGAGCGGGATTCTGGATGCGGAGATGGGATATCTGATGAAGCCGGAGCTGATCGCGCGGGCGAGGAGAGCCGCCGAGAAGGCTTTAGGTACGCACAAAACAGAGCTGGTCATCTCATGAATGGCCTGGAAAAGGGACAAAGGGAACAAAAGCGACAACTTGTTATTATTGAATTCCTTTGTCCTCTTTGTTCCGTTTGTCGCCTTCGTGAAGGGCGAAGTGGGGTTGCCATGTCCTTGTTGGCTGCTACACTGCTCCAGCTCCCTCCGCAAGTTTTCCTATGGCCGATCCGACTCCCGCAACTGGAAACCCTCCGTCCCCCCCTCCTCCCCGTCCCGGTGATCCCGTGCCAGAGGGCGGACTCGACCCCACACAGGTCTTCGCCGCTCCGCCGATGCCCCCACCGTCCACGAAGGCCACAGCAGGAGGCGCCGGTGCCGGGGCAGCCGGCGGCCAAGGCGATGATGCCGCCGTGCCGCAGGATGCTGGTCCGCCTCCGCCTCCTCCCGGGGCACTTCCTGCCGATGCCGATCTGAAGACCAAAGGCTACGACGACGAAGACATCCGTATTCTCAAAGAAGTGAAGGACTACCGCTTTGGGTCTATCACTGCCAAGTTGAGCAACGACAAGATCCTCGTCCCGGCACACCCGGAGACGACCTTCGATGCCGGCAAATTTTTGACACTCCTCCGCGGCAGCATCTCCCTCACGCGCGACGAGAAGTGGCGGATCATCCAGGCGATCCCCAAGCTCAGCCAGTTTCAGATCGATGAGCTCCAGAAGATCCTCGAGGACGAGAAGAGGAAGTTCGGGGAACTCTCCCCCAAGCATCTGCTGCAGCTCATGAAGCTCGAGCAGAAGCATGGAGAGGACTGGAAGGACCTGCAGTCGTTCATGGTGCAGAAGGACGCCAAACAGCAGGAGCAGGCGGCGGCGGATGATATTAGGAAACAGTTGGGACTTTAAGGTAAACGACGCAATCGATGGAAACGTGGAAAACGAGGATCCTTCGTCTGCGCTCCCTTCGATTCCACTCAGGGCCTTCGGCAGGACAGGTCCTCGTTTTCTTTGCTTACGTCGTTTCCCTCGTTTGCTTCACGTGTTTACTTGAAACACCACCAACAACACAAATCCGATCACGACCAATCCCACCCCTCTCCAGAATCCTCTGCCGAGGAACTGATGCACGCTGCTGAGGAGCAGGAACAGGAACGTCACCAGTGTCACATGCAGGATCATCGGCGAGTCCATCCACTCGTCGAGGATGGAGAGATGGAAGGGGAGAGGGCGGAGCTGTTGGGTACTTCCCAGCGTGTAGATGACGAAGAGGCAGGCGAGAAACCAGCCGGCGTATAAGCGCAACGTATCAATGAGAGGATGATATTCCACGTTCATCGGATCGAGGTATAGACTTCAATGCCATGTGCCATAAACTCCACAGCCGCTTTCAGCTCCTTCGGCCCGCTGATTTCAAAGTGCCGGTTCCCCGTCCACTGTCGAGAAGCGACGGCGAAGTCGCCCTGGATGATCGCGACGCCCTCGGATCCCGTGAGCGCCCCCGCGGCCAGATTCACGACGATCACGCCCTGGCCGGCTTCTTCGATCGATTGATCGGAGACTTCCACGTGCCACAGGTAGGGGGAGATCGACGCTCCGAACGATGTGTAGAACCAGTATTTGTGCACTGGGACGCAGAAGCCGATATGACTGCTGCAGTACGTGGTGGTGAACGTTGAGGAGTTCACTGCAGCCCTCGCCATCGCCGCGATCGACGCGGAGACGTCTCTGCCCGTCGGCGCGGCACTCGACGGAATGGATGCGGGTGACGAGGGAGCGGTCGGAGAGGGCGAGGAAGGAGAGGAAGGAGGGAAGACGGGCAGCGGAGCGGGAGACGATGCAGTGGGGCTGCTCATCGGTGCGGGAGATGATCTTCGCGATGATGCGGATGACGGTGTACTGCTCATGGACCCGCCTTCTACCAAGACTTCCGGCTGTAGGAACGATTCCGCGGCCTCGATCAACTCCACGGTCATGATCATCCCCCCCGCTTCCACGGTTGATTGCACGGTCCCGGTGACGATGACCCGGTCGTCGAGGTAGTCATCGAGGCGGACGGCAGTGCTCTCGAGCAGGAGGAACGTGCCGTCGTCCATCTGTAGCCGATGGCTTCCCTGCATGAAGATACCCACGCCCGCTTTCTGGAGCACGCCTTCAACGGTCGCAGAGCGCGCGGAGGACGAGGAAGAACTGCTCATGACCGTCCCCGTGACGGGAGGCTGCTGAGGCGCCGTCGAACGGCAAGCGACGAGCGGCACCGCAAGGAGCAGAGCACTGAGGAGCGTGAGGCGCTTCATAGGAAAGGAGAGGACGATCAGGACTTCTTACCGAGTATCGCATCGATGAGCGACTGGAAGCTCGAGAGGGGGACGGCACCGGAAATGTCTCTCGTTTCCTTCGTGTCGTTATTGACGATGAAGTTGCCTGGGGTGCCCTGCACGCCAGCTTCGATACCTTGCTGCATCTGGTCCTGCACGACCTTGGCGTACTTGCCGCTCTCCAGGCACTGCGTGAACTTCGCCTCGTTCGCACCTACTTCCTTCGCCAACGCCGGGAGTTTATCCAGCGCGAATCCCGTACCTCCCACTGTAGAACGTTCGAAGATGGCATCGTGGAACTTCCAGAAGGCGTCGTTGCCCGCGAGTTCGGCAACGCATTCCGACGCCTCCGCTTCCTTCTGCGCATTTTCATGGAAGCTGAGTGGGAAGTGACGGTAGACGATGTTCACGTCATCCTTGTACGTCTCGAGGAGCTTCGCCATAGTCGGCGCGTGGCGCTTGCAGAAAGGGCACTCGAAGTCCGAGTACTCAATCACCGTGACTTTCGCTTTCGGATTCCCACGCACGTGGTCCTTGTCCGTGACGGGCGGGACAGACTTGGCCGGCGGAGCAGGCGGAGGCGGAGATGGAGGTGTGGGAACCGATGGTCGATCGACAGTGACAGTCCCGCTGCTCCCGATGCTGATTCCTCCTGCCATCGAATAGCCGAGGACGAGGCCGATCAGCAGACACGAAATCGCGGCTCCGCCGAGGAGGCCGAGGACGAAACCGAACCGTGGCGTGTAGGGGGCAGACGAGTCGAACGGGGAGTTCATGGGATGCAAGCAAAGAGAGAAAGTGCACGGAAAAAGTGCCGACGCATGATAGCGTACGGCCTCCGGAAGAGCGCAAATACTATTTGACTGAATTAATTTTTATTTTTAAATACCAGATATGTGCCTCAGTGCACCTGCGCTTCGACGCTCAGCTCAGCGCCAGCTGCGACGGATGCTCCCTCCTCAGCCGCTGCGTGCAGGCGGAGGAGGTCCACCGCGTGCACGTTGCCCGGAACAGTCGAGAGCGTCTTGGCGTACTCGTTCACCACCGAACGCGGAATCGATTTGTACCGCGACAGTATAACATCCTGCGCAGCCCGGCCGTCGGCGTACTCGGTGTCCCGGACCCACGCAATCTCCCGCGACGAGAGCGGCTTCCCATGGACTCGGAATTCCCGGGGCGCATTCTCGGCGAAGTAGGGTCCCGTCATGCGGACGGTCCTGCCGTCCGGCGTGCCGTAGATGTTCACGGTTGCCTCGGTACCTTCGACGTACGCCTGGATCAGGAGGGGTTTCCCCGTGTCATTGATGAAGCGAAGATCGGGGGCGCTCGCCGGGAAGATCGTCGAATCGATCCCGACACCGTACTTCGCGTAGTAGGTGACGTACAGGCTGTGGTTACTCCGCTGTGTCACGGGGAACCCTGCACGCAGGATGCCGCGGTAGAGCGTCGTCGAGACCTGGCAGAGGCCGCCGCCCGCAACGGGCCGAAGGATACCACCGCCGAAGATGCCCAGTGCCATTTCCCATTCACTGATGGGAACGTTCTTGAGGATGGCGTTGATCGAGAACTCCTGCTCCGGCTCCACCATCGCATTGTGAATGTACTTCGTCAGCCCTTTACGAACGTTGGATTTCCGTCCCTCTCCGGATCCGGCGAAGTCCGACCGTCCGCTCGCAAGCAGCGCGAGTTCGCCTAACTCTTCCAGTGATTCGTTGCGGATGGAGCCTGGCGCGGTCAGCAACTGTACAGCCAACGTCGCTGATCCTGTCTCCAGCGCTTTCACGACCCTCTGCACGACATCGTCATCGTACCGGTATCCGGCTTTCGCGATCCCGGCAGTTTCTGCTCTCCAGATGCCGTCCGCATTCCGGGACGTCGAGAGCAGCGTCGCATCCTCCGGGAGCCGGATCCCGACCGCAACGGTGTCGGCGAATTCTTCAAAAATCCGCGACGCATCGATCGACGTGCGCATGCCAGCGGGAGTCACCTCGACGCGCAGGAACCGTTCGGCGGTCACGATCCATGGTGCGATTGCACTCCCTCCACCTGACGTGTCACCGGTGAATTCCACGCGAACGCTCCGTGTGAGTAGACTGCGCTGCTCGGCAATCGCACCTTCCATTACTCCTATGCTCAGCGTGAAGCCGAAGCGCTGTTCGACTCTCCTCTGGAGACGGTGTGCAGCGCGTTGCGATTCTGTGAGTCTTGCTTGCTCAGCCCTTGTGGTGCTCCATGCCCCCGACGGAAACAGTCGCGCTTGCAGTGGCATCGTGGTCGTCGTCGACACGATCGCCACGGAGAAGGCGAATGCCAGGACGAGGAAGAGGGAGCTGCGCATGGGTGTGTGTTAAGCATATTATACTATATTTTAAAATATTTTCAAGTATAATCGGAGATAGGCGGTTTGCGTCGTCCCCCCTTCACCA
>CAZLYW010000047.1:0-8849 GCA_964563915.1 uncultured Candidatus Peribacteria bacterium | reverse complement strand
TGCCGGAGTCCGAAGCCTGGAGCGGAATTTTGAGCTTCATCCCTTTCTCCACCTTCTCCTGGAAGCCGGCGATGTCGACAATCGCGAACACAGCTGCGAGAGTGTAGGGAACCGTTTCGATGGAAACAAGTGATGTTCGGACATGCATGCCTCACTTGTTGCGCGGGTCATCCTGCGGATTGACGTACGTCAGACCCCAGGGACCGATGCCGTGCAGCTGGATGACGCCGCCATTGTTGCTCCAGGCGAAGTGACGGGTACCCGTGCGCATCATTGCGAAGCCACCGACGGGAAGCTCCGTGAGAGCCTTCTCGTCGAACGATTCACCCATTCCGAGAGAGAAACTTCCCGAAACGACGGTGACATGTTCATCGGCGGGATGGTAATGCGGCGGCACGCGGTAGCTTGTCGGTACCATGATGCGCATGGTGAACGGACCCGGCTTTCCGGGATCTCCTTCGAGTACTGCTAATTTGGCTCCGGCGGGAAGTGATGGCGGCGCATCGACCCACTGGAGGTCAGCGGGCTTCACGATGATGTGATCAGGACTCATCTCCTGTTCCGCAATGACGGCAGAGGAGGACTGCTCCATCGCTTTCGGAGGAATGTTTTGAGGAGCGCAACCTGCGAGCAGCCCAGCAAAGAGCATCGCTGCGATCGGGAACGGGAAGAAGAAGTGTGCGGTACGCATAGCGAGCACAGGATATACGTAGACGATATTATTGCAAGGATGCCGTTGCGAACGTCACCCCGAAGGGCACGCACCGGATGATCACGCTTCCGTACGAACGCAGATCGATGTTCGCGGGGATCTCGTAGTTCTGATTACCCTTGTTCCCCTTCAATTTTCCGAGGTCGAGAAAACCGGAGTCCACGTTTCCATCGGCACTGCGAACGAGGTAGACGCTCAACGCGGGGCCATTGGTCACCGTGAAATCCTCAAAGCGGAGGACGCGCTTTCCATCAGGCAGGACATAGATCGTCGCATTACCCGATCCACGATGGAAGTTGTCTGCATCCCTGAAAGTTCCGGTCCGCTCCACCGTAGGTTGTGAATCCATTCGCTCATCTGCAACCTTATCCGGCATTTTCTGTCCAAGCTCTTCCATCTCTCTTTTGGCTTTCATGCGTTCTGCTTCGGGCATGGCCTCCACCTGCGACGGGGTGAGAGATTCTATCTCCTCAACCTTCATTTTTTCAGCTTCAGTGAGTCCCGATGTGGAGACTGGGAGCTGCTCATCCACGATAGAATCGAAGAAGAGTGGAGAGATGAGATACCAAGCGACCGCGAGGACAACAACCGCACCAATGCTGATCAGTAATTTTTTCATGTGGTGCTCGGAGAAGAGGTGTCCGTTATTGTAGCGGAGCGGAAACCACACGGTCGATCTCCGTAGCTGCAAAATACGCAGCAATCCTGGCCCTTCGGCCTCAGCCTCGTTTTGCAGTGCGGACAGACGTAGAAGTACTGGCACCGATCGGTGGGGATGGGTGCTGATGATTGCTGCCGCATTCGGGACAGGTGATCGTTGCCATCATTCGGAAATTGCAGACCGTTGCCAGTCAAAATTGACGGTAAGAACTTTCCCCTTGATCTTGAACTGTGTGAACACCCTGTAGAAATGGTCTGGAGGCACTGCAGTGGTGAAGACCGGTGTCGCGCCTGTTTCTGGGGGATGCGTGTGGATGAAGTCACCTGAAGGGGAAATGAGTACGTTGTGCCCTATCGCTCCCAGATACTCTTCCAATTGCGGTGATTGTCCTTGGCTGTCAGTGATCGTATAGGCGAAAGTCACATCTCCATCAGCTACACTGTCTTTCAGCTGAATGCGGTAGCCATCGACGGTCTTCTCCCTGTCAAAATTCTTCGCGATGCCATAGGTGACGGGATCCCCGGAATACTGCTTATCAAATCGAATCGTGTAAGTCTGCTCATCGGTATCGACGAAATCCGCGTACCGCCAGTACGTTCCTCCGGCAGGCGGCGTGAAAGCGACCCGCCAGACGCCGTCCGCATCACGCTGCGGATGAAGGTGGTGGAAGTGCTGCAGATCATCGCGCACGACGATCAGGTGCATTTCCTTCGTGTGACTGACACCGTACTCTCTAAATGCTTCATCGCCATCACGAACGGAAAATGCAATCTCGCTGTCCGTGCTCTGATCACGAATGATGAGACTCACAGAACCTTGTGTTATGCCTTGCTGGTGATCGCTACTCTCAGTACTTCCATGCGGGGCGGTCGGTGTTGTGGGAGCACAAGCGGCAAGGAATAGAGAGCCGACGATGCAAAGAGAAGATAGATGCTTCATGGACGAGAGAGGAGAAATTACAGAGCGCCTGGAGGGGCCATACAGGGAACAGTCGGATCGGCAATACAATTTTCTGTTGGCGGTTCCCCACGTTCGGGGCATGTTTTGGAATACAGACAGGCATCATTGGTCACCTGCTGCCATTCGATCTCCCAAAGCGTGTCACTCGCGTTGTAACTGAGCAGGATCTTGTCCATATCCTTAAAGACATACGATGGGTCAAACACCCGCTCCTCGCCGTTCACGATCATGCTCCAGCGATTGTTTCCATGGTCGCAGAACCGTTGCTTGTCATCGAGTGTCACGCAGTTCTTGGTCATCCTGAGACCAAGCGAAGAAAAGAATTCCCCCAGGGTCAGTCCAGGCTCGTGTCGGTGAATGACCGTGCCAATACCGTCATGCAGATGCAAGTGCTTGTGCAGATGCTTCTGTTCAGAAGACATGTACTTCGGATCAGAGAAATCGAGCTGCTGTCCATCAACGAAAACAGCAAAATCCGCATGCGTGTGATTCGGATCAGGATTGACGGCCGCACCCATGGCTTCCCCTCCGCTGCTCATGCTCGCGAAGAGGAAGAACACAGCCGTGAATCCAATGGTCATGAACATCGGCGCGAGGTCCGAAATCCAATTGCGCTTCATTGGATGAAAACCTTTCAGTAACAGTGAGTTCGTAACGACGGAGACTGAACTGAACGCCATCGCGAGTCCGGCGAGCTCGGGTCGGAGGATGATTCCCCAGTGCATGAAAGCTCTGGCGGCGATCGGAATACCGATCACGTTGAAGAAGAGCGCGAAGAACATGTTCTGCTTGATCTTGTTCACGGTGGCACGGCTGAGCTTGATCGCTGTCACAACATCCCGAAGATCATTTTTGACGAGCACGATGCCGCCCGTCTCCATCGCAATATCCGTGCCGCTCCCCATCGCAATACCGAGATCGGCCTGTGCGAGGGCGGGACTGTCATTGATACCGTCGCCGACCATCGCGACCTTCTTCCCCGTCGTCTGCAGTTTCTTCACTTCGTTGGCCTTATCCTCCGGCAGCACTTCCGCGAGCACATGCTGGATATCCACCTGCATCGCCAGTGCATGCGCTGTACGCCTGTTATCTCCCGTGATCATGTAGACCTCGATGCCCATATGTTTCAGCCGCTCCACGGCTTCTTTGGAGGTCTCTTTCAACGTATCTGCCACAGCAACGATACCGAGAATGTGGGACGCATCTGCGAGCAGCATCGCTGTCTTCCCCTCCTCTTCCAATGCCTGGAGCTTTTCCTCGGCGTCGAGGGACGACATCTGGATTTTCTCCATGAGCTTGCGATTACCGAGGAAATACATTTTCCCGCCGAGCTCCCCCTCCACCCCATGGCCGGGAATCGCCGCAAATGTCTCGGCGGCAGACAGTGTCACTCCTTTCTCCTTCGCGTGCTTCATGATGCTCTCGGCAAGCGAGTGCTCGGAGCCCTGCTCTAAGGAGGCGGCAATGCGCAGGATTTCCTCTTCGGGCGCCCCCCCTCTCCCTGCGTCCGCTCGGCGGACGCTGGGGGAGGGGGCGGGGGGGTGGGGGTCTAGAGCCACGATGTCTGTGACCTCCGGCTTTCCCTTACTGAGCGTCCCCGTCTTATCGAAGACGATGACGTTGACCTTCTTGGCAGCTTCCAGCGGCTCTCCGCCACGGATCAAGATGCCATGCTCCGCGCCCTTCCCCGTCGCGACCATGATGCTCGTCGGCGTCGCGAGCCCCATCGCGCAGGGACAGGCGATGACGATCACGGAGACGAAGGTGAGAAGCGCGAATGTTAGACCTGCGCCGAGGAACATCCAGACGACAAACGTGAGGATGGCAATGCCAATCACAGCAGGCACAAACCACGAGGAGATCCAGTCGGCGAAGGTCTGGATGGGTGCTTTCGACCCCTGAGCCTCCTCGACGAAGCGGATAATCTGCGCGAGAGCGGTTTCGGAACCGACTTTCTCTGCGCGGAACTCTATGCTGCCGTTGCCGTTCATCGTCGCACCGAAGACGCGGTCACCTTCCTTTTTCTCCACGGGGATGCTCTCACCGGTGAGCATCGATTCATCAATGGAGGTGAGACCTTTGAGGACAACTCCGTCGACGGGAATCTTCTCGCCGGGGCGCACGATGACGGTGTCTCCTGCTTGCACGTCTTCAACCGGCACGTCTACTGCTTGAGCCTGTCCTGAGCCTGTCGAAGGACGAAGGACTCTCGCGGTCTTCGGCTGCAATCCCATGAGCTTCTGGATTGCTTCTGACGTACTCCCCTTCGCTCTGGCCTCCAACCACTTCCCGAGTAGGACGAAGGTGATGAGGAATGCGGCAACCTCGAAGTAGAGATCATGCACCTGCCCGAGGAAGGTTCCCTCTCGGAAAACGTGCGCGATGAGGTTATAGAGGCTGTAGAAGTAGGCGGTGGAAGTGCCAATCGCGATGAGGCTGTCCATGTTGAATGTGCCCATCTTCAGGCTCGACCACATGCCACGGTAGAAGCCGTACCCCAGCCAGAACTGGACAGGGGTGGAAAGAAGGAAAGACGCTGCGCCCATCCATTGAATGAGCTGCTCCGCGAGCGGGAGAGTGGGGAGGCCCGCCTTCGCCAAGGCTGCGGCGGGTAAAAACGATGCGATCATGAAGTAGAGCATCGGGAGGCTCAGGATGAGCCCTGTCCAGAACTTCCAGCGGTAGGTGGCGATCTCTTTCTGCCTGCGCTTCTTCTCGGCTTCCCTATCCTGTTCATTGGCAATCACAGCGCCGTATCCCGCAGCCTTCACAGCGGCGATGAGCTTCTGCTCGTCTGTCAGCGCGGGATCAAAGCGAATGCTCGCCTTATTGGCTCCGTAATTCACGTTCGCCTCCTCGACGCCGGGCGTCTTCTTGAGCTTGCGGGTAATGAGCGCACTGCAGCTGGCACAGTGCATGCCCGTGATGGCTAGTGTAGAGCGTGCTGTTGTCATGCGGTGACGGGATGAACTTTGTACGTATCACCAAGCGATTCGATCTCCTCTGACCATTTCGCCCGATCGAAATCTGGCTCATGATCGAGAACCACGGTCTTTGCATTCAGATCGATATCAATCTTCTTGATCTGCGGATACTCGCTGCTCACGTCCTTGATGAGTTCTGCGCAGCCTTCGCAGTGAATGCCGGGAATGGAGACAACTGTTTTCATATCCCGAGCATCCCGTCGATGACGGACTTAAAACTGGAGAAGGGCACCGCGCCGGACACAACGCGGTTCTCGCCGGTCTTGAGATTCACGACGAAGTTGCCCGGTGTGCCCTGCACGCCCGCAGCAGCGCCCGCGTTCATGTCATCCGTAACGTGCTTTGCATATTTGCCGCTATCGAGACAGGTCTTGAACTTCGCTTCGTTGAGGCCGAGCTCTTTGGCGAGTGGTACGAGATTTTCCAATGGGAAACCCGTACCATTCGACGTCGTTCGCTCGAAGATCGCGTCCGTGTACTTCCAGAATGCGTCATTGCCGCCTAGTTCCGCCGCACAGTTGGATGCCTCGTCTTCCTTTTGGGCGTTTGCATGGAACGAGAGCGGGAAGTGACGGTAGACCCAGACTACGTCATCCTTGTACGTGTCCATCACCTGCTTCATCGTCGGATGGTGCCGCTTGCAGAAAGGACACTCGAAGTCCGAGTACTCGACGACGGCGACGGTTGCCTTCTTCAGATCGCCGCGGATGTGGTCGGTCTTCGCGTCGATTGCGGGGAGCTTGTCTGACGATGTCGGCTCAGGGGGCGCTGGAGGAACCGGTGCCGCCGGAGCTGCTGCAACCTGCGGGGACGGATTGCCTGTCGCAAGGGACCCGCTGGACCGCCTGCTGCCGACAGCGTAGCCGGCGACGAGTCCGACGAGGAGCGAGGAGAGAGCGAAGCCTCCCATGAGACCAAGGAAGAAGCCCAGCGATGGAACGCTCCTCGTCACGGAAACTGTAGAAGAACCTGTCTGTGGCTCATCTGGACGAGCGTCCGTTCGGATGGGTGATTCTTGCCAATTGAGGGGAGACATAGAGGGTGGAGAAATTGAGAACTAAAAAAGAGGAGGTTGACTTGCACTGACACGCAACGTTGCCATTCTCGATCCCATCCCGCAGGTGATGGGATAGTCACCAACCTGCGCCTGATCAGTATTGAGCATGACGATCTTGGCAGGTTCGCCGGGAGCGGGAACAAAGGCAGATTGATTGAAGTTCGGAAAGACAACGGTGCTCATGCACCCTCCCGTCCGAGCCGATGCGGAGACTTTCACTGCTGTGGGTCGTCCCTGCTGCACTTCAATGACATTCGGGGCATAGCCGGAGCTTGTCCACGTGAGATCCACAACCTGCGCATTGGCAGGAATATCAGCAGCATTCGCCGATGGGATGACTGCTGCTGCGCCGTTGGCAGTTCCCGCAACCCGTACATTCGCCCGCACCATGCCCATAGAGCAGGTGAGGAGAAAGTCCTGCGTCGGCGTGAACGGCCCGAGCTGGTTCTCTCCAGATTGGAGGAACTTTGTGAGACCGAGGGTCGGGACGGTGAGGACACTTGTGCAGCCGCCAACACCTGCCTCTGCCGTCGCTTTCACGTACGTTTGCTTCCCCGCTTTCACGGTGAACGACGATGGTTCATAGCCATAGCGGGTGACGCGCATGTTGATGACTTGCGATCCGTCGGCATTCTGCGTGACGTTTGGATCATTGTCCGCATACGCCACGGGAGTGCTGTTGAAACTGGGCAGGAAACTTGCTGCATCCACACCTGTGAGGAGTAATCCGCTGTTTAAGTTCCAGAAGGCAAGTACGAAGACGAGCGCCCCCGAGAATCGCAGAAACACCCGAGAGAACGTTCCTTTGGCAGTCGAGGAGATCGCGCTGATGCCGAGGAGCGCAGGCAATGTCCCAAGCGAGAAGATGCCCATCGTGAACGCTCCCGTGACGAAGCTCCCCGAAGCAAGAGCTGCAAATTGCAACGACTGCGTGAACCCACAGGGGAGGAAGAACGTGAAGGCGCCGAGCGCAAAGGGAGCAGCCGGATGATCGCTCTCCGAGAGATCATGAATCCAATGGGAGAGCTTCTTCGGGAGACGAATCGGGAAGACCCCCTTCGGGATGATGTGCAGGATGGACAGAGCAAGATAGAGCATCACGAGCGCGACGAGAATGCTCATGTAGCCGGTCATCCTCGGCGTGAGCGCAATGGAGGTGCCGATGAGGCCGACGATGCCTCCGAAGAAGAAGTAGGAGACGATGCGTCCGATATTGAAGGAGAGGAGCGGTCTGAACTTCTCCCATCTCGTCTCCGCCTGGTGCACCTCGTTATGCTTGGCAGCCATGCTCAGGAGCAGCCCGCCCGTCACCGCAAGACAGCTACTGGTACCGGCAACAAGGCCAATGAGAAGGATGCCACCGAAGGTCGATGCTCCCGCAAAGGATGGTGCGAGAGAGATGATATTGAACACCTGGAGGATGTTGTAGAGTGCGAAGATGATGAGGAGAGACGCACCGATTTCCATCCATTTGCGATGGGGAGGCTCGATTGAGGAAGGAGCTTCATCGGGATGGCGCATCTGATAGCCCGCGCTCTCGACGGCTTCCGTGAGATCTTCCCATACAGGTTTCCTCGTATAGTAAATATTCGCCGTACCCCTTCTGTGGTGTACCGAGGCATTCTGTACACCAGCGACGAGCTTGAGCTTCTCGCGCAGTAATCGTTCACAACTTTTATCAGTCATCCCGTCGATGCAGACGTGGAGAATGCCCTGCTGTTCCTCACCAGTACCTTCGTTCCCCGAGATATCCAAGGGACAAGCATAGCCAGCAGCGCGGATGACTTCCTCGATGTGCTCAGAGGAAGGGAGATTGCCGGCATCGGCAGTGATGAGGGCGGTGCCGCGTCGATGATTCACGTCGACTGCGAGGACTCCGGGAACGGCTTTGAGCTTGCGTTCGAGGAGGATCTCACAGCTCCCGCAGGTCATCCCGTCGATGCGGATTTCTGCGGATCGGTGATGTGGTTCGTGCGCCATAGTGAGCGTATGAAAAGGATACAAAGCAAGAGAGGCTAACTCGAAGTCGGCGCTCTCATTCATGTATCCTGCTTCACACTCTCAAAACAATCGTAGCAATAGTATTGGCAAGATGGGGGCCGCCCCTATGGGGAGAGAGTGGAGGCGGCGTTGTCATCGAGGCAATGATGGATGGAATGGCTGCGGGAAGCGCAGCTGCCTGGCGTAGATCTCTATTCGCTGACGAAACGACGATTGCTTGCTTCTGGGTATGATCCACCATGATGCAATTCCCTCCGGGACAAGGGCCGAGAGCCTGTGCCATCGGCGAGGAGACAGAATGACCCACAACTGCAGCAACGGACATCGGAGCAGACAGCGTCAGGGGCATGTACGGACTCATGAGACTCTGCTGTACGTATTCGACGACCTGTACTGGCTGAGGCAATGACGCGGCAGATGCCATCTGCATCAGGCAGACATTGCCAGTGAGGACGCTCGCCACGTAGATGACGG
>CAZLYW010000046.1:0-8852 GCA_964563915.1 uncultured Candidatus Peribacteria bacterium | reverse complement strand
TATAAAATGAAAAAAGACAGAGTTCATCAGATCACGTTCAGAGCAGTAACTAGACTGCAAGAGATACTATGCGCACCATCTGATTATCAGATATTGAGATACGAACGGAGCAGACGCGTCAAAATACTTTCCTCGCATGCGCCGTCCCATCCGATACGGGGACGAGCAACGCAACGGGGAGATCGTCGTGCCAACCGATCGTGTTTGGTTCCACTTCCGCTTCGATGTTCCGTCCATACGTGAGTTCTTCCATATCGCTCTCCGTAAGCTCGCGCCGGGGAAAATGCTTCAGGACATCTTTGAGCGGAATCACGTCCGTCCATTTGACGGCGTCGGGAGCCTTCGCATTCTCTAATGACCATTCCCCTACTTTCGTCCGTTTGAGGCCTGAAAGATACGCTCCGCAGCGCAGCACCTGGCCGAGATCGTGCGCGAGCGAGCGGATGTACGTGCCCGAACCGCAGACGACGCGGAACCGCAGGTCGGGATACGCATACGAGAGAACCTCGCACTTCTCGATGTGAACTTCGCGGGCGGGGAGGTCGGATATGGAGCCCTGCCATGAACCAGTCGTCCTGAGTCGCATCGAGGGACTCCGGTTCATGGCGCGCCGCGCCTTCCGGTACGCGCGCTCACCGCCCACGCTGATGGCGGAGTACGACGGAGGGACTTGGGAGATCTTCCCGATGAAGCGTTCCTTGATGATGCATTGGAGCTCGCCCTGTTCCGGAGGCGCCCATCCCATCCCAATGTCGTACTGCTGGAGCATCCCCTCGCGGTCGTAGGTCGTACTGATCTGACCGAACTTCACATCGGCCTCGTACTCCTTCGTGAGGTCCATGAATAACTGGACGACTTTGAGTGCCTTCTTCCCGACCGCCATGACGAGCAGGCCGGTCGCGGCAGGATCGAGCGTCCCAAGATGGCCGATGGCCCGTTCGGGCAGTGTCCTGCGGACCACCGCGACGGCGTCGTGGGAGGTGAAGCCGTCGGGTTTGTCGATGAGGAGGAAGCCGTGACGCATAGGGAAATCATACCGTTTTTTCATCTCCTCACATCAATGACTAATCATTAAGGAATTTCATAATTCCAAAATTTCAGAATTCCTTAACGATTAGTCATTTATCATTTCTGCTACACTAGAGCACCATGAATCTGACTCTCTCTTGGGACCTCTTCATCGTCGTCTTCTTCGCCCTCGTCATCACGTATAGCTTCATCATCGGGAAGAAGGAGGCAGTGAAGATCATCCTGAGCAGTTACGTGGCGATCGTCGCTGTGCAGGGCGTCGGGAACTTCACGCAGCGGCTCTTCGGGTTCACCGAGACGCAGTCGATGCTTGGCGTCGTCGGCATCCCGCTCGATACCACCGTCACCTCGATCTTCAAGCTGACGCTCTTCATCACGATCATCGTCTTCCTCGCGGTGAAGGCGGGGTTCCACGTGCAGTACACGAAGGAGGGCAGCATGGCGGTGAACATGGCGATGACGGCCGTCGCGGGTTTCGCCACGGCCGGCTTGCTCCTCACAACGCTTTTGACCTTCATCGCGGGAGCGCCGCTGCTCGACATGCAGGTGACCGCGTCTCCGGGGCTCGCCGCAATTCTGGAGCAGAGCCAACTGATGAGTCTCATGATCGGAAACCTCGATCTATGGTTCACATTGCCCGCTGCGGTGCTGATCACCGCGGGAATCCTGAGTAATCATTGACAGAGCATGCAATGCGATTGCACTGAGAAGCGTTCTACCGTCAAGTGCATTCGCGCTTGCAGAAGACACGGGTCCAGAGTAAAAATTACTTCAATTTCCCCACTTTCTCCCTATGTCTACTTTTCAGAAGCTCTCCTGCCGAGCGTGGCTCGTGATGACGGGTGTGCTGGCTCCCTTCTCGACGGCCCTGGCCGGCTTCGGCGGCCCGATCCCCGACATTGCGGGTACACCAGGAGCGGTTGACGAGCAAGGCATCCGCGATGTCATCATCACCGTTCTCCAGTTCGTCCTCGACTTCCTCGCGCTCGCGGCCGTCATCTTCATCGTCATCGCCGGCATCCGCTTAATCATTTCCGGCGGCAGCGACGATCAGAAGGACAAAGCGAAGAAAACGATCCTCTTCGTCATCATCGGTCTCCTCATCGTCCTCTTCGCCCGCGTGATCGTCGGCTTCTTCACCGACGTGATCCCGAACGAGATTTGAACGGACGTTCCCTTCGTCTTGAGAGCCCCCGTGCAAGCGGGGGCTTTTGTTAGTTCCTCGTACGTTCGCGCCTCCCCTTCGACTCGGCTCAGGGCAGGCTCTGCGAACTATTCGGAATGACAATAGGCGTTGCAGCGTGTCATCCCGAGTAGTTCGTCGCGGAGCGACGAACGTAGCGAGGGATCACGCCGCCTCAGGCACCGGAGGAATCAGCGCCACCTCTTCTTCAACTTCCATCACGGGCGGATCCCTCACCACGATCGCCTCCGACTTCACCTCGAGAATCTGCGATACGGGGATGGGAATACCCCACCGGAAGAACCGCCGCGGGAACAGCCATTCGAGACGGAACGCGTCGGTCGTGAATTGCACATCCGCGCAGCGCCCGAGGGTGCGTCCGCTCTCGGTCACGATCGTCTGCCCGAGGACGGGACGCTGAGTCGCGAGGATCGTCTGCACACGCACGAGCTCATCGACAGGAGAGAGCACGTCGCGATGGCGGACAGTGATCCGGACGCCCCAGTGGAGGATGTCGGGGCTCGCCAGAAATCGCTCTTCCCGCGACCAGAAGCCCTCCATGCGCACGAAGAACCCTTCCACCGCGCCCGTGTCGGGATGCAGGACCATGCCGCTGATGGCACCGAGCACGTCGCCCGTTTCCTCGTCGAGGACGCTGAGTCCCAGAGATCTCGTGTAGCGAGCCCTCATCTGGTAGAATGATAGCGCAGTCATGCACCTCTTCGCAGGATCGTCCCACCCGGCGCTCGCTTCCGCCCTCAGCAGGCAACTCGGCGTGCCGCTCGGATCCCTCGTGACCAAGAGCTTCTCGTGCGGGGAGCGCTACGTTCGTTTTGGAGAGTCCATCCGTGGGAAGGACGTCTACATTCTCCAAACGGCCGGCAAGCACCCGGACGAGGACGTGATGGAGCTCTTCCTACTCTGCCAAGCGGCGAAGCTGAGCTTCGCGAGAACCATCCACGTCCTCCTGCCCCACATGCCCTACGCGCGGCAGGACCGGGTTGCGGAGCCCCGGGAGCCGATCTCGGCGAAACTGACAGCGCACCTGCTGGAGGAGGCCGGGGCGGACCACGTGATCGTGCTCGAGCTCCACAGCGATCAGATCCAGGGATTCTTCTCGGTGCCGGCGGATGCTCTTTCGTCGCGCCTGATCTTCGCCGAGGAATTCCGGAAGAAGAAATTGAAGGACCCCGTCGTCGTCGCGCCGGACGTGGGCGGCGCCAAGCGGGCCAAGAAATTCGCCGATACCTTGGAGGCCCCGCTCGCGATCCTCCACAAGAGCCGACCGGACCACCACGAAGCGGAAGTCCTGGAGGTCGTCGGTGAGGTGGATGGGAAGACGTGCATTCTCTACGACGACATCATCGATACCGCGGGCACGCTCCTCTCTGCGAAAGAGGTACTGCTGGAACGCGGCGCGCGGAAAGAGGTCTACGCCGCAGCGACGCACGGCGTATTTTCGGGAGCCGCTCACGACCGCCTCAAGAAAGCCGGCTTCACCGAAGTCGTTGTGACCGACAGCATTCCGCAGGATGCCAGCGCCTTCCCCTCTCTCACCATTCTTCCGATCGCGCCGCTCCTGGCCGAGGTCATCAGACATATTGAACGTGGACAGAGCGTGAGTGAGCTATACGGGAAGTAGGGGCGTGCACCTGCCTACAAATCACATTCTTGGCAATTCCTCTTCGCCCGCGGACTTTGTACACTCCTGTCCGTCTTTCTATTTTCCATCCCCCTTTTCCTATGAAGAAATTCGTGACAGTCCTGGCCGCGTCTGCACTCGCGATGACGATGGCCGCTACCGCATTCGCAACGGAGGCGTCTGCTCCCGGGCAGCAATGCGCTCATCTCACCAGCCATGGCAAGAGAAATTGCATGCGCGGCGCTGTGATGATGAAGAAGCAGATGAAAGTGGACACATCACAGAGGAAGTTCACGAAGCGCGCGATCAAGGAAATGGAGCGCGGTCGCCAACGCACCGGCGGAGTGAACTTCCGGGTGCTGCCTTCGTCATCGTCCTCGGCAACCAGCAGCAGCGCATCATCGTACTGAGCCTCTCGTGATTCCTGCGAGCGGAGCGTCCTCGCTCCGCTTTTCGTGCTCCCATTCACCATTCCCCTCTCCCCATGAAACACTCTGCAACATTCCAGGACGCGGCGCTCCTGCTGGTGCGGTTCACGATCGCCGCGATCTTCCTCTACGTCGGGGGCTACGGGAAGCTCTTCATCTGGTACACGCCTCCCGAGGGCATGCCGGCCTCGATGGTCCTGCTGATGAAATTCCTCTCGATCGTCGAACCGCTCGGGGGCATCGCCCTGATCACGGGGTTCCTGACGCGCTGGGCCGCCGCCGGACTGGCCGTCATCATGGTCGGCGCAGTCCTCTTCCTCCGGTTCATGACGCAGTCCGCATGGTTCACCAGTCCCACCGGATCGGGCATCGATTACGTCCTGCTCATCCTCGCCGGCTGCATCGTCCTGATGGCTTTCGGCGGAGGCCGCTACGCAGTGGATGCGGCACGGAACTAAAGCGATGTAGGAGGTAGAGATCAACCGCTTCGGGGGATAAAAATGATGTTAATGGTGGACTAGATCATTGCAATCTTGAACACCTGATCAACGCGCTGATACGTTCGCCGCAAGTGATCGAGCAAAGCCGCCGCTTCTCCGCGATGCGCTACAAAAAAGACCCGATCCACGCTACGCTCTTCTCCGATGCCATCGCCTACTAACCCGCTGGAAGAAGAACTCAAAAACCCGAAGTACGCGCCTGTCGTGGAGCTTCTGAACAGGTTGAAAGACAAAGAGGCGCAGAAGAACAGAAGACCCGAAAACCGTACACAGATGAGGGCGAAGAACGGCGAGGTGTTCAAGTTCACCGAGTGACGGTCAGAATAGCGAGGCGTGTTTTCAACCCTTGTCGGCAACTGGCCGATGGTGGAAATATATTGAAAGTATGATACTATAGCAGTTATGAAGGCAGGAAATACTCCATTGGTGCAGATTGAGTGTTTTGAAGGAATTGAGAGGGATATGCGAGTTCGAGTCAAAGACGAGTCCGCGAACCCACTGCACACGCATAAAGACAGGCGCAGTGCATTGATCGTGCAGAAAGCGTTGGAGCAGGGTGCAGACACTTTGGCGATCATCACGGCTGGCAATGCAGGCTACAGTTTGGCGAGGTTCGCCGAAGGCACAGGGTTGAGAATCGTGACAATGATCGACAGGAAACTGCGCCCATCCATCAGAGCAATGTTGGAAAGCGCGTCTGCCGAAATCAAAGAAGCAGATTTGTCTGAAAGGGAGTTCGCCTCAACAGAAATTGTTCAAGCGGCACGACAGAGTGCGCGTGAGCGAATTTGGGACGTCTCGAATGGATTTGAGGAAGCCTACGAAGGAATTCTCCATGAAATTGCCGCTAATGCACCGCAGATCATAATCGCCCCTGTTGGAAGTGGTGAACTGTTGCTCGGCTTACATCGTGGTATTCAGAGGCATGGTCTCCACACTCGATTGCTTGGTGTCGGCGTGAGTTCATCCAATAGCAAGGCAGACAAGCTCTATGCAACGTATCTTCCAGCGAAAGCAAAGATCGAAGCTCTGCTTCGAGAAGGACACAATTTCGTGCAACTGACCGAAGACGAAGTGGAATGGAGTATCCAGCATGTTCCAACTGGCATTGCCGCAGAGCCTTCAGCAGCAGTTATATTCAGCGCACTGCGAAAAGTAAAATCAGATGTCGATGATGTTGTTGTGATCAATACAGGAAAGGGGTTGAGCTGATCTCACGACAAGATGATTCGCAGGGAAAACGAAGTCGCAGTATTCTTGTTATATGAAAACTTCTGCGAACCATCGCAGCAGACAGCAAGGCGGCGCAAAGACCCAGCGCGGCAAAGCCATCGTGCGCCACAATGCCCGTCGGCACGGCATCCTCGCCGAGTTGAAGACAAAGTACGAGGGCAACGCCTACGACGGCTACCTGCGCCGTCTGCACGACGAGTATGACCCTCACGGATTCATGGAAGGGCTTCTCGTCGAGCGCATCGCCGTCTGTTGCCTGATGCTCTACCGCGCCGCAAAGGCAGAGCGGGAGTTCATGCGAGAGAAGCTCGAACCGCGCATCGTCTGTCCGATGATCGGGTCTTTGGATGAAGTAGTGCAGGAAGGCTACGAGCCGACGATCAAGCACGAAGACATTGAACAGCTCACAGGCATTTACCTACGCTACCAGACGACCATCGAAAATCGCCTCTACAAAGCGATGCACGAACTGGAACGGTTGCAACGCATGAGGAAGGGTGAATGCGTTGCTAGCCCCGTAGCTGTGGACGTGATGCACGACGGTGGGTTTGTTTCGCAGAAGTGACTACTGCAACTGGCGTTGTGGAACCGCTACGACGTTCCCGCCGCCTGTCCCTACGCTGGAATCACGCAGGAGAACTTCGAGCGGCACATGGAGACGGACAAGCCTTCTACTGGCGTATGCAACAAGCGCAGGTGTTCCCGACCTACGTTGCGAACAAGGCGTGGATGGATGCGATCAGAAACGGCGACATCAGAGCATCCATCGCCTACCTCGAACGGCGCGACCCCGCACGCTACGACCTTCACTACATCAGGAAGTTCGGTGAGGCTGACGATTGATTTACGAGTAGAATCGTGTACATGGACGAACATCAAGACGAGATTTTCGCATCGCGCTACGTCATCTACGTACGCAAATCCACCGACGATCCGCAGAAGCAGGTACGTTCGATTGACGATCAGATCGCAGAGTGCGAGGAACTGGCGAAGCGTCTTGACCTCCACGTCGTCGGGAAACCGATCATCGAGGAAATCTCGGCGAAGAAGCCGAAGCGTCGCCCAAAGTTCAAGGAGATGATCGAGCGCATCGAGAAAGGCGAGATCAATGGCATCATCGCGTGGCATCCTGACCGTCTTGCCCGAAACATGATGGAGGGCGGCCAGATCATCCAGCTGATCGACGACGGCAAACTCCTCGACTTGAAGTTCGTCTCGTTCCCGTTCACGAACGACGCGAACGGCAAGATGATGCTCGGCATCAGCTTCGCGCTCTCGAAGCACTACTCGGACAAGCTCTCTGCCGACGTTCGGCGCGGCAACATGAACGCGCTGAAAGAGGGAAAATCGAGCGGCTCCTACAAGGCGGGGTACATCCGCGACAGCGAAACGGGCTTCTATCACCCCGAAAAGGTGAACTTCGCCATCGTGCAGAAGGCGTGGCAGATGCGGCTCGACGGGGCGCGTGAGAGCAAGATCGTCGCGGAGATGAACGCAGACGGGTACAGGCGCGTCTTGAAGGGCAAAGCCATACGTCAGCGTCGTGAACAGGAAATGACCGTGCAGAAGCTCAACGGCTACTTCACCGACCCGATCTACTACGGCATCCTCGAACAGCGCGGCCAGCCCATCGACCTGACCGAACTCTACGAGTTCGAGATGATAGTCACGAAGGACGAGTGGGAGAAGGTGCAGCGTATGAAGCGCAGTCACGGAAAGGAGAAGGTGAAATACGATTTCCCGTTCCGTGACATCGTGTACTGCGCCCTCTGTAAGAAGCTCCGCACCATCGGCGCGTCACGCGGCAGAGGCGCGAAGCAGATCAGGAAAGTCTATTACCGTTGTGACACGAAAGGCTGTCCCGAACGCGGCAAGAGCGTTCGCAGTATTTACGTCAGCGAAGCGATCTCGGAACTTATTTGCAGCATCCATGTCGAGCAGATCGACAAAGCCGAGTTGGCAATCGCCCTGACCGCCTCCATCACGACGATGCAGCAGGGCATCACGGCTCAACTCAAAGACCTGAAAACGAAGCGCACGAAGGCTGAAACGGAGTTGAAGGACATGGCAAAGAGGAAAATCACACAGACGTTCACGAAGGAAGAACAGAACGCCTACGACGAAGAAACGGCACGATTGAAGAAAATGATCGAGGGGTACGAAGAGAAAATCAGCCCGTTGGAGGCGACGAGGCTCTTTTCGTCTGTCGATGTCGAAGGGTTCTTGAACACCCTGAAAACGGCTTCAGAAGACTATGATGAGGTCACCCACGACGTGAAGGATGTGATTGCGAAGATTTTCATTTTGAACCTCTTCGCTGCCAAAAGGAAAGTGGCTTCCATCAGCCTCAAACCACCGTTCGACGAGTTCATTTTGCACCCTCTTGTCTCGAATGGTGGGCGACCGCCGAGTAGATATTTACTGTTCCATATTCCTATAGTCCTAGAGAAAAAGATACATTTCGTGAATAACGGGCAGTTCAGGAAGGGCTATGAGAAAGTAGTGGTGAGGGAATTGGATGTGAGGTCAGACCTGTGGAAGAACTTGGATGCAGAGGTATTAGCGCGATAGAGGAGGTAGTAATCTTAGATAGGTTTAAAGCTATAGCTCTCGAAATTAGCACCTGTATCACTTTTCATTTGTTGATAATACTTGCTTAGGTTCATTTTTGTCAGACCCTTTACGGGGTCAATGTCGTTTTCTTTTTCGAGTTCTTTGTAAATAACTTCATCACTACAAGCCATGAAAAAGACCAAAATGAGAAGCTTTAAAATATCTTGGACAATTTCTAAATCCTTGTTGCGAATTCTGTGCATTTTTTCAGGGTCAGCATGGAT
>CAZLYW010000045.1:0-9075 GCA_964563915.1 uncultured Candidatus Peribacteria bacterium | reverse complement strand
ACGCTACGCGGTACGAGACGAGGAGGATGCACAAGATCGCAACGTAGCGTTTTTAGTGCAACTTGGTATGACAAAAGGGTCGGTGCTCGGTAGCGTTGCTGCATGATGCATGCGGTTCATCTGTCGAGACGCGAAATCCTGCTCTTCAGTGGCGGAGTCATTGTCCTGCTCATCGCGATCTACGGACGGTCGCTCGGGAACGAGTTCGTCTTCTGGGACGACCCGCTGCTCGTGATCGATAACCCCATCAGTCACGGACTGTCGTTGAAGAACATCCTCGACGCGTTTTCGCACTACGACCCCAATCTCTACGTGCCGCTGACGTTCCTGAGCTTCCAGGTCAATTATTCCCTCGCCAGCCTCCACCCCTTCCTCTATCACCTGACGAACCTGATACTCCACGCGGGGAGTGCGCTCCTCGTCGGGTGGGTGATGCTGCAGCTCACGGGCAGGAAGTTTGACGCGGCCTTCGTCGCATTCCTCTTCGCGGTCCATCCCATCAACGTCGAGGCGGTCGCGTGGGTGAGCGCACGCAAGGACGTCCTCTCCGCGTTCTTCTTCCACCTGTCGCTCGCAGCCTATCTTCGATCGCGCCGTGGAGATGCGCCTCGTTGGTACTGGCTGGGCGTCGCGGCGTTCCTCTTGGGACTCCTCTCCAAAGTGAGCATCCTGATGCTCCCGTTCATTCTCCTCCTGGTCGACTGGTATCGCACGAAGGCTGTCACGAAGGTGTCCCTGATGCGGACGGCGCCGTTCTTCCTCCTCAGTATCGTCTTCGGCGTTGTTGCGGTGTTCGGTAAGCTCGCCGGCACGCGAACGCTCTTTGAGAAATTTCTCGTGGGGATGCAGGCCGTCCCGTTCACTCTCCGGCACCTCGTCTGGCCGTTCGAGTATTCGGTGATCTATCCTTTCACGGGTGAGCCCTCCTTCCTGCGACCCGATCTCCTCCTTCCGCTCGCGGGAGTCATCGCCGTCTGCGTTCTGACCGTGCTCCTTCGGCGTCGGTTTCCGTCCGTCTTCCTTGGATGGTGGTGGTTCCTACTCCTGCTTGCGCCGAGTTTCCTCACCACCGAAAAGGGGCAGGATCTGGTGCCGGAGCTCTACCTCACCTCCGATCGCTACGCCTATCTTGCTGCGATCGGGATGTTCCTCATCGCCGCGAGGTTCCTGTGCCTCTTCGGGAGGCGCTCAGAGCGTCTTCCCCACGTGTTCGCGATCGTCGTCCTCGTGCCATTGTTCGTCCTCGCGTTCCTTCAATCCCTCGTCTGGCGGAATACGGAGACACTCCTGCAGCACGCGCTCGCGCGTCACCCCGAATCTTCCATCGCGCACAACAATCTCGGCGTCTTCTACGACGCTCATGGGAATGCCGATGCCGCATTTCGCGAATATGAAGATGCCGTGCGCCCTTCGACCCATTCGATTCCTCCCGTTCAGGGCCTGAGGCCCCTCAGGGCCGAACGGCAGGGTCGCCCCGAGCGCAGTCGAGTGGCGACAAGCTCACCGCAGGCAAGCGCAGGGGGAGGCACGGGCGACGCCTGGTTCAACTACGGCATGGCGCTCGCGAAGCGCAAGGACGTTCCCGGCGCCGTCGCGGCCCTCCGGAAGGCGGTGGAACTGCGGCCCCGCTACGCCATCGCGCACCAGAACCTGGGGGCGCTCCTGCTCGATGCGGGCGAAATCCAGTCATCCGTGGATCATCTCCTGATTGCTCAGTCGCTCGATCCCCGCAATGTCACGATCTACCTGAACCTTGGCATGGCCCTGGAGAAAGGGAGTGACGTCATTGATGCAAAGCGCGCGTACGAGCGGGCGCTTCAGCTGGAGCCGGGGAATGTGTTTGCGAAGGAGCGGCTGGCACACCTTCCATGACGCTTTCCTCTGATAGTGGATATACTTCCCGTACGCCGATGTGGCGGCCCTTCGATTGCTCTCAGGACCGCTCGCGGATTGTTCATTCTCGATCGCTGTTGCACGTTTCACTTGCCGATGTGGCGGAATTGGTAGACGCGCACGCTTCAGGAGCGTGTATCCGCAAGGATGTGGAGGTTCGAGTCCTCTCATCGGCACCACGAAGCAGATGTCGCTTCACTCCATCGCTTCGTGGCACCGCCATTCAATACAATCAATACTGCTTCGTGTCCCGCAGTGATGCGAGCGCAGCGAGTATCTACTGCCGGGACATCAAAAAGGATACAATAACACGCTATGTATTTCGTCTACATTCTCCGAAGCGATAAAGACGGCAAACTTTACACCGGGTACTCAACCAATGTTGAGCAGAGAATTGCTGAGCATAATCAGGGACATGTGCTATCAACTATGCATCGCAAACCACTACAGTGAGTTTTCTTCGAATGTTATGCCAACAAAAATGACGCTGTAAGGCGTGAAGCATATCTAAAGACGTCAGCTGGCAAGAAGGCCATAAAATTTATGCTCAGAACAACTCTGACTGAAGACAGTTCTTGTGAGTGCGAATCATTTCGATATTCAATGACAAAACTGGGGGTAGATATCGTCATTCTTGATGGATCAAATCATTTGCTTCTCATAAAGCGGTCAGACGATGGTTCATGGTCTATGCCTGGAGGATGGGTTGAGCGACATGAAACACCCGACAATGCGATCAGGCGTGAATTGAAGGAGGAAACAGGGTTATCCATAGAACGCATGACACTTGAAGATGTCACCGTTCGACGGAGTGGCAGTGTTCACATTACCTACTTCTCACGACATGTATCCGGGAACATTCACAATTCATCGGAAAGCACAGATGTACGGTACGTTCCATTCGCAGAAATTAGTCCATGGCATGCCGATCATCAGGCTCGTGCCCAACGAGTACTGGAAGCTCATCTCGATGATTAAGATACAATCACCATTCACATGTATTTTTCTTGATAGGATCCATGGAGAGAGGAAGCCCTGTCATGGAAAGGTCGTCTTTGTCATACTCAGCAACATGAATGCGCTCCGTCAGCGGTTGCCGGTCATGCTCGAATGGAGTGTCCTGCTCCTCCTCGCACTCTCCATCCTGTGGCGCGGCGGCAAGAGACTCGAGGCGACGTGGCTGCTCGCGGGGCTCGCCGTACTTCTCACGTTTGCGCGGTGGTGGAACGAGCCGCGGGACTCCGACACGCCGGTGACGAGCGTGCCGCGGGATCTGTGGATCGCGATGATGCTCTTCCTGCTCTGGACGGTTGTCAGTTACGTTCTCTCCGAGACGCGCAATTACGGGTTGGATGAGGTGATCAGGGATGCGTCATGTGTTTTGGTTTTCCTATGGGCAACAAGGGCAGGTCGCAACGCCCCTACGGAACCGTCTGGCAGGTGTATCCGGCGGTTGATCACGGTGATCTCGGTGACGGCCCTGGTCACCTGCGTGATCGGAACGGCGGTATACATCCTGCAGCCCGTCAACCGGTTCGTCGGGACGTTCTTCGACATGCGGTTCGATACCGATTACTGGCCGAACGCGTGGGCGGAGTTCCTCCTGCTTGCGTGGCCGATTGCGGTGCTGTGGTCGCGGAGGTTTTCACCGTTCGTGCAATCGCTCACACTCGGGATGCTCTTCGGGAGCCTCTTCCTCAGCTACTCACGCGGCGCGTTCCTCGTCTTCTGCGGGCAGATCGTTCTGTGGTTGTTGATCGCGGGAGTGCGATGGTGGATCTCTCGCGGAGAGGAGAATCACACCGGATGGAGAAGTCCTACGCGGACTCTCATTGTCGCTCTGGGTGCTCTCATCATCGGTGCGCTGCTCTTCACCGGCGTCAATGCTGTCCGGTCCCGCTTCCACGACGTCGCATCCGTCGCCGCCAAGGCGACGTTCACGGCATCCGAAGGCGCATCATCTATTTCCGAGCGCAGTGATTTCTGGGAGCAGTCATTTGCGCTCTCCCTGGAACGCCCCGTCTTCGGGTGGGGTCCGTACAGTTTCCGCTTCATCCAGCCGCGCCTCCAGACGCAGGTCTTCGCCACGTCCGATCACCCGCACAATGTCTTCCTCAAGCTCGCGATGGAGAGGGGATGGCCCGCAGCTCTTCTCTTCCTGTTCATTCTGATCAGGATGCTCTTTCCCGCTGCCAGTTCCCTCATTCGTCGGAAGGCCGTGCCACGCCTGCGTGCCGTAACGCCATTATTCGTACATTCATTGCGGCACTACGGCGTGCAGGCACGCGGCGCCGAAGGCGCTTTACGTGGTGCCGGCGAGGACGGTCCTCCCGTATCCCTCCAGATGGCCTGCCTGATCGCCGTCTCCGGCGTCCTTGCGCACAATCTGATCGACTACAACCTGCAATTCGTCGGCATCGCTCTGCCCGTTTGGCTGCTCTTGGGACTGCTCGTGCGAGCACCCTTGGAATCCGCTCCGCTCCGCTCAGGGTACTCACCCTGCGGAGCGAGTAATAAATGTATTCGAACTTTTGAGCTTACCCTAACGATAGTTCTCGCAGTAACCCTCGTTCTGGAGGGACGATTTCTCCTCCTCTCCTCCTTCGGTCGTCACAGCGAATCCGCCGGGAATCTCCCTGTGGCGATCCAGTGGTACGACCGCGCTTCGGGCGAACTCTTCTCCCGCGACATGCATCTGAGCCGCGCGCATCTCTTCCTCCAACAAGGCAATGAGCATGCTGCACGTGCCGCCCTCGATGATTATGCGCAGGTCAACGACGAGGATGCGCGGCTGTGGATCCTGCGCGGGCGCCTCGCGACTTCGAAGGGAGATAGCGAAGAAGCTCTCCGAGATTACGAAATCGCGATGGAGCTGGGGAAGTTGAACTACCTCGAACCGCTCGAAGGTATCCTCACCATTCTTGCGACGGGAGCGCACCCGGAGGTCACCGCGGCGCAGGAGGCGTCCTTCCTCGCGCTCCTGCGGTCCTTCGGCTCTGCGATTCTCCGTAACAGCCACTTCATCGCGCTCTCCGGGAGCGTGGAAACCTTCGAACGCGCAAACGCACTGCTGCGGAAGCTCTACCCCGCCGAGAGCGAGAGTCTGGGAGAGTACGGTAACAGTGTGCTCGCCCATGCTGAGAAGGAGCGTGCAGCGTACGCGTCGCGTTCGCCGGGATTTCTCTGGTAGTGGCGAGGTACAGGTGATTGCCGGCTCGTGGAGGCAGTGATAGAGTTCTGCCCCTTTTCCTCTCCCATGAACCGATCACGATTGCTTGCTGCTGCGGTCTTCCCCCTCCTCCTGCTCTCGGCGTGCACCACGAAGACCGTCCGCCGCGAGACCGTCATCGGTCGCGAAACGATGGAAGTGGTGATGCCGACGGGAAGCATCGTCGAGCACCCCGTCCATGGGCGGGAGGTCTGGTTTGCCATCGGTGCGATGAACGGGGAAGCTCCGGTCAACGCCAACGGCATGGTGCAATCCCACGTGTTCGACGACGGGACGTCGCTCGCCACGATCACACTCAATATCCATGAAGCGCCGAAGGGTTCCCGCTACGTCGGGTGGCTCTCTCAGCCCAGTTCCTCTCAGCGTGTGCGTCTCGATGTGCTCCAGAATCCGCTGCGGGACGTCCGCCATGCAGCCACGGTCGAGATCGGCAAGGACGTGCGCGCGTACACGGAGGCCATTGTGACACTCGAACGGCAGTCCGGGCCCTCCGAGACCGATCCGATCCAGGCCACCGGCACGCTCAAGGAGAGGCAGCGGTGAAGCTGGGTGATTGTGGGCTTTAGGAGACTGCCTCATCCGTGGGGATGGTTGTGGTGATTCTCTCGTGTGCAACACTTCGTTTCCGGGAGCGTCAGCTCAGGGCCGGGAGCGTCATCACCATGTTCAGCGCGACGAAGGTGATGAGCAGCGCATGCAGGAGAACATGCGGAAGTGAAGCCAGGGATGTGAATTGCTTCACGCGTACCATAGTAGATCCCCGGGGAGGGGGGTCGGCAGTGTACAGAGCAGGGGAGTGGTGTCCAGGTAGTCATTGACTGGCACAGGAAGTAGTTTGAATGAGTTTATAGATCAACAAAGAGTCTTTTACGTGAGTAAAATTCATGGAGAACACGAATAATACTGCAAAATATTGTATAAAAAATTTGATCACAAATGATGGAAAATCAATAGGTAAACAATTGCGTGAAATAGGAATAGTTTCATTTTACCTATACACATCGTTCCTGTGTCCTACATTCACGACGATCCTCAACATGATCGGCTAAGCCGATGTCGTTGTATCCCTTCTCATTGTGCAGAATAGAGACATCGTGCCACATAGCAGGCCAGCATAGCACTTTTTACATGTGGCTTGCCATCCGTAGCGCAGCACTTCGAAAGAACAGCGAACCTTCGCTCCCTCCGGGAGCTACGGTCCGCATCCTTCGCTGCGCGAAGGATGGTCGGCAATTGGGTAGCCTACTCGAACGCATCAGGAATCACCACAGAGAACATGGTCATCTCGGCAAACGGTACGCTGAGGTCATTCGATTGTTTGATCCTTCATTCGAGTATGGCAGGACACACGTATGGCAGAAGGAAGCCAGTCACGCACTCCTGTCACAATAGCCCTGCTGTATCTCGAACCGTGGAACCTTCAATCCTCTTCCAGTTTCCATATTGAGATGGGATACTGATTTTGCTTACAAACTTATCATGTGATAGTTTCGTTCCCTTTTTCCTACCACTAACTTCTATGGGCAAAGCACAAGGTTATCTCGTTTCCATCAAAAGCCCAGAAGGCTTACAGGAGCCGCGAGGAGAAAATCATAAGGAGATCGCACGACAAAATGGAGAAGCGATTACCGGCAATTTCGATGCTCGTTTGCAGCAGTTGGAGACAGCAGGAGTACTTGAAGGTATCACTGTCTACGCCAAGATGAGATTCGTGAGTTGTTTATCTGTTGATGGTCCCAAAGAAAAAATAGAGCGACTTCAACAATATCTCCGCGAAAGTGGTCTTGGTGATCTTTGCGAGAATGTTGAACTGCAAGTAATCCAATAGGCAATTTGGGATTTACACAAAGGATCTGATCTCCGAGTGGGTGAAGTAGATTCTTGTGTTACCATATGCCGCTATGTCCGATGAAAAGAAATTTGAGTGGCCAGAATTGCCTTATCACAGAGCTATTTTGAAGAACAAAGATACAGATGCAGAAGGCCGAATCATAGCAGCCCAACAAATTCATGCAGGAATCATGCACGGAGTCGGAGGCGACAGCCGCGATGCCCGCGCTCCGAAACAGTTAGCCCACGAATTGACGCGAGAACTCTGCGTTACACTCGGAGAGAACACGCCAGAGATTCTTGCACGAGAGATTGTTTGGCAGGTCGCGCATATTTTCCACGAAGGCACAGATGCAAGGTTTTACCCGCCAGAGGAAGACGAGAAAGAGCTTGCAACGGTGGTTATGGAGCAGCTTCAACATGAGCATATCCGTAGTCTTGTAAGACACTGGGTTCTTCAAACGTTGGAAATGGGAACCAAGAAAGAATTTGCCTCCTCGCTTTCCCATGCGCGAAGTATGAGCGAAGCCGTTGGCATTGAACTTGCGCCTGCTCAGGAAGAAGAAATCAGAGCTGCGGAAATTCGATATTGGGAGGATAGGAGAACTCGATACATTGATGAAAATGAACAGAATATGTTTGATGAGCAGTTGAGAGAACACGGCCAAGTTCCCGTTTCATATCTCATTGATCGCATCCATGAGCATGATCTAACATGCATAGACAACAGCAGCAAAGGAACTGTCCTTGGCGGCCTATCATTTCTTGCTGGCATGGCTGAACCGTTGGCAGCAAGCGGTTTAGAGCGCATCGCAGTGCCCATACCCCACAACATGCAAGAGAGATTGTCAGATGCCATTCGCTGCAATGACATGCTCATGCTCAAAAAAATGCTGATCGAAGGAGATTATGCGACACACATGCTCCACGAATACGGGGAGAGTCCGTCTTTTGATTCTTATGTTGAGAGCCAGATGGAGGCGTTGCAGTCCATTAGTGAGCATTTGCAAATTGTCTGTGTCGGGGCTGATCTTGGTCTGGAACAGGATGGAGGTAGCTCACTCGATCAACAAGTGGCGCACCTCTCTCCTCTTCTGAAACGAGGAAAACTTTTGTATTCCGCCTGCGTTCCTTTCGTATCCACAGCGTTCCCCAAATCGCGTCAACATCTAACGGGTACACATTCATCTTGGCCGTGCAGTACCCAGATTTCGCTACCCATTATGGCTGCACGTGCGTTTCGGGGTAGTGATGCACATGCACCATTCTGTATTCAGCTTGCAGAGTCGTGGCAATTTGATGAGTCGTTCTCTCTAGGTATTGATGAAGAAGGCTTAGCAGAAATATTTGCAGAGTTCACAGGACAATCAGACCCCGGTGAAAAGTTTAGGAATTTCACTCCTCGGGTTCGCAAGCCTCCGTACCGCATTCGTAGATCGGTGGGCGTTGATGTGGAAAAAACTCTTCTAGCGCAAAAAAATCTTCTGCATCACCAAGAGAATTTTGGCGAGGCGTATGATGGAGTCGTGATTTTAGTGGACAACGAACGTGAGGACGACAGAGATCAGAAGCATATTCATGCGGACATGCCGGGTGAGGGGCAACGCAAAGAGGAATTTGCGGCAATCTAAATTTTTGGATCGTTCATTGAAGGGGCAGCATTTCTTACATTCTCAACACTGGATGGATTTGCAGAAAAAGTTTTGTAGTAGTCGAGTCCAACCGATGCGATGGCAACAAACAAAGATATTGCAGCAATGATTGTGCCCCACAGCGTAATCCTGCGAAGAGCCGTGGATAGTCTTTCTGATGATTCGTTGGCTGCAACAATATTGGCATCCAATTTGGTGATTGACTCATCCATTTTCATTAGGCCTTTGTTGAGACTCTCAAAAGACTTATTTGCCTCCGCAATATTTTGGTTCAACTGTTCAAATGATTCATTGCCTTTCTTTAGATTTCCATTTAATTCGCTGAACAATCCAAGAAAAATATTGTTGTATGTGCCGCCTGAAAAGAAACCCGCAAGAATATCGTAGAGTCCTTCTTGTTTTAACTTCAGTCTCTCATCAATGTTTTCTGGCAATGGCATGAATGCATTGTAATGCAAAGTTGCAAACAGC
>CAZLYW010000044.1:0-9535 GCA_964563915.1 uncultured Candidatus Peribacteria bacterium | reverse complement strand
TGCAATAAGTGCGATCTCATGGCTATTTTCTCCGTGAGGAAAGGCAGGTAGGGGCGCTGTACCTGTGGTGAGCCCTGAGCTTGACCGAAGGGGCCGAACCATGCAACGCCCCTACTTCTTCACAGAGAAGAGCACGAGGAGATCCCATTTTTCGCAGGGGCCCTCGGGCAGATCCTGCCGGAAGAAGACGCGGTCAACATGATCACCGAACAGGTCGAGGATTTCTGCAACGGATTCGATGCGGTCTTCATCGCAGAGCTCGTAGCCGACTTTCTTGGACAATTCCTCCGCCGATGCGCTCCGGTACTCCACGCCGACGGCGATGATCCCGCCCGGGCGGGTGACGCGGACGACTTCCTCCGCGGCTTTCTTCCGATTGTCGCTATAGGCCAGCACCCACCCCATCACGACGGCGCCAAAAGTGTCATTCCCGTACGGCATCGCGTGCATATCCCCGAGGTCGATCCAGGGGGAATAGGAGATGAGATCCAACCCACGGACATTGCGAAATCCGAGTCCCCGGAAATTCAGAATTTCTCCCTCCGACCGCGGCCCGACGCAGAGAACCGGCGAGGACTTGCTGAAGCGGATGGCGGACAGGGGATAGAGCAGAAGGTTGGAGCGCGGGACGCCCAGCTCCCAGATGTTTTTCAGCCCCAGGAGATTGTGATGGACCGCATTGACCCCGATGTCCCCTGTCGACGACTGCAGCGTCCTCAGGCGCCGGAGGAGCACGACGAACCAGGCGTAACGAATGGCCGCGACGAACAGCCGTACCGCATCGAAACGGAGGAGCGGGTACAAACATCCCCTCATGTTGGAGAGAAATTTTTTCATGCCCGCCGGGGATTCTTCGGGTAGAGCGGAAGACGTATCTGCGCGCTGTCGATCCCGTCCTTCGCGAGCTGCTCGTGCCAGGGAACAGGATTGGGTAGGAGGAAGAATTCAAAGACGTCACGGTACCCGACGCGCGGAGCGACGGCGCGGTGTAGGAAGTTCTGGTTGAAGAGTGACGCGTCACCAGCGGACACATCGAAGTGGAAGGGGCGGTACGGCAAACCATGTTTCTGCGCGAATTCCCGGATCTCCTTGTCCCCCATCCGCTCGCTCCCGTAGTGGTCACCGAAGTATCCCGCGCGGCGGTACAGTGCGGTATCCTCCGGCGTCATGAAGTCTGTCGCGCCTGTATCCGCAGTAGCGGACGTCAGATGGAGAAAGACTTTGCAAGTGTAGGGTGGGTTTGCATCCGTGTGCCAGTTCCAGGAGGAGACGACGTGGGTGGAAGGCAGCGTGCGGAACGCTGAGACCCACTCCAGCCGGTAATCGCCGCCGAAGAAGGTGACGAGGGCATTGTGGAGTTCGGGATTATGGAAGATCTCGAGGTAGTCGGTGCCCATAGTCCGGAGCGGATGCTTGATGGTCTTGAGGAGACTGCTGTGCTTGTCGTCGATCTTCACGAGTTCCTGGTTGTGCTCGATGAAGTACGAAATCTGCTCGGAGTACTGACGGGCCTTCTCTGCTGCCACAACACCCGAGAAGATCTGGGCGCTGTGCGTGCGGATGCGGGATTCGCCGAAGTCCTGAACACCATGCCGCGCGACGTACTGGGCGGAGCAGAAGCGCTGGTAGCGCAGGTACGTTTCGTTGAGGCGGATATCGAGCGAATTGCTGTACCGGTTCGTGTAGAGGCTCGAGCGGACGATCTTCTTGAGGAGCGGATCGACCGTTACCTGAAGGAATTTTGGGACAATCGGCATGGCGCATGTGATAGTACAATGGGACCGCATGACAAGCAATTTTGCCATTCACGGCAGACGGATTGGTCCCGGGCAGCCCACGTACGTCATCGCGGAGATGTCGGCGAACCACGGGCAGGACTTCGCTCGAGCGGTGGAGATCATCCATGCCATGAAGGAGTCCGGCGCCGACGCCGTGAAGATCCAGACCTACACGCCGGACACGATCACGATCGATTGCGACAATGCGTGCTTCGTCGACTGTTTGAAAGGAACGCTGTGGGAAGGAAAATCGTTGTATGAACTCTACGGCGAGGCGTTCACGCCGTGGGAGTGGCAGGGGAAGCTCAAGAAGGAGGCGGAAGATCTGGGAATGGACTTCTTCTCCACGCCCTTCGACGTGACTGCGGTGGACTTCCTGGAATCGATCGACGTCCCTGCCTTCAAGATCGCCTCTTTTGAATTGGTGCACACTCCCCTCCTCCGGCGGGTAGCGAAGGCGGGGAAACCCGTCATTCTCTCGACGGGCATGGCTACGAAGGAAGAGATTGCAGAAGCGGTGGAAACCCTTCGTAACGCAGGTGCGACAGAGATCGCACTCCTCAAGTGCACGAGCGCGTACCCCGCGAAGATTGAAGACGCGAATTTGAAGACGATTCCCGCGATGATGAAGGAGTTCGACATTCCAGTGGGACTCTCGGACCACACGATGGGATACGGCGTCGCCGTGACGGCAGTCGCTCAAGGCGCATGCATCATCGAGAAGCACTTCGTTCTCGATCGGCAGCGCGACAAAGGTCCCGACAGTGCATTCTCGATGGAGCCGGCGGAATTCCGGCAGATGGTGGAGAGCGTCCGCGCCGCGGAGAAGGATCTCGCATCTGCAACAATAGAGGAGCGCGCGCTGGGGAAGATTACGTACGGAACGAGCGCGGGAGACCGGGGGAGCATCGTCTTCCGCCCGTCGGTCTTCGTCGTGGAGGACGTGGCCGCCGGCGAGACATTCACGGAGAAGAACCTGCGCATCATCCGCCCGGGGTATGGCCTGCCGCCAAAGGAGCTCCAGAACGTTCTGGGAAAGCAAGCGGCGAAAGCCGTCGCACGCGGGACGCCGCTCACGCGGGGGCTCATCGAAAGCGAATGAATTCGCCGTATTTGTTGCTGGGTAGCCGGCGATTTCAATCGCCGGCGAACGCGAACGAGTCAGCGCGGAATTCATTCCGCGTGATGCGCTTATTCGGGAAAGATCGCCCGCAGCTCATCCAGAATCGCCCTGCTGCAATTCCACGCATTCTCTTCCTGCGAAAGATGCGACACGTTGAAGCAGAACGGATCGAGGACGCCGTGGACGCAGGTTTCTTCGATTGCCTTCAGGAAGAGGCGGCACTGCAGGAGCGTGGGCATCTTCCCTTCGTCAAAAATCTCCCGCACCGCTCTGCGGCAGTCATCGAGAGAGTGAATACGATAGGTGCCCGGGGCGTATTGATAGAAGCAGTGTCCGAAGAGCAGGACGGGCTTGCCGCGGAAGGGACCCTCGAAGCCCGCGGTCCCCGCCGTGGTAGCAATAGCACGGCAGTGCTCGCGCAGGACGAACGTGTTGAACGATCGCGGCACAAACTGCACGCGGGGGATCGCTGCGAAGTCCCGGTAGAAATCGACGGTGCGCTTCTCCGGGCCGCTGGGGCGCGGATGCTCTTTGACGTAGATCAGGACCTTCGAGGGCAGCGTGGTGTGCAGCAGTTCCGCCGTGAGGACGAGGTCAGCGTACCCACCGGCCTGCGGGACGGTGGTCGCCTCTGGCTGGAAGTTGAGCGGCATGTACACGTAGTCACGCTCTAGATCCGGCTCGGTCGCATGGGCGTTGTAGAATGCCTGCCCCTGCGCGGCGCGCCTCCGCCGTTGCCACGCTTGAAGCGCGCGTCCCATGCCCAGAGGGGTCGCGTAGGTGAAGGCACGCGTGAGACCGGTCAGTGGATTGCCCGCGAGGAGCCGCCGAACGGATCTCCAGTAGGGAGCGTCCACCTCCTGCTGCTCGATGGCGGGCACTTCGCCTCCGGGGTTCGCGAGCGCCCGGTACCGCAGATCGAAGCGTTCCGCGAGCGAGATGGAGAGCGGATCGGTCGCTGGATCCGTCCGCGCGAGAAGCTGCTCGTACCGTTCACCAAGCTGCACGGCAGACTCCTCCCAATCGTGCTCGATGAACGACGTGTCGCGGATGGAGCTGAGGCCAAAGTACACGACGGGAATCCCTCGCAGTTTGCAAAGCGCGTCGATGATAATGTCGGGGATTTCGTGCGGGATCCATGCCGAGAGGTAGAGATTGATCTTGTGACGGGTCAGGTAGTCGTTCCAGAAGCGCAGGTGTCGCAGGTACCAGCGTTTCCGTACCGCATACGAAACGGTCTTCTTCCACTCCAGGCGCGAGACCGCCTCCATGAACGTCGACTCGCACGCGCGCATCTGCTCGATGAGTACTTCGTCCACCGGAGTGAGTTCCTGCCAATCGACCCCCGCGTACGCGCACCCGCGGATTTGACTGGAGATGAACCATTGCTGTCGTTCTTCCGGCATTCCTTGGAAGTATCGAGGCGTAGTGCCCGTCGCAATGATGCCGCAGAACTCGAACGGCCTCTCTCGGAGCACCATGTGCATCGCGTCTCGGGAAAAATCCATCCCGAAGCGCCCGACGATCGCACGGAGAGGGGTATGGGAAACCATGCACAAAGTATATACTGCCGCGGTGAACATCGTGATCACGTCATTTCAAGAACCCGTGGATACGCTCGTTTTGGAGCGCGCATTCAAGGGGATACGGCTGGGCACGTGCATCTCCATCACGAATACGAGGGAGAGGATGCCGCATCTGGACGCGCAGGAGCATCTCTGGATGGAGGAACGTGTTCTGCGGGAGGGTCACTTTACCGACGTGAACTGGAACAGCATTGCCCCGCTCGATGAAGAATTGATTGAACGGATGAGGTCGTGCGAATGCGTCTTCCTATCGATGGCCGCGCGGTACACGCATCGAAGTCGCTACAAACTTTCGGGAGAGATGCCATTCAGCGAACGGCAGCGGCAGTACTTTTCCCATCTGCGGTACTGGAACGATTTTTTAGACACTCGGAAGATCGATATCGTCCTGATGTACCACTTGCCACACAAGTGTTACGACTGGGTCCTCTATCACCTCTGCAAGCTGAAGAGAATTCCTCTCCTGTACGTGGAGCATCTCGTCTCCATCGACACGGTCTTCATGGTGACGGATTGGGAGGAATCCTCCATCGCGCTGCGGGACGCCGTGACGAGAGTCACCCGGGAGTACGCGGATCCGTCGATCCCCGTGCCATTATCGGACAAGTATCAGTGGTATTTTGAGAATTACCGGAGAGAGATCCCCGTTGCCTGGTACAAGCCCACGAAAGACGCCCTCGCGCGGCGAAGCTTCGTCTTGAAATGGCGAAAGAAGGCGATCCAGATGCTCGCGCGAAGCCCGCGGGCGTTCTTTCGGGCCGTTCTTTCGCGGCAGTTTTGGTCCCGCAAGCTCACCCAGCACAAGACGATTCGCTTCTACGACAGCCATGCGCGGATCCCCGACCTTTCCCTGCCGTACATCTACGTCCCTCTCCATTTGCAACCGGAAGCGACGACCCTGCCGCTGGCGGGGGCTTATGCCGACCAGGAACGCTCGATACAGCTCATCGCTGCGCATCTGCCGAAACACGTGCGGATCTACGTGAAGGAACACCCCGCGCAGGGAGAACGCTGGCGCAGCATCGCGTTCTACAAGGCGCTTCTCGCGCTCCCCTGCGTGACGCTCGTACCGCGGGACATGAACACATTCGAACTCCTCGACCGCGCGATCGCCGTCGCGACCGCGACCGGCACCGCGGGATTCGAGGGGTTCATGCGCCAGAAACCGGTCCTGATGTTCGGGCACATTTACTACCAGTACGCTCCCGGCATCCATCGAATCCGCACGTCGGATGACTGCAAGCGGGCGCTTGATGCCATCCTCTCGGGCACAGAGACTACTTCCGAGCGGGATGTGCGCCTATTCCTGAAAGCGATGGAGGAGTGCGCGACTCCCTACCCCGGACCGCAGAGCACTCCGTATGAGGAATACTCGCAGGATGAGAAGACCACGCTCTGGGCGGAACTCATCCGGCGGAGTATCGAGGCGGTCGCGCCCCATCAATCAGCCTGACGGCCCATCACTGACGCTTCCGCATGTTGCGGCGCATAATCTCCTGGTTTTTGGCGGCATTCTTTCGGATCTCACGGACGAACTCCTGGGCATCAGCGAGCCACTGCATCCGTTGCTCTGGCGTTGCCTCCTTGGAGCGTCGCAGCTGGTCTGCCTCGAGATCTGCCTGCCAATTCGTCATAACCCTTTGAATTGTAGCAGATGATCGACATCATCGATATCCTTTTTCCGTCCTGCTTTTTTCTTCATAGCAATGAGATCATCAATGGCAATGACGGGGATTTTGATGTTCCATAGGGAAAGGTACGTGCACCGCTTCTCATACTCAGAGAAATGAAGGGAATCACCGGCGATAACATCGACATTGAACTCATGGTAGACGGGATGCACGAACGTGTAAGCCATTAAATGCTTCTCTTTCATGAGCTTCAGCACAGTTTTTTCGTCGCCTAGCTCTTCCAGTGCCAATGGAAGGCGTTGTTCATACCCCAACTTCTTCATGACGATCGACATTCTCTTGAGATTTTCCTCGTTCAATGCCAGGAGAACATCAATGTCATTGGTGAATCTCTCACGACCGATGAAGTTCATCGCGACACCGCCCACGATGATGTAGCGGACACCCCCGTCATTGAATGCGCCGAAGATTGTCTTGTAGTAATTCATGGAGAAATGTTAAAACTTCTGCTCCTCCCACAAATGGAAGAATGTCCCCTTCCGGCCGAGCAATGACTCGAGCGTTCCCTCCTCCGCCACTGCGCCGTCCTTGAGGACAACGATGGTGTCGGCGTGCTTGATGGTGGAGAGCCGGTGCGCGATGACGATTGCCGTGCGGCCGGTGACGGCCTCGTCGATCGCTTCTTGGATCAATTTCTCGGTTCGGCTGTCGAGCGAACTTGTCGCTTCGTCGAGGATGAGGATCTCGGCACCCTTGAGGAGTGCCCGCGCGATGGAAACGCGCTGCTTTTCGCCGCCGGAGAGCTTCACACCCCGGTCGCCGATGAGGGTTTCGAGCCCACCGGGGAGCAGCGCGACGAAATCCTTCAGCCGCGCGCGGCGCACCACGTCCTGCAGTGTCTCTTCGCTGACATTCGAAAGGCCGTAGGTGATGTTATTGCGGAGTGAGTCATGGAGGAGGAGCGTCTCCTGGCTCACTACGGCGGTGTGCGCAAGCCAGGAATCGAGCGTGAAGGTCCGGATGTCCAAGCCATCGACGAAGATGGATCCGGGTGGGCAATCGTAGAAGCGCATGAACAAGTTGATGAGCGTGCTCTTGCCGGCGCCCGTGGGGCCGACGATTGCCGTCATCTGTCCCCTGCGGATGGCGAACGAGACATCATTGAGGATGATGCGGTCGGAGTACGAGAATGTCAGGTGCCGGCATTCGATGGTGTTCCGTAGGCCCGTGAACGCGACGCTGCCTCCCCGCACGAAGAACTTCCCCTCGTCATCGAAGATCGAAAGCACCGCGTCGAGCGGACCTATGGAGTTCGCCAGTGAACCGCGGAAGCTAGAGACCATCCCGAACTTGCTCGAAGCATTGATGATGACGTAGAAGTAGACGACGAGCGCCGGGGCGGAGCCGATGTCGTCGCGGCCGAAGATATAGAGTGCGCCCATGAAAATGCCGGCCGCCACGAGCAGCGTGATGATCTCCTGCAGCGGCAGCATCATCGCCTGCAGCACGTTCACACGGAAATCTAGCCGGGACTTCTCGTCGCTGATGGCGGTGTAGCGCTGCTGCTCCAGCTTCTCGGTGCGGTAGGCCTTCACGAGCGGCATGGTGGAGAGGATTTCCACGGACTTCTTATTGATGTCCGTCGCGCGGCGGATGATGGAGTAGGAGAGGTGTTTGAGCGTCACGATGATGGCGCGTACCGCGAAGTGGAGGAGAACGAAGAGCGGTAGCGCTATGAAGGTCAGCTTCCAGGAAATCATCACCATCACACCGAAGTACACGACGAGCGAAAACAGGGCGTTGATGAAGCGGTCAGACGTCGAGATCGGCAGCAGCGCCTGCTGCGAGAACTCCAGGAGCAGCAGGCTGTGGTGGCCGATGGTGGTCGTATCGAAGAACTGCTTTCCGAAGCTCAGGTACTTCGTGAAGAGCGCCTTGCGAAGATGATGGAGGGCGCGCTGGGACAGGTACCCCATGCTGATGACGGAGAGGAAGCGCAGGACGTTCTTGAGAATGTAGATCACGATGAAGCCGCTGAGGAGGACGCCGAAGATCAGGCGATCGTTTTCGAGCACCGACGGCGGAAGCATCCGCATGATCGGTCCGACGTACGGGATGTCGGTGATGAACGCGAAGCTCTTGCCCAGGAACCCATTCAGGATGGGAATGAGCAGCCCCATCCCGGCGCCTTCGAAGAGGGCCGCCAGCACCGCGAGGACGATAGGTAAAATGACATGGATGGGACGAATGTGGATGTTCCGCAGGAGCAGGAAAATCTTCCCGATGATCGAGGATTCTCTCAAAGCCATGAATGCGATCAGAACCCTAGCGAATGGGCTGATGTTTCACAATGGATGGCTGCCGCAAACGGACTTCTTGCAGGGGAAAAGCCGGGAGCGTACAGTCGCTGTATGATGACCGTTGCACACAAGGTTGCGGACGCCGTGCTGAAGAAGATCCAGCGTTCGCCGTTCTACTACAAACGGTACAACAACGTTCTCCAGTACTACATCAACCGCACCTACATCCGGTACGCGCGGGAGTGCTCCAAGCGCTACGCGGCGACCCACCCGGCGAACTTCCCCCCGTCCCCTCTGCTCACGGAACCGGCAGTGTGTTTTCGCGGAGCGATAGATCCGCAGAAAGCCCGCGCGTTTTCGGAAAAGATGACGGAGCTGATCGACCGCAACGACAGGAGTATCTTCCGGGATCCCAGCATCGAAGGCATGCAAGTGGTTGTCGAACGACCGCTCGAAACGCTCGGCATGGGTCTGCTCGATGTCCTGCGCAATCCTGGCGTCGATGCCGGCCTCAAGACATTTTTTCGCGGGGAGTACGCCGTGGTCATGGCCGTGGCCTTGCGCTCGCTTCCCTCGCAGAAGCTCGTCAGCTCATGGCTGTGGCACAGCGATTGTTATCCTCCCCACACCTGCAAGCTCTTCTTGCACCTGACCCCCGCCGATGCCGAAACGGGCGCGACGGAGTTCATGAGTCTGGCGGATACGATGGCCTACCGCGGTGCCGGATACTTCGGCTTTGGGAACGAGCGTATCGCCAACATCGAGGACTTCGCGCGGGAGAAAGGCCTACCCTACCGGCCGTTCCACAACAACGTGGAAGCCGGCGACGCAACGATCTTCAATATGAACTTCTTCCACCGTGCGGTTTCTCCACGCAAAGGTTTTCGCGATGTCCTCGAGTTGTTCCTCATCCCCAGTCCCATTCCTTGGGAGGAACACTTGAAACAACATGCCGACTACGTGCGGAATCCCCCCAGCGGCTACCCGAAGGACCCGAACAATCTGCAAGCCGCCGCTGTGCGATCGACGATGATGTGATACCACTTCGCGTTTAAAACGTTACGAATCAATCAGATCGTCATCGATGTATCTTGGCTTGCGTAAACGCTACGCGGTA
>CAZLYW010000043.1:0-9944 GCA_964563915.1 uncultured Candidatus Peribacteria bacterium | reverse complement strand
GTAGTTGCTAAAAAAATGAAAATATTGTAAAATATACATATGCCTCCACAAAAACCCAATCTCCCCGACAATGTTCCATCGGAGTATCGTCCTGTTCTGGATGCCAATATGGAATGGCATCTCGATGCGAAAGGCAACTATCCGAATCCGCACATGATTCAGCAATGGGTCGCCCTTGCGCGAGATGCAGAGACCCGCGGCATTCCACCGCACACACTTGATAAGGATATTATGAAAACGATGGGCTTCACGGGGTGGAATATGGCGATGATTCTCGGTGGGAAATCCGATGGGAAGCGTACGGATGACCGGCGTCACCGGAAGAGTACGAAGTCGCACGGGTAATCATTTTGATGCATGTGAGTGTGGTGCTGTACACTGCATCACATGAACATCAAATCCCTCCTCAAAGGCTATGACCTCCAGAACCTCACGGTCGGTGTCCTCGGCGGTCACAGCGCGCTCGATGTCTGCCATGGTGCGAAGATGAACGGGTTCTCCACGGTGGTCGTTGCGCGGAGGGGGAGAGAGAAGACGTTCACCAAGCATTTTCGGGCTCGGGTTCGGGGGCGGGGACGGGAGGAGATAGGATGTGTGGATCATGTCATCCTGGTTGATCAGTTTCAGGATGTTCTACGCAAGGACATGCAGAAGAAACTGCGGAAAATGAACACGATCTTCGTCCACAACCGCTACTTCTGGGTATACTTCGATGACTTCACCAAGGTCGAGAACGATTTTTCGGTTCCCATCTTCGGTTCACGCTCACTGCTTCGTTTGGAAGAGAGAAATCAGCCGTACAATCAATATCATCTTCTGCGGGATGCTGGCATCCGCACGCCGAAAATTTTTACTGATCCAAGCCAAATCGATAGGCCGGTCATTGTGAAGGCTGCAGAAGCCCAACGAGGATATGAGCGTGCGTTCTTCGTTGCCACTTCGCAAAAAAACTATGAGACCACGGGCATGAAACTGGAATCTGATGGTCAGGTGACATTGAACTGGAGGGCTGCGCCGATCGAGGAATTCATCGTTGGTGCTCACGTGAACTTCAATTTCTTCTATTCCCCACTCACCAAGAGATTAGAGTTGCTCGGAACAGATGCTCGTCGTCAAACAAATCTTGATGGATGGTTGCGTATGACTGCGGCAGAACAGACTTCCGTCGGCAAACAGATCCCCGTGAAGCGCATCGAGACCGGCCACATCGCCGTCACCGTCAAAGAATCCCTCCTCGAAAAAGCGTTCGACCTCGGCGAGAAGTTCGTCAAAGCCACCCAAAAACTCCCGAAGAAGATCGATCCATCCGGCCCCACTTCGCCCTCCGGGCTTCGCGGGGCAGGCAAGGGCATCATCGGACCGTTCGCCCTCCAGGGAGCGGTGGTGGCAGAGGACGGGAAGGAGGATATCGTGATCTTCGACGTCTCCTTCAGAATTCCCGGCTCACCGGGGATCAGTGCGACTCCGTATTCGAGTTATCTCTACGGCCAGTCGATGAGCGTGGGGGAGAGGATTGGGGTGGAACTGAGGATGGCGGTGGAGGAGGGGAGAGTGGAGCAGGTCGTGACATAATGAGTGTATTCTGATAAGATGAGGTGAATATGAACAAAGATCTCGTCGATTTCGTGCTCGATCGTGCACCGGATTTTGATGGTCTCATTGCGATCCAGCAGCGTGCACTGGCATTTTCCCGTGAAAGTGAGCGTCGAGAATTTTCTCGGAGGAAGGGAAGAGTGCCCATGGACGAAAGCGTTGAAGAAATTTTTCGCTACATGCGGGAACAGTACGGGTCGCGGACGTTGCGTCAGATTCCTATCGGTGAACTGCATGCTGATCCTCGTGTGCTGCAGATCATCCGCAGCCGTTGTGAGGCACATGGCATTGCAGTGAACGACGAGATCATCGATGAGAGTCTTACACTCGTGCAATTAGGTCTTCTTGAGGAAGGATCGACGTATCCTGCCTTACAACACATTCGCGAGTTAGGCAGCGTGAAAGCGAATGCATTGCTCGGAGATCTTCTCCGAGAAGCTGATACACAGAACATCAGCAAACCATATGTGGAAGATCCCGGTGCATACGAAGAACATCTGACGACACTCGGACAGCTTTTTCATGGAAAAGAAACAGTGACTCGATACGTACCTCATCAAGAACATGAGCAGGCGCAGCAAGCAGCAGACAACCAACAACTATTCGACCTGTTAGAAGACAGCATAAGAGAGCGTTTAGGGCTTCTGTCTGTACCAAACAAGGGCTACTACGTCCGCAAGAACGATGATGCGGACAACAATGCTCCTGTGCCAGACTGATCTGGTGGAGCTCCAGATGGCGGTGGAGGAGGGTAGGGTGAACGATGTGTTACATCAATGTCGCAAGAGTTTTTGCGAAAGTTCCTTTCACGTCAATGGTGCAGATTTCCCCGTCTTGGATGTCGGCTGTTTTTAATCCAAAGCGAGGGGCAATGGCTTGGATGAATCGGAACGCCTGGCCAAACCGCGCTCGAGTGACAAAACGAATCCGCTCGAATTTATTATTTTTCACGTGCGCAGTTACGGCATTGAGCAACGGATACCATGATTCCCCTCGAAATCCCGGCTGAACGTAGAGACGTTTAAGCATCCCGGTTTTGTTCTCATCAATAATGCCTTCACTCTTCAGTCCAAGCGTGCCGACGATTTCCTTGCGTCGGTTTTGCGCCAGGAAGAGAGCGGATTCCTCTCGGATGTCGTAGAACGCCGCCAAATCCAGCATGTCTTTGTCATATGTCGGATCGAATTTCCGTTTCTTCACCTCACGGATGCATTTCATCATGAGTGCCAGCGCTTCCGCCTCGCGGTCATCGGAATAGGGAATGATCTCCACCATAAGGTTCTTTACGATACACTATGTTTTGTGGGGCTGTAGCTCAGTGGTCAGAGCGCCTGCTTTGCAAGCAGGATGTCAGGGGTTCGACTCCCCTCAGCTCCACCATCAATCTTGAAAAAGACGAAGTTTTTTGCGTATGTGAATTGAACGATCAATCTTCGTCTTGGAAAGATGCTTGCGCTGAGCAGAGCGAAGCGTCATGCAAATAATTGACAACGTCAGTACATTCCTCTATACTCATCCCATGACGACCACCCTCCAAGTCCGGATGAATCCGAAGCTCAAGAAGGAAGTGCAGAAAATTCTCGAGTCCATCGGACTCGATCTGAGCAGCGCGATCAATATCTATTTTCGTCATATAACTCTCACGCAGGGCATTCCATTCCCGCTGCGGACGGCGAATGGGTTCACTCTCAAGCAAAGGAAGGAATTGGACCGTCTGGAGGCCGAAGCGCGGCGCTCAAAGAAAAGTTACGGCTCGGCAAAAGAGCTGTTTGATGATATCCTGAGACCGTGAGCGTTTATCGGATTAAAACATCGAAGGCCTTCCGGAAGGATATCAAGCGATTGAAGAAGTCTCGGTACGATATGCAATAATTACAAATCGCGATTGACCTTCTGGCATCGTGGCAGGTTCTGCCAGAATCCTATTTCGATCATGCTCTGCATGGTGACGCGGAGGGACAGAGGGAGTGCCACATCGGGCCGGATTGGCTCCTGATCTACAAGAAAGATCACGACGCACTGCTTCTGCTCTTGCTCCGCACCGGAACCCATCGCGACGTGCTCGGCATCGAATGATCACTGCGATACGGACACTGACACCGCCTGCGCTTTCAATTCCTCCGCGATCGTTCCCCAGGCGAGCGACCAGGCGAAGAGGAATTGCGAGGCGTCGTCGGAGTTGTATTTTGCGATCGGGGTATCGTGCACTTCGGATGTTCCGTTCACCATGTTCGTGATCGTCAGGGTCTCCGGTTCCTGGTTGCGGTCCTCGTCGGTCATGATGATGGTGAGGTCCGGTGTTTGCCGGGGTTGCACCGTGAGCGTAACGGGTCCCGAGGCGGGCACGCCCGCCGTGATGTCGAAGGGAACGCCCGTTTCTTCCATGGAGGTGCGGAATTCGTGATTCTTGTCGTTGCCGATGAAACCCAGCAGGGCACCCCATACCTCCGGTTTCAGGTGCAATGCCTGTCTGAGCGCATCGCGCCCTTCCTCCGTCTGCGCGAGCTTCTCCACATCGGCATCGGTGAAGGGGCTTTGGTGCATCACCCCTTCCGCGGCACGGTAGAGGCCGTACGGGGGCAGGGCGAGTGCGATCACTCCGTCCTTCGTGCCGTGCATACGGAACGAGTGAATAATGCCGCTGACGTCCGCGAGGGCGATCAGTGCGATCAGGACGAGAACGTAGGGGCGACGAAGGAATGAGAGGAGGGAATTCATCGGTGGAAGAGTACATGATCAAAGGAGCGGCGGCGACGCGACTGTCACCCCGAGCGTAGCGAGGGATCAGAACGTCGGCGCTGCCTCCTGCCGGAATTCTGGGAAGAACGACCGCAGCGGCGAGAAGAGCACGTCCGTTGTGCCCGTCATCTCGGCGATCGTCCAGAAGAAGATGATCAGCGCCACGATGATGATGACGTTGTAGACGCCGCCGATTTTCTTCATCCACTCCGCTTCGCCCACCATGTCGCCGATCGATTCCCGGTACTTGATGAGGAAGAACGGCCCGGTCAAGCCGATGGCGATCATCAGGTAGTAGCCCATACATCAGGCGATGGCGGCATCGATCAGCTGTGCCATGTCTTCCTTCGATTTTCCGCCCACGGTGGTCTTCACCACTTTCCCGTCCTTGAAGACGATGAAGGTGGGAATGCTCATCACGCCGAATTGCTGGGGGATCTCGGAATTGTCATCCACATTCATCTTCACGAATTTGACTTTGCCTGCGTACTGCGCATCCAATTGCTCGAATACCGGCAGCATCGCTTTGCAGGGCCCGCACCACGGGGCCCAGAAGTCGACGACCACGGGGAGGGGGGATTGAAGGACTTCTTGAGTGAAGTCGGCGTCGGCGATGGGAGTGGGCATGGGAATGAGAATGATGATGCAGTCATTGTACCTCAGAGAGGAAACCGAAGAAACCGAGGCAACCAAAGACACCAATGATCCTCGGCTTCCTCGGTTCCGTTGGTTGCATCGGTTGCCTTACTCCAGCCTTCCGCGTGACAGCAACTGTTTTGTGATCTGCTTTCCTACTTCCACGGCTGGCTGCCCGTACGGGTCAATTCGGTACAGCTTCCCGAGCAGCACAACTTCGGTCATCAGCAAGAAGAACAACTGCCCAAGATGGGTGGCGTCGAGCCGGGGCAGGGAGATCGTCACGTGCGGGCGCTTGGCGCTCGTGAGCGCGCGACTCGTACCTTCGTAGCAGGCATCGAGCAGCTGGCCAAAGGTTTTGCCGGCAATGGTCTTCCAATCGTCTTCCACCTGCTCGGGAACCTGCACGCGCGGTTTCTCGAGTTCGCGGATGAAGAGGTGCCAGCACTTGCGGGGGCCTGCCATCCACTGCTGCAGGAGCGAGTGCTGGTCCTGTGTCCCCATAGCGGCAAACGGAATCGGATTGTGCGTTTCGGTCTTCCCCAGGCTTTCCGCAATCAACTGCTGGTCCCAGCGTGCGAGCGATTGGAGCCGGACGCCGTACGGCATGATGACGCGGACAGGGTACCCGCGGTGAGTATCGAGCAGGAACTGCGTGGCCGCGAGAAGCGCCGCAGGGTTCTGCTCCAGCACCGTCGACTGGCAGAGTGTATCCATCTCCTTTGCGCCGCGCACGAAGGCGTTCAGATCTGCATCCAGAAGTGCCAGTGCCAGGAGCCCGATGGACGTGAAGATCGAGTACCGTCCTCCCACAGTGGGCGGGACCGGAAGCATGGGAATATCTTCCCGTATACAGAGATCATGGAGCGTGCCCTTCTCCGGATCGGTGATCGCGAGCACGTGCTCCTGTGGCACGAGCTTCTTCTGCTTATGCAGCGCATCCCAGAACAGGAAGAACGCACTCATTGGTTCCAGCGTGTCGCCGGATTTGCTCGCGATCACGAGGAGGGTCGTCTTCCACTCGATCATTCCGAGCATTTGCTCCAGCGCCGCGGGATCGATCGTGTCGACCACGATGAATTCCACGGTCTGAGGCCCCTCGAAGACTTCCTGCATCACCTTGGGGCCCAGGCCAGAGCCGCCGATGCCTACCCACACGACCGTCCGCATACCCCGTCCCTTCGCCGCCATCGCGGCTTCCTTCACGCGCTGGATCGCCTTCGTGTCGTACGGTGCCATTGACCAGGCGTGCTTGCCGTGGCTGCGTTCCTTCAGCCAGTCCTCGACGTGTTTTTTCATCGATGTCCGGAGCCCCGACATTTCTGCATCGGGGATCCCCATTGATGGGGTAATGGCTTTGGCGAGGGCGGAGGTGATGTCGAGAGTCAACATACAATTGTGCGGATGGTCGAATGGACAAATGGTCAAATGGTCATAAACTCCGGAGGGCGGCGGCCACGCGTTCCTCGGTCGTCTTCACATCCGGCGGGAGATCTTTGAGTGCATAGATCGCCGTCGCGGAATCGTACCCGAGAGCGGTGAGGGCGGCGATGGCGTCCTGATCGAACTGCCCGCGCGCTGCCTCAACGCCCTTCACCGTGAAGATCTGCGGTTTGCGCTCGGCGAGGGAGCGCAGTTCGAGGAGCAGTTTTTCGGCAGTCTTCTTGCCGATGCCCTTGATGGACGTGAGGAGGCTCACATTCTGTCCATCCATTGCCTGACGGAGCAAACTGCGCGGCACGGCGCAGAGTTCAAGGCCGAGCTTCGGGCCGACGCCCGAGCATTTGAGCAGTTCTTCAAAGAGGATCAATCCGTCCCGGTCGGCGAAGCCGTACAGGTCCAATCGATCTTCGCGGACGTACGTCGATATCCAGAGCATTCGGGGCTCGGCCTCCTTCAGCTCATCCCACACATCGAGAGGCACGCTCACCCGGTATCCCACGCCCGTGACGTCCACCGTCACCTCTCCGGGATCCAACTTGTGCACGGTGCCGCGGAGGTGGGCGATCATACGATGAGAGTGTAGCAGCGGGAGTTTTTTTCTGCTACAATGGGGAGAAATGTACATGACACACATCAATCGTCTCCTCGTGATCTTCTCCTTCCTCATGGCGGTCATGCCGGTTCTGGCCGTGTCCCTCCTCATGCACGGAACGCATGTTCTGGCTGGGGCGATGATTTGGTACGTGTACTAGTGCAGAGCGTTCCTCAGGCTGATCGTTTCATTGTTCTCTTAGCGGCGTTGCGCGCATGGTGTCGCATGCGCGAGAGGTGGTCGTGTACTCTTTCGGCGTACAGCTCGAGTGAGAGTTGTTCGGGATTCGAGCAAAATCGCATGTGCATGTTCCGCAAACGCTCGAGTGTGAATGTGCATAGTCCAGTGAGTCGCGTCTTCTCGCTGGATTTCCCCGATGAGCGGAGAGGCCGAACGGAAATGAATCGCATGTCGCATTTCCATCGCCCACGTCTGTCTTCCCTCAATCCATCATCGCCGATCATTTCTGCCAGGCACTGGACAGTGCGGTCGTGTGTGACGAGGGCGGTGGGGAAGAGCGATGATGGCACCTCAAAGAGGAGGTACTCTCCCTGTGTACGGGCTGCACTCAATTTGTTCAACAGGACGTCATCATTCTCTGTCCAGAGCCTGGTGGAAGGGAGCCGCATTAGCAGATTATATCATCATTATATATTTCCTACAACTACGACGTATTCCCCCTTCTTCATGATATCTGCCACTGCTTGTGGCAAATTTCTGACTGTGGTCCTCACAAATTCCTCGTGCATCTTGGTCAATTCCCGTGCGATGACGACCGGACGGTCAGGTTCCTCCTTCAATGCCACCGCAATCTCCATCAATGTCCGTTCGATCCGGTGGACGGATTCATAAAAAACAATGGTCCGCTCTTCATTTGTGAATGATTCGATTAATGTCTTGCGTCCTTTCTTCAATGGCAGGAATCCCAGGTAGACGAATTGATTGATCGGGAGGCCCGATCCGCTCAGCGCCGTCAGAAAGGCGGCTGGTCCGGGGATCACCTCAATCGGTACGCCCTCCTCGCGAGCCCGGGAGATGATGGCGTAGCCCGGATCGGAAATGCCCGGCGTTCCCGCATCCGATACCAGTGCGAGATGTCGTCCTCTCTTCAATTCCGCGACGACCCAGTCCGCCTTTCTGGGATTGGTATTGCCATGGAAACTGATCAAAACGGGCGTTGCATGCAACGCCCTTACATTCCTGTTGATGTTCAATTGTTTCAGAAGATTCCCCGTCACCCGCGTGTCTTCGCAGATGATGCCGTCGCATTTTTTCAGGGTTTCAATGGCGCGGAGGGTAATGTCGCCCAAATTGCCAATTGGTGTAGAAACGATGGACAACATAGAAGGGTGGTAGACGAACCTTCAGGTTCGTCGAGAGAGGACAATCTACACCGGTATTGTAGGCGAACCTTCAGGTGCGCCGTGAAACAATTCTTCGCCACCGATCCATGGATAGTTTTCGGCATGTGTCACCAGACCGCCTTTGACGGGATTCTGGTGAATGTAGTGCAACGCCGCCGCGCGTTCATTTTCCGTCTGCAGAATTCGATCATAACAATAGTGATCCCAGAGTTGCCCGTGCCATCGAAGCACGCGATTGATGTAGCGCGCGGAGGTTCCCTGCAATCGGAAAAGGAATTGGCTGAGATTGCATCCTTTCGGGGTGATGAGAAGGTGAACATGGTTGGGCATCAATACGTATCCGTGCAGTTCAACGTTCATTGTGAAGATCATTCTTCGCAGAACGAGTAAATAAGCGATGCACGCAATTTCATCCTGAAATGCCTTCATGCGTCCTTTGAAGGAACAGGTCAGAAAGTACGTCCGAAATGGCTCAATGGAACGTCTGCGGCGATTGGAAAAATGGCGAGACATAAAGGTGTGAATGTAGCACTTTCAAAGAATGCCCTCCACGGCGAACATAAAGGTTCGCGTACATTCGCGTATAGGATTTGAAGCCGCGATAAAGTCTTCCATCCCGCTGCGGATTCGCTATCATCCTTGCGTCCCCTAAATCCGTTTTCCCATGTCTGCAAAGAAGCAAAATCCCCAGCCAGAAGCTGTTCCCGAGTCTTCAAAAGGTGACGCGGGCGATTCGATGCTCAATACCGACGGTTCGCTCAGCAATTTAGGAAAAATCATGCCGCGGCCGATTGTCGCCGAAATGGAAGAGAGCTACTTGAGTTACGCGATGAGCGTCATCGTCGCCCGCGCACTCCCGGACGCCCGCGACGGTCTTAAGCCCGTCCACCGCCGCATTCTCTACGCGATGCACGGGATGGGCCTCGGATCGGGCGCCAAATATAGGAAGTCCGCCGCCGTCGTCGGTGACGTGATGGGAAAGTACCATCCGCACGGCGACAGCCCGATCTACGAAGCGATGGTCCGCATGGCGCAGGATTTCTCGATGCGCTACGTCCTCGTCGATGGGCAGGGGAACTTCGGCTCCATCGACGGCGACGGAGCCGCCGCGATGCGGTACACGGAAGCCCGCATGTCGAAGGTCACGGCCGAAGTCCTCGCCGATATCGAGAAAGACACGGTCGATTTCCTGCCCAACTACGATGCCTCCCGCAGAGAGCCGGCGGTGCTGCCCTCGAAAATTCCCAATCTCCTCCTCAACGGCAGCGTCGGCATCGCGGTGGGAATGGCGACGAACATCCCGCCGCACAATTTCGGCGAAATCATCGATGCCACACTCCACGTCATCGATCATCCCGATGCGTCCGTCGAGGATCTCCTCCAGTTCGTGCAAGGCCCCGACTTCCCGACGGGAGGCATCGTCTACGATAAGGAGGCGATCAAGCAGGCGTACCTCACCGGCCGCGGCACGGTGGTGATCCGCGGCAAGGCGGAAATCGAGGAAGTCCATCCTTCGTCGAGCTCAGGGCGCTACCAGATCCGTGTCAGCGAGATCCCGTACCAGGTGAGTAAGAGCG
>CAZLYW010000042.1:5777-10130 GCA_964563915.1 uncultured Candidatus Peribacteria bacterium | reverse complement strand
ACTACTGTGCAACAGGCTCGTACATGGAGTACGTCACCGAGCGCGATCGCGAGGACAGCGCGGCGGGCAAGCGCGTGCTCTACCCGTGCGATGTCGGCAAGTACCCGGCCGCGTGCGCACGGTACAAAATGCTGCACGTGATCCGGAAGCTTGTGAAGAAGCCGAGCGATGTGGGCAAACTTGCCCGTTCCTGCCGAGGACTCCGAGACCCCTACCGTCTGGGCTGCTTCCATGGCTTAGGCAACGGCTTCATGGGATCCATCGCCAAACGGCGCATCACCCTGCAGGACGTCTGTGGGACAGGGACGGACGATGAACGCTCTGTGTGTATCGACGGCGCGATGGAGCGGATGGCGAAGTACCACCCGGAGCGGGCCACAGAAGTCTGTCGGGCCCTCAGGCAGGGGAGTACCGACCGGCGGACGTGCGAGGATTCGGTCGACCGCGGAATGTACGACATGGAAAAAGACCTCCGGCTCTATCTCTAGGGCTCTTGCGGCACTCACGAGGGAAAAAATGAGTAGCCCGGCTTAAATGCCGGGCTACCCTCAGCTACCCTCAGAGTAGCTGTGGGACCCAGAAGTTCGCATTCGTCTTTTCACTTGCGTGCTCGGCGCTCTAGGGAGTACCATCTACCACTTGTCCTCTCCCCCCTACGCGTATGCCTGCTGCCGCCCGCATCGTTACTCGGAGTGTTCCTCACGAGTCTCCTCTGGAGCGGCATCGGTGCATCGGCTGCCCATGCTGCGACGCTGACCATCATCAAGCAAACGATCCCGGACGGCTCGGAGGAGAGTTTCGATTTCGAAGGCGAAGGTTTCGGTGAAGAGAGTCCTCTCGACAGCTTCTCTCTGAGTGATGGCGAGAGTAGATCTGATGACGATGTGGATGCGGAGGATAGCGTTTCCGTCTCCGAAGACGTGCCCGAGGGGTGGGATCTCGACATCGATTGCGAGGGCAGCGGCGAGGCGGAAGAGTCTGGAGATGGCGTCAGTGTTTCCTTCGGCGAATCCGACGACTCGATGACCTGCACATTCACCAACACCCAGGCACACGGCACGCTCCATCTCACGAAAGTCGCACTGGGGGGTGATGGGACTTTCCCGTTCACGCTCGACCCTGAGGGCGATGGGGAAAATATCACGACGGAGATCACGACCGTGGAAGGACGGGGCTTCAAGGAGGTCTTGCTTCCTCCTGGTGACTACGATCTCGAGGAGAGCGTTCCCGAGGGGTGGGAGCTCGTGGGCATCGACTGCGATGGCGACGGTTCAGAGGCGGAAATCGAAGAGGGGGAAACGACCGAGTGTCTCGTTGTGAACCAGAAGAAGATCAGCGTGCATGTGATCAAAGAGTCCATCGATAGGTTTGGGCAGTTCGAGTTTGAGGGGCGGGTGGATGGGGAAGAGTCGGACGATTTCGGCGATGGCGGCCGGTTCACGATCGAAACGGCTGAGGGTGGCGGCGAGAGCGGGCAGGAGGCACCGGGGCAGCAGTTCCAGGGGGATTCCTTCTTCGACGTCTTCATGGATCTCAGTGGTGAGGATCTGGGGGATCTGGAGAGCGTGGATGACCTGGAGCCCATTCCCATTGAAATCGTGGAGCTCAACCTCAGTGGTGCATGGAACCTCAACAGTGCGCAGTGCACGGGTGGGCAGGAGGAGGACGGAGAGGATGGAGAAGATGGAGAGGACGGAGAGGATGGCGAGGGTGAAGAGGCAGGGGGTGATGTGTTCCACGCCCTCCCTGGAGACGAGATCACCTGCACGTTCGAGAACGATCGGGAGTTCGACCCTGAGTACGATTTCGGTGATGCGCCGGATGCGGAGGGCGAGGACAGCGGCCTCTATCCGACCCTCCTCGAACATGACGGTGCGCGTCACGTGAGGAATACCTTCGTCTACCTCGGCTCCCTGCTGGATACAGAGGAGGACGGGCAGCCGAACAGCGATGCCACCGGAGATGACGTCGCAGGGGTGGACGACGAGGACGGCGTGACCTTCGCAACGCTCACGGTCGCATCCACGAATCATGTGAGCGTCACGACAAACGTTCTGGCAGGGGAGGGAGAGGGAGAGGGGGAGGGGGAAGATGCAGGTGGCTATCTGGAAGCCTGGATCGATTTCAACCAGGATAAGGACTGGGATGACGAACACGAGCACATCATCGACACACTCCTGCTTGGCACCGGCACCCATGATCTGACGTTCTACATTCCCGGCGCGACGCTTGCCGGGAATACCTTCGCCCGTTTCCGCTGGAGCACGGTTGGTGGAGATGGTCTCTCGCCGAGGGGAGCAGCCGCCAACGGCGAGGTGGAGGATTACAAGATCAGCATTCTCGCAGCACCAGTGGAGCCCACCACAACGGGCCCACCTCCCGATACCAATGGCTCGTCGCGAGGGAGCCAGGGCAATCTGGTGTCCGGTATCCTCCGCACGCTTGCATTGAGGTTCGGTCTGGGCGGAAGCACGCCTCCCCCGGCCTTTGGAGGAACGGAGCAAGCGACGAAGCTGATCTGCCAGACGCAGCGATTGCTGCGGAAGTTTCCTCCGTCAAGCCTGGAACTCGCTGCACAGTACTTAGCGAGACTCACGGGTATCGATCCGGTGACGTTGCTACAGCAGCTCCGGGACCCCGACCTGTGCACGGCCATCAACGCACTCCTCACGCCCGGAGAGGAACTTGCCGACACTGGTCCGCCGCGTCTTGTGGAACTCGCGAGGGACGGATACCCGTTCTCTCCCAGCATGCCGCTCTGGAATACGTGCGTCCGACGTGACGGCTGGGCGCCACTCGCAGACATCCGCGCCAATCGCGTGAAGATCGGTCGCACGGATGTCACCGCGTACCGCACGTGCGGTTCTTTCCGCACCTCGGGCACCAACCAGTGGCGCTATCCCGATGATCCTTTCCTGTCGATCACCATCGATCCGCCACGGAAGGCCGGGAGCACTCCTCTCGTCTCCGTGCCGACAGGCTATGCGGCCGTGCCGTTCCCGCAGATGACCGCAGCCGCAGGGGTGAGGCAGGGGAATCAATAGGGGTCGTTCGCGAATGACCCCTACGTCGCGGTTTTTTTAGTCCTCCATGAAGAGGGAAGCTCTGAAAAATAACGCGAATTGTCACAGTGAGCCCTGCGAACTGGGATAATTCGCTGCATGTCATGGTTCGCAGAGCTCACCATGACATGTTTGCAACATTTTTCAGAGGTTCCAAGAGCATTCTTCGGAGTTCCGTCTTGCCCTCGCTGTTGATGCCCAATAGACTACGCTCGTTTTCTCTCTGTTCCGTATGTTGAGTCCCCACTCGTCCGTGCGCTGTGTACTGAGTGCGTGCAGTGCCGCGACGCTCGTTTTGCATATTCTTCTCGGTTCTGTGGTCATGGCATTGCCGATGTTTTTGGCAGTTCCCGTTGCCGAAGCGGCGAGCGCCGGTCCCAACAACGGATCTACGTTCGCGAACGAGACGTCCGTGGGCACGGTGGACTGGACGGACGAATCCGATGCCCAAACCTCGGATAACCAATATGCCGAAGCCGATCTCGACGATAATGAGATCAGCAATTACCTAAAGGCCACGGGTTTCGGGTTTTCCCTTCCCAGTGCGGCGACGATCAACGGCATCGTCGTCGAAGTGGAGCGGAAGGCCGAGAGTTCCAGTCGCATTAAGGACAGTTCCGTTCGCCTCGTGAAGAGCGGCGTCATCGGCGGAGACAACAAGGCCGACACCAGCACATTCTGGGGAGCGCCGGACGCACAGATCACGTACGGTTCGTCCTCCGATCTCTGGGGGCAGGCGTGGTCGGCCGCGGATATCAACGCGTCCACCTTCGGCATCGTCTTCTCCGCGAAGAAGGACACGACGAGTGGCGGAAAAACCAAGGCTAAGATCGACCACATCCGCGTGACGTTGCACTACACCAATCCCGGAACCATCATTATCGAGAAACAGACGATCCCCGACGGCGATCCAGAGACATTCGATTTCACCGGAGAGATCGCCGCGACCCTCGGCGACGGAGAAACGAGCTCGAAGAGCGTCCCAGTGGGATCGTATTCGGTGACGGAGGCGGCGGAAGCAGGCTGGACGCTGACTTCCATTGTCTGCGATGACAGCAACAGTGAGGGAGAGGGGAGCGCGGCGAGTTTCCAGGTCGCGGAGAGCGAAACAGTGACGTGCGTATTCACGAACACGAAGAGCAGCTCCTCTTCGAGTTCTTCCAGCAGCTCCAGTTCAAGCGACAGCAGCTCCTCGAGTTCCAGCAGTTCCAGCGAGAGCAGTTCGTCCAGTTCGGATTCCAGCAGCTCCAGTTCAAGCGACAGCAGCTCCTCGAGTTCCAGCAGTTCCAGC
>CAZLYW010000042.1:0-5677 GCA_964563915.1 uncultured Candidatus Peribacteria bacterium | reverse complement strand
GAGCAGTTCGTCCAGTTCGGATTCCAGCAGCTCCAGTTCAAGCGACAGCAGCTCCAGTTCAAGCGACAGCAGCTCCTCGAGTTCCAGCAGTTCCAGCGAGAGCAGTTCGTCCTCTTCGGAGAGTTCCGCCGATACCGGTCCGCAGCAGGGCACGGGCGGACACCGTAACAGTCAAACGAATCGCATACTGGCTGTGCTCCGTTTGCTCATCGCGAACTTCAATCGGTTCCCCGGTACACCGCCCCCCGCGTTCGGAGGCACGAACCGTGCTCCATTTTCTTCGCAGCAGAGGGATCTGATGCGACGCATTGATCTTCTCATTGGTTGCAACGCCAGCGATGCCGTTTTCCGCTTTGCGGCGAAAGTGATCCAGAACGCCTTCGGCGGCGATCTGGACACCATCGTGCAGGAAATGCATGCCATTTGCGAAGACCTTGCCGTGCGGTCGGACATGAATCGTGTTGTGGAAAAAGCGCCACCGAGAATGGTCGAACTTGCCGCAGACGGCTACCCCGTGTCGCTCATCAATCCTGTCTGGAATCGTTGTGTACGCGGTGAGACATTGACCCGCTTGGAGCTGACCGCGAACCCCGATACCTACACCGATGGTGCGAATCACGTTGTGAGCTATCGTGGTTGCGACTGGTACCGTACCTCGGGCACCAGCGTCTGGAAGTACCCGGATGATCCTTTCCTGATGATCAGTGTTGCCCTGAATGGTACAGGTGTTCCCACGGTAACTGTGCCGCAGGGGTATGCCGTCGCCCCGTTCCAGCAGTGGACGGCCGTGGTAGAGGGCTCCGTCATCGGTATTGCTCAATGAACCGTATTGGATGCACCGTCCACCGCTCGGCTTCCGCGGCCGAGGTGCCTTCGTGCGGAGCGTACGGCTCGTGCGATGCTGCCCCGTGACCGCGGTCCACTTGCAAGTGCAGGTGCGGGGCGGTGGTGCTGCCCGTCACACCCACCGTGCCGATGACCTGCCCCGGCGTGACCGCATATCCGGCCTTCACGGCAGTGGAGTCCAGGTGCCCGTAGACGGAGTAGTACACGTCACTGCCGATGTGATGCTCAATGATCACGTGCAGGCCCAACGGTCTGGCGTTCACGACGCGATGAACTCTTCCACCGGCGATGGCCCCCACGGGCGTTCCCCGTGCGAGCTTCAGATCCACGCCCGGGTGTGCGGCGGTGAATTCCCCCGCATCGATGTCGTAGGCGCCGAAGTAGTGGGTCGAGTAGAACAGCTTGCGGGTGATCTCGCCGTCATCGCGGGGATTGAGCAGATCTTTGAAGGGTGCGGTCAATTTCGCCATGTCGTATGCAGGAACGGGCACAAAATCATCGCGTGCCAGCTCCGCGTACGTCCGGTTCCACTCTGTCGCGGCGTGCATGCCGCCCCAGTTTGGCACGCGGGAGACGGGGTAGACGGTATGGTCGAAGGAGGGGAAAGAGGAGATAGAGGGTGAAGAGGGTGAAGAGGGTGAAGAGGGTGAAGAGGGTGAAGACGATAACAACGATGCCGAAGATCGTTCCGGAGGCTGCAGGATTGCACCTTCCAGCGGTCCTCTGATCAGCGGTTGCGCAGGAGCGGCAGGATGCTCACTCCGTACTGTTGATGCCGTAGATCTGATCACCGAAGAACGCGAGGACGAGCTCCGTACGAAGAACACGGCGCTTTTTCTGCGTGTCGCGCTCGAAGCGCTGGTGTTGCGGAGGGAAGACGATGCCGATTGTCGGCTGTTCAGTACGTCCGCAGTGCCGCCCGGCAGGGGAACATGCATTCCGATGACGATCCCGAGCGCAAATCCCAGCACGCATGCTGTCATGACGTGACCGTGCGCATGGCACCATCGGAGGATGCGTGTGCGTGTGTGTGTGAGCATTTCCTACTAGTATACGATACTTTACATGCTCAGTCACCCCATTATTTGGCATTTCTCTAGTGAAATTGGTCAAGAAAATGTGTTTTGACATTTAACACAAAATATAGTATTATGTGTGTAACACCCATTTCTTTCCCCCACTCTCTTATGAGTAGGAACTATACCCAATTATTCGTCGCGGGAGCGGTCGCGCTTGCCGTCTCCGGCGTCGTATCCACGACAACGCGTGGTTATATCATTGCGCAAGAAACCGGCACGCAGCCGCAGCCCACGGCGCAACCGGCTACGGCCCCGGTGTCGACGCCGCAGCAGCCGTCAGGAGGCGATCACCAGATGCCTTCGGGAGGTAATTACCAGATGCCTTCCGGTGGCGGGATGCCAAGTGGTATGCCCAGCGGTATGAACTACGGTGGTTCACAAGGTGGAGGTGGAATGCCTAGCGGTATGAACTACGGTGGTTCGCAGGGTGGAATGCCCAGCGGTATGAACTACGGTGGTTCGCAGGGTGGAATGCCCAGCGGTATGCATTACAGTGGTTCACAAGGTGGTGGAAGAACGCATGATAGCCAGGTGGGTAATCCCTTCAGCGGTGGCGCCGGTGCCGGCGGACCGAACAGCGGTCCTTACGGCGGCGGCAGACAAGGTGACCAGAGTGTCGGCGTTGGTGGCGGCAACAGCAATCCTTTCGGAGGCAGCCAGGGAAGCCCCGATAGCCCATTTGGACGCGGTCGTCCGGATTCCACTGAATCCTTCGGTAACAGGAGTGGCGGCGCTGGCGGACCGAGCAGTGGTCCTTTCGGCGGCAGCCAGGGAAGCCCCGATAGCCCGTTTGGACGCGGTCGTCCCGATGCCAGTCAGATCAATTCCTTCGGTAACAAAGGAGGACAGAGCGATGCGGAAAGTGGTCCATTTGGACGCGGTCGTCCGGATTCCACTGAATCCTTCGGTAACAGGAGTGGCGGCGCTGGCGGACCGAGCAGTGGTCCTTTCGGCGGCAGCCAGGGAAGCCCCGATAGCCCGTTTGGACGCGGTCCGTTCGGCGGACAGGACAGTGGTTCTGAAGGTGCACGCAGTAACCCGTTCGGACGCGGGATGATGCACGGTTCCGATGACCAGAGTGGTGGTCCATCCGGCTTCGGATCGAGGGGTGGTGACTCGTCGTTCACGAGCAACCCGTTCGGTGGTCGCCAACCGCAGCGTTCTTCTCTCGTCGATCCTGCGATGTCACAGATGCTGCAGTCCCTTGAGGCCGGTTCAACGGTTTCGAGTGAAGATGCCACGGAATTTGGGAGAATTATCGACGCTCTGCTGAGAAGGGCAAGGGGTTTGCCGAAGAAGGTCAATACTCTGATCACGACTGTTCAGAGAGACAACCGAATCACACCTGCAGAGGAACGCAGGGTGACAAAGCTCGGTGAGACTGTTTGGAACCTTGATCAGCAGTTCAATCATGTCTGTGAAAAGGGCGAGAACGTGATTCTGGAACTCGACGAAGAAGATCCGGCAAATGCCGAACTCATTGGCGACGTTGAGAGCGTCTGCGCAAAGAGTACTGAGCTCGATGGGTTGGTGGAAGCGCTGACATCGTTGATCGACGACGATGCAGATGCACAGTAATCCATTCGCGCACAGCAATCGAAGAAGCGGCCCCCTACGGCGGGCCGCTTTTTCCGTGTCTCCCTCATGCAAACGTTGAACGTATGGGATTGCTCTTTTGAAGCAATGCACTCCATCACTGAGACGCCGAGCTCGAGGAGCTGGGCCCCACCCGGTTGCCTGAATGGCACCTCACCCGCTCTGCCGGATTCCGCATCCGTGTACAGTTGGTTTTGGCCAGAGCTCTCGGGACCGGCACGGTCACGATGCTTCCGACCGGCGGCCGAATGGCAGCGAGCTGCCGGAGGATTTCCTTGCGCTGCTCCACCAGGCAGAGCGCCTTCTCCCTATCCTTCATCCGGCTGCAGGAGCGGGGCTGGATTGAGGATGATGAGGCTTGTGTGGTGATGACAGGGGCGGGAGAGGATGCCGAAGATTCCGAGGACTCGCTGGATGAAGATGCAGCGGGTGGAAGCCGTCCAAGTTGTCGAAGAATCTCATTGCGTTGCTCGACCAGGCACTTCGCTTTCTCTAACCCAGAGAGGCGGCTGCTGCAGATCACTTGTGGATGTTCGACGACTTGCGCGAGCGCGGTTTGGGAAACGACGACGAACATGGCGATCGCGTGGAGAGTGAGCACAGTCAGCTTCATAGGAGAGTAGGAGGAAAGAGGAGATAAGAGCTGTGAGAGTGTACGCGAACGGAGGTTGCAAAGCGAGGAAATAATGCTGTGATTTAGCAGCATTGCCCATGCGGTAGAGTGATGCGGTGCGTACTGACTATCTCACCGCAATTGCCGTATTCCTTTTTTTGCTTCTCCAAGGCTGCACACCGCGTGATGCATCCCAAGATATTCCTCTCGGGGGCGGACAAATACCACCGGCTTCCCTCGAAGAATCGCCTACTTCTGTACAGAGTAGTGTGCCCATCGACTTCTCGCAATTCCATCCGGCCTTCCGTTTCGCGGCAGACATTCCCGCCTCTTGGCAGGTGGAATTCGTACCGGAGATCGTTGCGGTCAACATCTACGACCCGGCCGCTGCAGCGCCGACGAAGCGGGAACAGTCGCAATTCTTCATCCGCTTCTTCGAGGCGAACTCTTTCCTCACGCTCTCCACCGTGAACATTCTCTCGCGGGAGGAGAGTACAGTGGGAAGTCATGATGCGGTGCGCTACGAGATCGAGAGAAAGCCCTCTGTCCCGCCCTTTCCGCATCAGCCATCATGGCGCAGCGGCAAACATCGGCTCGTCGATGTCCGCCTTGCTGCCGCAAACCCGAGTCTGTTCTACGTCTTCACCTCTCACCCTTCTCTCGATCCCGCCGTATTCGAGAGATTTCTCCAGAGCCTTCGCTTCCACAACGATGCCGAGAGCTACCGTCCGCCACTTCCTCATGCCAATGAAAGGATCACGAAGAAGCCTTTTGGCTTGGAAGTTTCTCCCGATCGCTCGCCCTTGGAGTCAGAGCGCTTCAACGGGTTCCACACGGGCAGCGACTGCGAGATTTTCCTCGGAGAAGAATCAGCCGATATCGCAGTCAGTGCGCTCTGCGGCGGGGTGCTGCGTTCAAAACAGCGAGCAGAAGGGTATGGGGGCGTCGTTGTGCAGGAGTGTCTCCTCGATGATCAGGCGATCACCGTCGTGTACGGCCATCTTGCGCTCCAGAGCGTCACGGCCGCAGCGGGCAGCTACCTTGCGCCTGGGGCGAAGATCGGTCTTCTGGGAGCAGGTGGAAGCGAGGAGACGGATGATGAGCGCAAGCATCTGCACATCGGGATCCATAGGGGAACAACAATCGATATCGCCGGGTACGTGCAGAGGGCAGAGCAACTTTCTGCATGGATGGATCCGGCGGACTTTCTCTGAGGCTCTTATCCCTATAACACTTGCAGGGCGGAAGAGAATGCCGAACGACACGCACCATCGCCGCTTCTTGAGGAGTTCGAGGAGCGCTTGATTCTGCTCCCGTCCGATAATCTGTCGGTTCAGGCCACTCTTCGTCTTCTGCAAGAAATTCACAAACAGCCCTGATCACAACATGCTTCGGCACTCTATATCTTCGCGACAGCCAGTCTTCACAGGAACGAAGGATGGACGCAGCAATGCGTCAGTTCTTCTTCCATGATGCACCGGATTCAAGAGAAGTAGCGCTCCTCCATGCGGTAATCTATACTTTCAATACTCCCGTTCCCCTG
>CAZLYW010000041.1:0-10905 GCA_964563915.1 uncultured Candidatus Peribacteria bacterium | reverse complement strand
CCCAGCGATTTTGGCCATGACGGCCAAAGGGTACTGGGATGGCCAATGGAGGTTCACGGCCATGCGAGAGCGAAGACGTTCTCACGCCGTACCCACGGCGGCATTCCCGCGGATGGCTCAGACTATTGAGCTGCTGCGGAAATGTGGGTTCTCGGAACGGGCGATTGACGCCCTCATCCGGGAAAAAATTCTCACGGACTTGGCTCACGAAGAAGCCAAGCGCCGTGAACCCAGCCTCAACTGATTGAGGCTGAACAACCCGGGCATGGATGCTCTCTATGCTCGGGTTCCTTTTGACGTTATTCTCATGCTGATGCCACTTCGCCTGTACAACACCTTTTCCAAGCAGGAGGAACCCCTCGATACGCTTGCGACTCCGTCGCAAGCTACTCGGGGTGACATCAAGTCAAGGATCATCACCATGTATACATGCGGACCAACCGTCTACGGCCGTCCGCACATTGGCAATTACTCGTCGTTCCTGATGGCCGATCTGTTGCGACGGTGGCTCGAGGTCAGTGGTTATCAGGTCAAGCATGTGAAGAACATCACCGACGTCGGGCATCTTCTGCACGATGCTGATCACGGCGACGATAAGATTCAGAAGGAAGCCGAGAAAGAGAAGCTCCATCCACTCGAGATCGCACAGCGGTACACGGAGCAGTATCTGGAAGATGAACGCGCACTGAATATGTTGGAACCGATGTCACGGCCACGCGCGAGCGCGTTCATCAAAGAGCAACTGAAGATCATCAAGATTCTTCTGGAGAAGGGGAATGTCTATGAGACGGAAGATGGGGTCTATTTTGCAGTAGAGACTTTTCCCCAGTATGGAGCCCTTTCCGGCAATACGCTCCAGAACCTGAGCGCAGGCGTACGCATTGCGGTTGATGAGAAGAAGAAGCATCCGGCAGACTTCGCACTCTGGAAGAAGTGCGTCGGCGACAATGGGCGGCATGTTCTCCGCTGGAAATTTTCAACGGGAGAGATCAGTCAGTCGGAAGGGGAGGATGTTGCATCCGGATTCCCTGGCTGGCATATTGAATGCTCCGCGATGAGTTCCTCCTTACTAGGAGATCAAATCGATATTCACACGGGCGGCGAAGACAACATCTTCCCGCACCACGAGTGCGAAATCGCCCAGAGTGAGGCGGCGACGGGCAAGCAATTCGTCCGGCTATGGCTCCATAAGCGGAGGATAGAAATTGGTGATCTCGAACTGAGAGACCCTTCGACTCGCCCCTCGCTCCCTTCGGCTGCGAGCCGAAGCATGTCCAAGAGTCTTGGCAATATCCTCACGGTCCCCGACATCATCGCGAAGGGGTATTCCCCTTTAGATCTGCGGTACTATCTGCTCTCCGTTCACTACCGGACGCATCTGAAGTTCACGTGGAAGGGGATGGATGATTCTAGGAAGGCGCGGAGAAAAATTTTAGATTGGATAAGTGAAGTGCAAAGAGATGCAGGAGATGAAGACGGTCATCCAGGCTTCATGCCGGTAAAGACCTTGGAAATCTTTAGGAATGTCATGAACGAAGACCTTAATACTCCTGCAGCATTAGCGGAAATATTTGGATTAATGAATTTTTACTATGCGAATAGGCCTTTTGATCCAGAAGCGATTCACGGCTACAAAAAATTTATTGAGGTCATTTGCAGAACTTTCGGTTGCTTTGAATCTGAGGTCGAGTCTGTTCCTACAGAAGTGCAGTCCCTTCTAAAGGGGAGAGATGCCGCTCGAGCGCGAAAAGATTTCAAAGAATCCGATCGACTCCGCAGCGTCATCAAGGAGAGAGGATTTGAAGTGAAGGACACTTCTCAAGGACAGGTCGTGAGGAAGATCTGATGTAAAAAGGGCATCACCTTACTTCACTCTATGCAGTATGTTCGAGAACCCTGACGTCAGGAGTTCTTGCGTGCAGCATTCTTTCCGGAAACTCCTCTGTACGCGGAATTTCTAGCAGATCGGCTCCACTACGTACCGAAACACCATTTTTGCAACAGTTTTTCCAAGAGTAGGAATGAACGTGGAGAGGCTGTTTGCTCCCAGAATTCCGAAAGAGAATCTTCCAGGGGGTGATTCCTACGTGCCAGAAACGGCCGGTCGATCGTTCCGGGGTGTAACAGACCCTCTCCACCGTCGTTATCTGGGCTGCCACTCCAGTGTGTTCTGAGGCTTGATTCGCGGGAAATCCCTTCGGTACCATCCCGCTGATCCGCTCCGGAAAACGGTGAGCGTGGTCGACGCGTGTCAGATCTTTGACAATTCGGCTCCTGCCTTCCTCACTGAGGATGACAGGCATTCCACATCCATCCCTCCAGGGTTTGGGTCGTGTTTCGTATAGTCTTCGATTGTTCAAACCCCCTTTGCCGGGGGCTTTCTGCTGTTCCGGCTTTGTGCGTCCTTCGCTTACGCTCAGGACGACACTACGTCGTGACCAGGACATGTATCGGGTGTGTTTCATCTCTTTATATTTAAGGAGGGGAGTGCCTTCACTGGCACTCATTCCCAACAACATCCAGGTGTGTGGGCAATCTTCCTCGATACGCTCGTCCTTCGACAGACTCAGGACGAGCTACTCGGAATGACAATGACTCAACTCGTTTTTATTTCCTCATTTCTTCTATTCCTTTTTTATGGACATTTCTCGCTGTAAGAAAGTCCTCGCAGGTCTCTCGGCCAGCGCGATCATGCTCACGCAAGTCTCGAGCGTCTTCGCTGCCTACACCGATGTCTCCTCCGGGGTCTGGTTCGAGGAAGCCGTCACCGCCTTCACGGACAACGGCATTCTCGACGCGAGCCAACCGCGCTTCCGTGGTGGCGACAACGCCAACCGCGCGGAGTTCGTGAAGCTCCTCGTCATGTTGAACGGAGGTCTCCTCTCCACTCCGCCAGCAGTTGCCAGCTTCGACGACGTCAAAGCGTCGGCCTGGTATTACGCGTACATGGAAGAGGCTGCCAAAGAGCAGTGGGTCCGCGGCGACGGAAACTGCTACGGCACGCATCCCTGCAACGCACGTCCCGGAGCGAACATCAACCGCGCTGAGGCTGCAGCGCTCATCGTCCGCGCCTTCGGCCTCGAGGCCACCGGCGCCGCCCCGCAGTTCGTCGATAACCCGTCCGGCCAGTGGTACACGAAGTCCATCCAGACTTCCGCGGATCACTGTGTCCTCCAGGGTGACGACTCTACGGGCCGCGTTCGCCCGAGCGACAACATGAACCGCGCGGAAATGGCTGTCATGCTCTACCGTGTCGATCAGGGTCTCTCGTACGGCGTCGATTGTGGCGAAGTTGAAGAGCCCGTCTCGGCTGGTATTTCCAGCGTCAAGTCGACGAGTTCCACCACGGTCGAAGTCGAGTTCACGATGAACATGGACAAGGCGTCCGCCGAGACGGCCAGCAACTACTCCGTCACCGGCGCGACTCCGGCAGTCACCGTCTCCTCGGCCAAGCTTGTGGGGGACGACATGGTTGAGCTCACGCTCTCCGGCAATCTGGAGGGTGGCAAGGAGTACACCGTGACCGCCACTAATGTGAAAGGCTCTGACGGCACGGTCTTCTCCGATTCCGACACGTTCACGGGCTACACGGCCCTCCCGACCAGCAACAGCACGCTCTCCGTTGCTGTGTCGTCCAAGAACCCCGTCGGGGACACCATCCCCCAGGGGGCGGTCGGCGTGACCATGCTCTCCATGGACATCACGGCGTCCTGTGACGACAAGGCCTCCATCACCGACGTCACGATCTTGCACGAAGGGTTCGGTGATGAGGTGGACATCGATGGCGTGTACGCCACGGTCAACGGCGCCCGCATTAGCCGCAAGCGCACGATCGATAGCAAGGACCAGACAGCCAGCGTCCACTTTACGAATGCGCTCGAAATCGCGGCCTGCAAAACGGTCACGGTCGATCTCGCCGCGGACTTCAGCTCCACGGCCACCACCTCCGCCGAGCACAACTTGGCGGTCGAACTCCCGTCCGATGTCGCGACGAACGCGAAGCAGGTGACGGGCAACTTCCCGATGAGGGGCAGCACATTCAAGGTCGCTGCCGTCCGCAGCGGTCGGGTCAGCATCGAGTACCGCACGGTTTCTCCTAATGAGGTCGAAGTCGGCAACAAAGGCGTTGTTGTCGGCAAGTTCCAGATCTCGACCGATTCCACGGAGGACCAGACGGTCTACTCCATGACCGTCGAGAATGATGGCACCAGCCATGACGGCTCCTTGACCAACCTCAAGATCCGCCGCAGTGATGGCACCGTCCTCACGAACACGGTCGCAACGACGGTCGGCGACTTCGCCACCTTCGTCTTCGATCCGCCCTTCACGGTGCTCGAAGGCGACAAGCTCACGATGGACATCGTCACGGATGTCGTCGGAGGTGCCGGTGACAACGTGAAGATGCACTTCGAGGAAACATCGGACATCTTCGCCGTCGGTTCCCTGTACGGATACGGTGTGAATGGCCAGCTCTACGGCTCGCGCATCGCGATTGCCACAGAGACCTCCACACTCCCGGCTGTCGTCACGATCGATGCCGGTGAATTCACCATCGAAATCGACGGTCCGTCCCAGCAGAGCTACACGCGCGACCAGAATGAAGCGGTCCTCGCCAACATCATCTTCACGACGGGCGGCGAACGCGTGAACATCCGCAAGCTCTTCGTCCTCGTCGAAGGCAAGACCAGCTCCGGCGCGACGCTCGCGAACAGCAGCGGCACGCAGTACGATCAGATTCACGAAGTCCTCGAGAACGTCCAGCTCCGCAACAAGGCGACGGGACGCGCCATCGACGGCGTCCGTCTGACGGGCTCCGCCGACTCCGGCGCGACATCCGCCGTGGGTACGTTCCAGATCTACCGTTTCGATGACTTTACGGTGAACGGCAAGGAGACTTACGAGCTCCGCGTTGACTTCATCGACAACGGTTCCGGGAACAACCCCAAGCAGGGCAACACGTATAAGATCCACATCTGTGGCGAGCCGACGCAGATCAGCTCCGCTACCAACACGGTCGGATGCACACTCGGCGGCCACTTCGCATCGACTGTCACGACCTACCAGATGTTGGTCGAAGGTCTCAGCACGGGCGACAAAATCAACGACGTCCGCCCGCGCGGCACCGTCACAGGCAATGCGCAGCGCATCGCTGATGCAACCTTGACGCTCGCCATCAAGTCGATCGGTTCTTCCGATGTCGCGGTCAAGAACAGCAAGAACATCAACTTGCTGCGCTTCGAAGCGCGCGCAGGTGAGGCCAAGGATATCCTCCTCACGAAGTTCATTTTCGACTCCGGCACCGGTGCCACTTCACTGAAGAACGGCCAGAACTACACACTCTGGGTCGATACGGACGGTGACGGCAAGGTCGATACTGTGCTCGAGAAGGGTCAGACCGCTCAGAGCAACAAGGTGACCTTCTCGCAACTCACCGGAGGCGGCTTCGTCATTCCGAAAGAGAAGACGGTCGTGTTCGAGACCCACTCGGACATCTCCGCATCTCTCACGAACAATGATCTCCTCCTCGCGTTCTCCACCGCCAACACCTTCGTGGAAGCGGAAACTGTCGACCGCGGCAGCAGCCTCTCGGGCATTCGAGTCGACGGCTCGCTCATCGGCGGCGCAACCAGCAACGACATCACGGTGACGACCGTCACGTCGCTTCGCTGGCTCCTCGTCGATCAGGGTGACCTCTTCGTCTCGCTGGACACGACTCCGGTCCGCAGCCGCCAGCTCCTCGGCGGCACGCTCGGAGAGACGATCCTCCGCTTGAACTTCCACGCAGAGAACGAAGACATCGATGTAACGGACGTCCAGCTGAACACATCGGGTTCGGTGGCTCCGTCCCTCGATCGTCTTGAGCTCTACAAGGAGGGCGCAACAACGGCCTTCGGTTCCGCCACCATCGGTGGCTGCGGATCCGACAAGACGCGCTCGGTCAACAACGGCCAGGGGAATTCGCCGACGAAAGCGTTCTGTCTCAAGATGCAGAACCGCTCGCTCGTTGTTCCGAAGGGCGCCGATCTCAAAGTTCTCGTGAAGCCGCTCATTAAGACGGACGTCGACGGCGCCGTTTCCGGCTCCGGTATTCAGGTCTACGTCGTCCGCGATCCGGCGAGCGACAACTCCACGGGTTCCGGCGCGATCCGCGCCCGCGGCGACCAGTCGAGCAACACGCTGGTGGTCAACGACGGCGACGCCTCGGGTGAAGGCGAAGTCTTCATCGGCACCAAGACGGCTGCAGCGAATGCCAACGTCGTCGGCAGCCGCAACCTCACGATACTTTCGAAGATCGCGACGATCGCGAACGCCAACCCCGATGCCAATGGCAGCAGCGTCAGTGCGGGTCAGTCGAACATCGGCCAATTCAAGATCTCGGCTGCATCGCACGGGAACTCGAAGAACGGCTTAAACAAAGTCCTCCTCTCGGGCGTGGTCTTCAACATCAACGCCACGAACGTCGGTATGGACACGGCGCTCTTCAAGTTCTACAACAAGGGCAACTCCACCGTGACCCGCGCCTGCACGGCGTACAACCCGGGCAACAGCACGGCGATCCAGACCGGTACGACCACAGCATCCGGCTCGTTCGTTGTCTTCTGCAACCAGCTGGCCAATACCTCGGTCAGCTTGGTCAACTCGACTATCGATGCGGGTTCCGACCAGACGTTCGTCCTCCAGGCACAGATCGTCATGCCGAAGATCAGCTCGACCTCGACGTCCACGCTGCAAGTCAGCATCGTGAACTTCGACTCGCTGTCGAACACCGCCTTCGGCGTCGCAGCGACGCAAAGTCACTTTGACTGGGTCGACTCCGACAACTCGACCATCTCTGCTGGCAACAGCACCTCCGCCCGCTTCCTGTGGGTGGAGTACCCGGAGACAGTCGTCAAATCCACCAGTTACAGTGCGTAACAATCTGTTGGGATAGAGTTTCCCGCAGTACGAAAAGGCCTCCCTCGAAAGAGGGGGGCTTTTTTGTAAGTACCTCACCCCTCACCCCTCCCCACGCAGCGTGGGGAGGGGGATGTATGTTGTGTTGTTTGCTCGAAAAGAAACAACGACAAAAACAAAAACATTCCCCTCTCCGTGCTGCACGGAGAGGGGCTAGGGGTGAGGTGGTATTAGCCCAGAGATTTCCTTTTGAGTTCGAGTAGAGCCTTCATCCCAGGTCGGAGAACAATCTCCTGCTCCGGCGGGTACGTCACGACTTCGCCGCCGAACTTGGCTTTGAAGGCAGACACGCCGGCCCAGGGGTGATCGATGGCGCCCGCGGGAGCGATCCCAAAGAGGTCATAGGCGATGCAGCCGCGGGCCTTGCAGACCTTCATCGCTTCCCACTGGAGCAGGTACGGGGCCATGAGCTCGCGATGCCTGTCAGATGATGCGCCGTAGTAGTACAGGCCTGTAGTGCCCCAAGTCACGCCTAGGAGGCCTGCCCCCTCGATACGCTCACTGCTTCGCAGCGAGCTACTCGGGGTGACAGCAGGCTCCGAGGGAGGGTATGCGAGAAGGAGAAAAGCCCCCGGGAGATAGTTCAAGAATCGTTCATAAAAGGCTTGAGAGTGGCCTCTGAAACCGTCCCGCCGCGCAGTCTCCTCCGCCAAGCGCGCGAACGCCTGCACGTCACCAGAGGGCGCTACGTGAACGCCGTGCTTCTCGGCAAGATGGATGTTGTAGCGTCCTTTCGGCCGCATCTGACCCAACAAATCGTCTTCGTTCAAGGTCAGATCGATGATGCGGGTTGCTTCTGGCATGACGAGGCGACCTGAAATTGAGAATTGAGAATTGAGAATTGAGAATGAATGTGCGGGAGATACATACAGCGAAAAGCAGTTAGTTTTTCTCGCATCAGCAATAATGCGAGTGAAAAAGTCATTATTTTCAATTCTCAATTTTCCATTTTCCATTCGTCCGAGTGGTCCTCGCGGTATCTCCCACGTCGCCAGTCCAAAACTCGTCCGGTCGATCACCACCAGCGCCGAGGCCTGGATGCCCGACCCTTCCATCGCCGCGTAGATCTTCACGTCGCGACCCAGGGCTTCCTGGTAGGTTTTCCATTCCAAGGATTGCCACAGGGATCCTTCCGGGTGGCTCTTCACCCAAGCGTCATATGCCTGAAGATCGGCGGATAATGTCAGGATTCGAACCTCCATGCGTCGAAGAGTATACTGTGCCCGTACTTCGTTCCCTCAGTACAAGTGCCCTACACCCTGCCTTCCCTTCCGTACGCCTACGATGCGCTCGAGCCGCATATCGATGCCAAAACGATGGAGATCCATCACACGAAGCATCACCAGGCGTACATCGACAAGGTGAACAAGGCTCTGGAGGGTACCGTGTGGGCGGAGAAGGGGATTGAGGAGGTGCTCCAGAACCTCGACAAGCTTCCCGCCGACAAGAGGAAGCCCGTACAGAACAATGGCGGCGGACACTTCAATCACAGCCTCTTCTGGACGATCATGGGTCCTTCCTCCGGTCTTTCGTCGAGCTCAGGGCCGTCGGGCAATCTGCTGAAAGCCATCCAGTCTGCCTTTGGAACATTTGAAGACTTCCAGAAGAAGTTCGAGGAAACGGCAGTCAATCAATTCGGATCGGGGTGGGCATGGCTTTCAGTGGATCCTTCGGCAGGCTCAGGAGGAAAGTTGAACGTGGAAAGTTCACCGAATCAGGATTCACCGATGATGAGAGGCGTCGTACCGATCCTCGGGGTCGACGTATGGGAGCACGCGTACTACCTCAAGTATCAGAACAAGCGGCAGGAGTATCTGAAGGCTTTTTGGAATATCGTGAACTGGAAGGAGGTGGAGCGACGCTTCACAGAAGCTTAAGAATTTTGAGGATTCATACATTCTTCGAGGAATTTTTTTAGGCTTGGGCGACGTGCAAGATATTTCAACAGTAAAGGGTCCGATTGTTCCGGGACTCGCAATACCTGTAGCAATGCATCGATGCTCGGTAGCTGACCATTGGGGAGCCGCTCATTCAGCATTTCGTCCAACAAAGCAGCATCCAGATCATCCATGCGGCCATTGTATCATGCGCTACGGCGTCCCACCCACAGCCGCCTTCGCTTTCCCTTTCCCAGCGCTCACGTTGTGCTGCCGCTCGAGCGTCTCGAATGCCTTCTGCATGCGACCGTTGTCATTTCCATTCCCATGAGTCCGCTTCTTCTTCTCAAATGCCGTCATGCCACCGCCGCGCCAGATTTCGTCGATGTTCACTCTGTAGATATTGTTGTACTTCTCGAGTTCATCCGGGCCGGCGAGCTTCAAGACATCGAGTTCCGGCCCGAACATTTCGCTGTAGCGATCGCGCCGCCGTATCAGCGTCGTCGTCCCGTCGGGACCGATCATGATGACGGATGCGCGCTTGATGGTATTGAAGTTGTTGGCCAGCACTTGCGCATATCCCCCCACGTCCATAATGGCGACGGTGTCGCCCACGCGCATCTTGGGCAACTCCACGTTCCGCGCCATCACATCCCAGCAGTCGCAGGTATTTCCGCCGATGGTCACCGTATGAATGCGCGGAGCATTCATCTGTGTAGCCGGGAGGACGTCGTAGCGCAACCCACCATCTTCCACTCTGATGGCTCCCTGAACGAGTGTGTCGGGAACGAAGTTGTAACTGGACCCGTCGACGTTCACCATGCGTTTCTTGACGCCCAGGCGCTTGCGAGCGATCACCTTCATCAAGCCGATTCCCGCATTCAGGACGATGCTCTTCCCTGGCTCGAAGATCAGTTCGAGCGGAGGAAGGCCGCTAGAATCCATCAAACGTTGGAAGTATGCGGGGAAGTCCTCCATCTCTTCAATGGGGAAGGCGTACTCGTCCCCGATGGCTGCAGGGAAACCGCCACCCATATCCAGGCGTCGGACACGGATGCCTCGCTCCTGGCAGCGCTTGATGAGCTTCACGAGGATGCGTGCCACGGCTTTGAAGACGCGCGACTGGTAGACGTACCCTCCGAAGAAGTGAAACCCGTCGAAATCCACGTACGGACTCCGGACGGCGAGATCCACAGCCCGATCGATGTAACCGATGGGGATGCCGTACTTGTTGCCGCGGGTGGACCAGGTACCGACTTCGATCATGGGATTCACGCGGATGAGCATGCGGATGTGCTTCTTCAATTTCTTCGCCGTCGCGGCGATGTGCTCGATTTCCTCGATGGAGTCCGCGGTGATTGCCTGAATGCCCATCTTTGCGGCGAAGTAGAGATCCTGTTCGGCTTTGAACAGATTCGTGAGGACGAGCTGGCGCGGCTTGAAGTCCGCGAGGAGACCCAGGATCAATTCTCCTACACTTGAGCAATCGAGCTCGAAGCCTTCTTCCCGAATAATGCGAAGGATCGCGAGGTTACTGTTGCACTTGACCGCGTACTGGAGACTGATCCCCGGCCCGAAGGTTTTCTTGAAGCGCCGCAGCCGGTCGCGGATTTCGCTTTCCACCATGATGTAGAGCGGCGTGCCGTACTTCTTCACGATGTCGTCGATCCGGACGCCTTCGACCATCAGAACGCCGTCCTTGGTTTGGGTGAGGAATGTGCTCCACCGGTCGCGCATGTAGCGCGTGTTGACCGGGTGACCGATGGTGTGACGTTTCTTGGAGTCCGGCCTAAGGCCCCTGTGGGGCGGACGTTTCTTCATCTCATGGGAACGATAAACAGTGCGGGAGTATAGAGAAGGCGACTCGCGTGTAAAGCCCCTCGTATGAAATTGCTGCGGCAATTTCTACTCGGGGTGACAATGGGGATCACAACTCGAGGAGAATGGCGGCGATCCACGGAAATGCGACGGTGACGTCAGACTGGATGATCTGGTAGTAACTTGAGGTGGAGAGCTTGTCCCAGGTGATCTTCTCCTTGCCGCCCGCGCCGGAGTAGGAGCCGTAGGACATGGG
>CAZLYW010000040.1:0-10916 GCA_964563915.1 uncultured Candidatus Peribacteria bacterium | reverse complement strand
TAGATATCATTTCCTCTCGAAGTCGCGTAATGCGCAAAATCGCTGTTCGGTCCATTAACGTCAATGATTAACTTCGCGCATGGCCTCATAACACGGACAAACTCACTCAATAAATGCTGAGCCCTCGTCTTCGATCCAAGGAGCGAAAGAACGCTGAGACAGGTACCATAATCGAATGTACTATCTTCGTACGGAAGCATCGTCGCATCCGGTGAAAGGTGTCTCAGGGTTGCCCGTCCCATAAGCTCGAGGCGTTTGTTTAATTTTAGCTCCACAAGTTTTTTGGCCTCGATCGAAGCATCGATGCCATCCACGATGTACCCACACTCGAGCAGGCAATCAAAATTTTCAATCCCATACTCATGGAAAGAGATATGTGTGGGCAAATTCCATATCCGGCATGCTTGGCGTCCTCTCCAATGCACGCAACAAATTGCGCCGGTCAAATTCAATACGGTTCTTTGCATCAAAATGCGTGTATATAAATTGACATCGCTTCTTCAGTAATTCCATCGCTTCTGGAAACGGGGGAGGAAACTCTTTATCGAGCATGAAAGCAATAATCGGCTTATTCGTACAGATGGCCACAGGGAACGCGGAGGTTCTGATGCCACCGAATACAATGGCATCCGGCAAATGCATAGCCTCTTCTAGATATCCGGTGACTATCGTTGCTTTTTTATCAAAAATACCATCGATTTCCTTTCTGCGATCCGGGTGCGCCTTATACAGCACCTCATACCCTGCCTGATGTAAGAGATCACAAACCTGCAGTTCGAAATCGAGTTGCATAAATCCCAACGAGGCCGACGCTTGCGGCTTTCTCCATATGTTTTGGGGACATCCTATGAGCATCACCTTGCGCACAGAACGGGGCGTTTGCTCTTTCTCATGCGCTCGCCACAAATGATAATAGAACTCGCTGTCGCCACTCACAAACCTCACCTGATTGTTAAAGGGTGGTGGCTTATGACTCAATATTTTCTCGAATAGAGAACCGCACCCTTTAGTGTACATCACGAACTCATCCGATATTGCGAATTCTGACATTGACATCGTCGGGGATCGGAACAAACCAATGAGACCACCATGCGTAAAACTCGTGACTCTTCCTCCTTGCTCCTTCACTACAATGGCAATCGCGCATGGTATCGGAGATCGAAGGTTCGGTGCCACAAAATGCGTGATGGTACGCGAGCGCATCTTTTCTCGTACCTGTTCAAGGAGCCGTGCTGATTTCTCGACCTCATTCTCGATCGTAGAGAGAAGATACGCTTCATCATCCCTAGAGAGTGAGATGGAGTGCCTTGCTGCGATTCCACGCAGTGCTTCGAAAAATTTTTTCGTCGTCTCTTGTAGCTCTCGATGGAACATGGGAGAAGTATCAATCCGTTGAATGCCATCGATCCAATCCGCAGGATAGGTGACGGTGATCCAGTTCGGAAGTTTCCTTAGGTATTTTTTTACCATCCCCTGGGGAGCGCCAAACACGCAAACTCTCCCGCTATTTCGAGCAGGATTGGGGAGAGCATGAAAAACATTGCACTGCATTTCACGTACTCTTTTTTTCCCCCACAACAATACCTTCTTTATCATGTGTCCCCTTTTTTTGGTAACTCGAGAAACACCTATCTGCCCCTTCTCGCTAGGATGATTCAGCAATCGAGAGTACCATCGAGTACTACTTGAGCACACCGGGTGCAATCCCCTATTCCGAACGCGTTCAATGACTTGAATGGCCTGTAAAAAGTGGCACAACTCGATCGGCAATGCTCTCGCATGAAGGAGCACCGATGATGTCGCCGGCCGCGACGTGGTAATCAAATCGCGCCACACCCATTCTATGCCGTCATAGAGAGAGACAAACTCCTGATCGGAAATCGGCCAAAAAAAATCGCGCTGCCATTTGGCCACGCCATGTTTCTTCACCGCAAAGATATCGACGGGAAACAGCCCCATGGTACTCGGATACGCTTATTGACGGGAGTCCAATCGAATTATCGCACTACGTACGTAGTTTCTTCATCATCTCCTCTCGTACAATGTGTTTCTGTATTTTTCCGGTAACACTTTTCGGTAACGCTTGTTCCACAAATACGTGCTTTGGAACCTTAAATGACGCCAATCGATGCGCGCACCACTGCCGAATTTCATCTGGGGAGACGGGTTTTCGAATAGTGACCGCCGCAGCCACCTCATCACCGCTCATCGCATCCGGAACGCCAACCACCGCAACTTCTTCTACAGAAGGATGCTCGCTCAGAACATTTTCAACTTCTCGACCACTGATGTTCACCCCACCCTTGATAATGATGTCTTTCTGCCGACCCGTAACGAAAAGATACCCCTCACGATCAAGGAAACCAACATCACCGGTATACACACGACCATTCCGCAACAATGCATCCTGCGCATCGCCATCATACCCCGGCGCAGCGAAGGGACTTTCCGCCACGATCTCTCCCTCCGCATTCGGCTCGCATCGTTCTCCATTCTTACCAACAATTTCCACTCGACAACTTGGAAAAATTTTCCCGACGCCTCTCTGCTGCGTATATAAAGGTGAATTCAGAGACAAAAAAAACGTTTCGGATAAACCGTAATTCTCATACAGAGGAAAACCGAACACGTGTTCAAACGACTGCTTCAATCCACGAAGGAGCGGTGCCGTTCCGACGATGGCGAGACGGATGTGCTGACGTGCGTACGCATATACCCCTTCCTCATGCTGGAGCTTGAGGAGCATGGCCATCATGCTTGGTACCAGCCACAACACATTGACATGGTACCGCGCCACTTCGCTCCAGTAATAAACAAAAAACATCGAACCAGTTTCCTGAGGGAGTACGATACTTGCTCCGGCCAAAAACGGAATAGACATGAGGTTGTACCAGCCCCCCATGTACATGAATGGAAGTGCGCAATAGAAACGATCGGTTTCCTTGATGCCCATCTCACGGATGAATAGTGTACCGTTTTGGACTAAATTTTTGTACTGAATAATCACCCCCTTTGGTCGACCGGTTGTTCCCGATGTGTAACTAATGATAAACGGGTCGTCGTCCGTTACTCGCGCGAACGCATGACGCGGCAACGGAGCAATCCTGTTAAGAAAAAATTGGAGAGACTCTTCCTCAATGTTTATCGAAATGATGTTCCTGATTCCTGCGAATGCACCGTCCCCCATCCGCAGCTTGATGGCATCAGTGGTAATTACTGCGGCTGGTTTGGCAACTGCGATAACCTTCTCTATTTCATCATCCGTCCACCGGTAGTGGATAGGCACGAGCAACGCTCCTAAAAATGTGGCCGCAAAATGCACGTAAACATACTCGACGCAATTTGGTAGCACCACAGCGATCCGATCACCCTGCGCGATACCCCGCTGACGCAACCACGCAGCCACCGTGCGCGCACCGTCTTCCACATCTCCATACGTATACGTTTGTCCACTCGCTCCCTCAACGACAAATACACGGTCTCTGTGCACGGAGAACGTCTCGCGGAACTTTTCCACATGTTCGATCGGGGAATCCATGCCTGGATATCCAATCAGGCCGTATTTCCACCAAATCCCTCCACGAGTTTTCCGCCATTCATGATGCACTCCGTATCCACCCAAACCGTCGGCGCACAAACAACGACGTCCAAATGAAAGGGTACGGCATTGATCCCGCCAACCGTCGCGTTTGATCCAAATCCAAAATGAATCGTTCCCAGGCACCCCTCATCCTCGAGCATGAACCCTCGGAGTTCCGCCTTGGGATTCAATCCTACGCCGAACTCCGCGAGAACGCGGGCATTCGGAGGATACGCATCGAACAGTGCGCTCAGAATCCGCCCCTGCCGTTTCCTCTGATCAATCGACGCGATGCTCCCATGCGCAACGACGAGAGTAATGGGCTCCACCAGCAGCCCGATCGCCTCGCACGGAATGCTCCCATCCGCGATGATAACTCCCTCGCTTTCCGTTTCCAAAGGTGAGATGTTCGTCTCGATGTCCGGTGGTGAGCTCATGGATCCGGGATTTGCACAAAAGCCGGGACAAAAATTTGCCTTTCGTCCCCCGCAGTACACGGTTACGTCGGTGCCCCTTTTCGTTTTCACTCGAATGCTCGCCGCGGCATCAAAAAGATCCTTCAATCGTTTCGCAACCTTACCCCAATGAAAAAAATCTACGGTGAGCGATGGACGCGCGAGCTGTTCGAGAGAGTAGTCCGCCAAACTCAAATAGCGTGCACCACCATCGGTGGCATTGACCCGAGCGGTGGTGTGCGCCATGGAACTCTTCGTCACTCCGAAGATCACATCCGCATCCCGCATTGCACGTGCAATGTCGTCCGGTGGTTCCATGCCGTGCATGCTGCGCGAAGCGACGGTCATGAGACATGCATTCGGCGTCACGGCCTGCGCGTAGCGCAACAGGAGATCTCCAACCCCCTGCGTGGTTGCATCAGCGATGATGAGGGCCCGTTCGTTCGAGCGAAGCTGGCCGCATACATTCACCAAACGGTGCGCATTTGACTCCACTGCGCTCTCCGGTTGACCTTGGACGGATATCATGTGTTTGAAGGAGAGGAAAATTGCGACGACCATTGTTCCCGCTGTTTCTCTCGCACCAGCTGCACCACGAGTGCACACACACCCTTGAGCGTATGGAATGCGTCCGATGATAAGTGAGCGGTTGAAAATTTTATAGAGAACATCTGCTCGAGCTGCGTGATAAAATCGAGGACTTGAAAAGAATCGAGCATACCTCGTTCCATGTAATCCATGACGAGGAGTTCCTCTGCGCCCTCCTCAAGAGCGAGATGAGAAATCTTTTGAACAATTTCCATGATCGCTCTCTGAATGGCATGATCATCGCACATATGTATACCTCGTCGCTCACGATGACGTACGCTCAATGCACTCACGTATGGTTCGAAGCCCCTGTTGAATTCTTTCCATTGACTCCGTGCCGACCCCAACCCTTAAAAACCGATCGAGCGATTGACCATACCCAATACCCGGAACTGTGGCAACGTGGTACGCATCCAGCAGCATGTCGGCGAATGCCTCCGAGGAGAGCTTCGATCGGGCAATCGAAACCATGAAATAGAATGTACCGCTTCCGGACAAATATTGCAATCCGATCCCATCCATAAACCGAGCGACCTGCCTACGCTTTTGAACAACTGCTTGAATCTGGGGCTTTGTGACACGCAGCACTTCGTCAAAATATTCTGCCATGTAGTACTCAATGAGTGTGGTCGGACACGTCATGAGATGTTGATTCACTTTGAACAGTTGATCAATGAGGTGCCGGTTGGATATGACATACCCAATCCGCCAACCAGACATCCCAAAATTCTTCGATAGCGAATTCACAATGAACACCCGCTCCTTACGCACATCGAGGAGACCGATTGAGAGGAAGGGCTCCTCGCCGATGAAATCGCTGTACGCCTCATCGGAGATGACGTACAGGTTGTGCGCCTTTGCGGTCTCGTAGAGGCAGCGCAACTCTTGCTCGGAGTACACTTTTCCGCTCGGATTGTTCGGATTGTTGATAATAATCGCACGTGTTCTGGGGGTCACATACGCGTGGAGACGTCCCACGTCCTCATCGTATGGAACCATGACTGGTTCGCCGTGGCAGAGTCGTATTTGCTCGTGATAACTCACCCACGCTGGCTCCAAAACAATGATCTCATCACCCGGATTGAGGATCGTGCTCATGATCATGTAGAGGATCACCTTCGAGCCAGCGCTGATGAGCACCTCAGAGTCCGGATCGGAAGGGACGCGGTACTCCTTTTCGTAGTAATTGCTGATCTTATTTCGAAGTTCCGGCACCCCCCGCGAGCTTGAGTAGTGGTATCCTTTTTCCCAATTTTTTAGTGCATGGAAAGAGAGCAATGGAATATCGAAGAAGGATTCCCCGAGGGAGAGGACGATCACGTCGTTGCCGCCACGTTGGAGATCGTACACTTTCATGTTGTATCGCACCGATACTGCCTGCCCGATCCGTGAAACGGCACGTGAAATGGGCGGAACAGTTGCTGGCGTTCCGATCTCTCGAGATTCGATCGTGGATGGCCGCACGTTCATATCCTGTAGAATATTTAGGGATCTCTGACGAACGCGTCCCCACTCACTCGCGAGTAAACCGTAGACGTACTGATCATCGGTCTCCCCCGATGCGAGTATGCTCTGCGCCCTCAAAACTCCTTCGCGCTGGAAGCCAATGGATTCGCTCGACCTCCAGGATCGTTCATTCTTAGCCAAAATCTTTCCGGAAATTTTCCGAACACCGCGGTACTGAAAAAGGTATTCAATTATTAGTACACTCGCCTCTGCGCCCACACCCATCATCTGTGCGCTTTTTTCTCCAATCATCAGACCGTACGTGGCGACTTTGTTGTACTGATCGTAACTCGTAATCGCCACGGTTCCTACGTGGACATGTTCTCCGCTAAGAAAAATCGCGAATACTTCCCGTTCCGGATCTGCTCGAACTGTGTTGATGTACGTGATGATATCTTCGGTCATCTGCTTCTTGTGTCGAACTTCGAGAAATTCATTGATGCTCGGATCATTTAACCAAGAAAGATACGTTGCGGTAATCTCTTGTGGTGTTATGGGTTGCAGTAGTACTCTCCGACCCTCGATAACCTCCCGAGTATTGGGTGGCGCAATTGGTGCTTTCACAGCTTGATCTTTGCTCTTGGTGATGATCACGGATGCGAGCGCCTTGCTGTCATCATGCGCAAGCGAGAGGAACACATCGACACCTCCCCACGCAATCGTCGGTCTCCCTTCCGCATCATGACGAACCTCGATAGTACGGTAGTCAACTACCTTACTTGGAAGTGCTTTGATAAATGCTTCCTTCGCGCAGTACCGCGCCGCAAAATGCTGATACGGACGTACTTGGTGTAAGCAGTAATTGATTTCTTGTTCGGTGAAAATTTGTTGATAGAACTGCGCATGCTCTACAAACGGTTTATCGAGAAAACGAGAAAGGGATTCACTATCTATCCCAACCCCGATGATCGGATCGCCACCTACAGAAAATGCCTTCATACACCTCAACAAACCGATGCACCCGCACACAATGCCCGAGGAGAACGCCTCCACGACACTACGAGGATTCCTGGGAAACGATTGCATGTTCCCCCCCGTTCACACGGCACGCCGATCACCAACACACGTAAACTCCAACTCCACTTCGAAGAAAACCCCCATCCGTTCGTATGGCATCGCATCACGCAATCGCACGGACAACCTCGAACGCCTCGGCGGCGGGGACCCCGATCGTCGCGCCACGCCAGGCGGCAAGATGTGTGACTGCCTCATACGATCGTGGGTGGGGGAATGGACGCATTTCCCGATCGTACTGTCGGAGCGCCTCGATTTTCTCCGCGAGCGTTTTCGAAATGTTCACAAAATAGGTCGGCGTAAAATTCACTGAGGCCCCCCACTCCGTCGCCGAGGGGGTTTCAAATGAGAGAATCGTGCAGACGGACGACTCCGGTAGTGGGCGGCAGGCGGTGAGGGTCGACGCGAACGTCTGACGATGATCGACGTTGAGATCGCCACGATGATGCGTGAGCACCACGTCCGGCCGAACATCCGCGACCACTACTTCGACTGCTTTCACGAGATCCAAGAGCGGCACCGTGTCGAAACGATTGTCCGGAAACGATAGGACGCGGACAGATGTCGCAGCGATCGTTGCCGCTGCGCCCTGCGCTGCGGCCCGGAGCCCCACGAGCGCGTGCTGCTGCGCGAGTCCCGCCGCACGCGTCGCGTAGCGCGAGGTCTCCCCCTCGCCGAGGATGAGCGTGTGTGCGGTCGCACCCTCGCGCACCCATCTCGCAACCGTGCCCGCACAGCCGAGCACCTCGTCATCAGGATGCGCGGCAACAACGAGGACTGTCCGGGGCGTGGTGGGCATCATACGGTCAACACCGCTCGCCGCTCTGCTGCGTGCACCGCATGCGCCATGAGTGCATCGGCGACGCGCCGAGCGATCGTCACGGCGATGCGTTCCTGACACTCCGGCGTGAGGCAAGCGATGTGCGGCGTATAGGTGACATTCGAGAGCGCGAGGAGTGGATTCCGATACGACTGCTTCTCCGGTGCGCATGTGTAATCCGGCTCATGCGTGACGACGTCTGTCGCATACCGCGCATCGGGGTGTGTCCGGAGAAACTCGAAGAGCGCCGCCTCGTCCACGAGTCCGCCACGCGCCATATTCACCAACAGAACATTGGGTCGTACGTGCGCGAGGAACGCAGTATCAACCATGTGCTCGTTGCCCGCGAGCGTCGTCGCAAGGATGAGGACATCACACGCTGGGAGGAGGTCTTCGATTCCCGTGACGAACCGCACATTGCCAACATTGATGGCGCTCCTACTCGCCTGCGCGCGATCGAAAACGTGAACCTCTCGCACGAATGGACGGAGACGCTCCACGACGTGCTTCCCGACGCTCCCATACCCAATGAGACCCACCACGATACCGGCGAGCTCGCGACCGTGGTACACTGCACGACGGTAGTCGCGCTGACGCACGCGATCATGAATCTCGTACGCGTTCTTCCAGAGTGCGAGAATCTGGGTGACGATGAACTCCGCCGTCGAAATCGAATTCATCCCCGGAGCACTCAGCACCGCGATGCCCGCCGCATGACACACCGCCTCATCAATGTTGTCCATGCCGGTTCCGAGCTTCGCGACGACGCGAAGATTCGGGAAACGTGTACACGTCGCTCGGTCCACACGAAACACGCTCCGGACAATCAACCCCACGATCGCCTGCGGATCGTACGCATCATTGGACGCAACCACCGTCACCCCCGCGCCTGCGAGGATGTCCCGTCCAACGTCCGCAATGCCTTCAGCGATGAGTACCTGCGGTGACATACGCGGGGGCGAGTTTCGGCGTACGGGTAGCCATGTCGTATAAGACGATCGCTTCCGCACCATCCGGAGGAGCGGTCACCGGGAGATGCACGCCATCGAGGTATGACTTCGCGAGCACGTGGTAGAGGTTGATGCCGTACGGAAGATAAGACACCGTGCTCCCGCTCGGACGCGGGTTCATCTCGAGGAGGATGGTCTCGCCCACTTCGGTCACGAGGATGTCGAGGTCGAGGAGGTATCTCGTGGGGAGCGCCGCGATGCACTGACGCGCGAAGGCGAGGAGTGCGGGGTTGGACGAAAATGCGTTTCCCGAAAAGAGCTTCGTCACGTTCGTGAACCGCCGTCGCGCACCGAAGAATCGTTCGCCGTTCGCGTACGTGAGAACGTCTACGTCGTGGATGGTACCCACGTAGTACGGCATGCAGAGGTACGCGGTCGTTCCATCGAGGAGCTGCACGGCCAGCTCACGATTGTACACCGGCATCGCTTCCGTGCACGCACGCGGTGACCCCGCGACGACGCAGACGCCGTATCCTCCGCGTGCTGCATCTGGTTTCATGAGCATCGGACGATCGGGGTATCCAAACTCCTCGAGCGCCGCGTCGAGATCCGCAGCCGTCCGCACGACGCGATGGGACGGAACGGGGAACCCGCGAGCGGAAAGCGCCGCGTAGCATGAGGACTTTGATTGGAGGATTGGAAGAAACGTGTCATCCTGCACGGTGATCGTAATCCCGGCATCGCGAAAACGATCGCGAGCGCGCATGAGCGCGAACGCGTCCTCATCTCCTCCGGGGATGATCATCTCGATGTGCTCCGCAGTCGCGATAGCGAGGAGACGATCGACGAAGCGTGGATCGCTGCCGGAGGGGACCTGCGCGAATGCATCCGTGGCGAGTGTGAGCCGCGTAGATGGATTCGCATCCACAAACAATGCCGTGACATCGCTGCGCGTGACAAAATCACGCGCAAACATGCGCGCCGCCGCGTTACCAGAACACGTAAGGAGGATTCGGTGCATACATCTCACGATCGTATACGTACGGACTCCGCGTGCGCCCACGCAACGGCATCGAACGTAATCGTTGTGTCTGCCGGAATCGCGCGCGCTGCCCGCTGACCAATGATCGTATCGTACGCTCGCGGCGCGAGACCGTCGACTCCCGACCGCTTCGCGATCACATTCTCCGCGGTGAAGCATGCTCCTTCTGCAATGGGCTGCGACGCAATGAGCACGCGCTGCAGTTTCGTACGCTCCGGCAATTCCGCGGTGCTCGGTTGCTTCCGTGACGTCCCGAGCGCCGCCTCCACCTCACGGATATGGCGCACGAATCCGGCCAGTTCCTCCGGCGTTGCAGAAAAATGATGGTCCGGACCGGGGAGTGATCTATCGAGCGTCACATGCTTCTCGATGATCCGTGCCCCGAGCGCCACCGCGGCCACCGCACACGCGGTCCCAACGGTGTGGTCAGAGAATCCGATCGGGTACTGAAATGCGTGGCGGAGGGTCACGAACGTGCGGAGGTTCACGTCACTCGGTGCCGTCGGATACAGCGACGTGCACTGGAGGATAGCGAGTTCCGTGCACCCGTGGGATTCCAGCTCGCGTACCGCTTCATCCACCTCGCTCAAGTAGCTCAAGCCGGTGGACATGATGACCGGCTTTCCGGTTGCCGCGATCGCGCGGAGGAGCGGTGTGTTCGTCACGTTCCCAGAGGACACCTTCACCGCGGGGAGATCGAATTCCGCAACGAGCGCGAGCGCATCCGGTTCGGTGAACGTCGAGAAGAGCGTCACACCGAGTGACCGCGCCTCGGCAACGAGCGCATGCCATGTCGGGAGATCAAATTCCACGCGCTTGAAAATATCGTACGACGGAGATGACCGCGTGTAGCTCTTCGCGGCGTCAATGATCTGCACCTTCACCGCATCCGCACCTGCATCGCGGAACGCGCGCAGCATGGTACGGAACCGCGCAGGATCCCCGTTGTGGTTGATGCCAA